>NZ_LOAR01000008.1:0-309968 GCF_001620885.1 Klebsiella sp. D5A | reverse complement strand
GCTTCTGTTGCCGCCAGTTTACTGCTCGGGTGCGACCAGAAGAGTACTGGCAAGCGTGAAACCTTGTCTGAAGCGCTTGTTGCTAAGTCGCTTTCTAACATGGTTCCCGTTAAGGGCGGCGAGTTCTTAATGGGGGATTTTGGCCCATTAGTCGGTGAAAAACTGCCTTTCAGCATAAACCAGGATGATAAGGTATTACATAAGGTTGTATTAAGCGATTTTTCGATATCAAAATACAAAATCACCAATGATGATTATAATAAATATTTGCAGATAACAGGGGTAAAAAAAGCACCCATCCATATTTTTTTAAAAAATTATCCATCCTTGCAAAAAGGATATTATTCTGTTGGTGTTACCTGGCAACAGGCAAAAGACTATTGTCAGTGGTTAGGTAAGGAGTCTGGTAAAAAGATTGATTTACCAACAGAGGCGCAATGGGAATATGCAGCAAGATCCAGAGGTCAATATTTTCAGTTTCCAACAAATAATGGCGGCTATTTACCTGGAAAAAATGTTCCGGGTAAAGATGAATTAGATAAATATACAGATGGTTTTGGTTTCCCATTTTACCCAGTAGGCAAATATCCCCCAAACCCCCTGGGTCTGTATGATATGGGGCTCAGTGGCTCTGAATGGACTGATGACTGGTATGCAGCAGATTATTACTCTCATTCTCCGGTAAACGATCCTCAGGGGCCTGCGCAGGGTACTAAAAAAGTCCTGCGTGGATATATTGGCGGCGACAGACAGTACGCTTTAACCATGTTCAGGCAATCAAAATTGCCAGTTCCGAAGATCGATAAAGACGATGACTATGAAAAATATGGTGTTGGTCCGCAGTATGTATTTCGTTGTGTCGTTAATAAATAATGTGTGATGCTATATCTTATTTTAAAAAATCGGTGGCGTTCAACATATAAGGTTTTTTTCTAATGGATGGTAAAATCATGTACAGTAGTGAAATTATTTCATCGTCATCAACGATGATTGTCAACGGAAAAAAGTGGTGCTTATTAAAAATCTGAAAGAAGAAATGTTAAGGTTTGAAGATGAAGCCAAAACTGACTGGCTGTTTCCTAATCCTATGCCGTTTGGTCTGGAACGAGTTATGACTCAGCAGTGGGTGCGGGCTTATCTAGGATTTCCGTTGGTTTACGTTGAAGCAAAAATTGTTATGACTGCTTATAGGGGGGGGAAGAGATATATACCTTACCTATGCCTCATCAAAATAGTTCTGTCGGATTTACCTATAACAAGGATTTATTTTCAGAAACCGTGACTTTTTATCCACTGAAGCGAGCAAAGGAGATTCATATTGCGCTGGAGAAAAAGCGACTTGGTGGCAAATGAATATTGATATCGAACACTTGTGAAGCAATTAGGTAAACCTTATCAGGATATTTATGAACAAGGTTTACTTCCCTACAAAACAAAACTAACGATTACTGTCAGTGATGATATTTCCAGGCTGGATATGAGGCGGTAAGGAATATTTTTATCTTTTATCAATAACCAGAAAAAATCTTGAGGAAGTGACTTTGCGGTTAGAAGATGAAAAAAAACGGCTTGGTTATTTCCTAATCCGCTGCCATTTAGTCTTGAATCAGTAATGACGCAGCGATGGATGCGCGAACGCTTCGGATTTCCCATAGGTTATGGCGAACGCAAAACGATAGAGAGCTATAGTCGTCGTATTAGCGAGGTATACCCACTGTTGCCACCTAATCAGAAAATGTCTGTTTTATTTTCTTATAATTCTGATTATTTTGTTGTTAGTGTATTTTTTATTGTATAGAGCATGCAATAGAAATTAAGGCGGATCTCGCGAGTATAAGGTCGTCTGGCAATTGGCGTTCGAAGTGAAAAGTTATTAATGTAGGGGATATCACCTGGGGGAAGAAGTATATATTAAGTAAAGAGAGGCGTGCAGATATTCCAGATATTATTTTATGTTTATTATTCTTTCTTTGATAGGAGTAGCCGGTTTTTGTCTGTTATTAAATGTTATTGCCTCACTCTTTAGGTTGAAATAGATGCGATTGAGTATTCTAATTAATAACTACTGTATCGCTGATATATAAAAGGAAATTCAATGTCCAAAGGTTTTGTATTACTCGGCGATAAAACTACGCACGGCGGTGCTGTTATTTCCGCATCCTCCACCATGATTGTAAATGGAAAGCCTGTAGCGCTGGTGGGGGATAAAGTCAGCTGCCCGATTCCGGGACATGGCACTAATGCCATTATTGAGGGAGCGCCGGAATGGTCTTCCGATGGTAAAGCCATCGTGATCGATGGCTGCAAATGTCAGTGCGGTTGCCAGGTGATTTCCGGCGCGCCGGAATGCGCTATAGGATAAAAAATGGGCTGGGTACGAACAAAAGCATTGACCATGGAGCAGCCATCGGCTCCTTCACTGACCCGATGGCTGTTTGCCGGTGTACTGATGGCGATTATCGGTATCCTGCTCTTTATCCTCCATGCTTCCGGCACCGTAAAAATTCTCTCAGTGATAAATATCTGGTGGGTATCCCTGATGCCTGCAGGATGCTGGTTGCTGATTTTTTGCCTGCGTTGCTACCTGTGGGACAGGGATCTGAAAGCGCATCAGTTCTTGCTGAAAGAGGCGGAATACGGACAGCAGAGGTGGGAAGACTGGGCCGGGCGCTGGCTGGCCGTTCTGGGCAGTGCAGTGCTGTTGCCGGATCATATTTCTGCGGCGCATTGGGGGAGTGAGCGGCCTCAGCAATACGGACTTACCCGCAGGATTAATTACCTTCCGGCAGAAGAGCCGGTGCAGTTGAGTGCGATGCATGCGCTGCTGACCAGTATAGAAGAGCGCGTGCAGTGCCTGCCGGAAGAGCTACCGCTGTATGTCACCCTGATCACGGATAATCCCTCGCCTGAGCTGACCAGCAGTTTCAGTAATCTCTGGAAAGAACACATTCCTGGCCGCGCCGTGCCTGATGCTATTACCGTTACCGGCTCATTCTCACTGTCGGAAGTGGAGGAGCGCCTGAAGCAGCCTGTACTGACGGTCAATTTACTCCTGGTCATCCAGCTCAACGGTGGTACAGCATACTCCGACGGGCTGGCCGTGCTGCTGCTGACCAGCGATGATGTGGCGCAAAAATACCATCTGCCGCACTCATCACGGCTGTTACGTCCGATGCCCTTAGATATGACGAACTTTGAAGACGATATCACCCTGTTTCTGGAAACCCAGACTGTCGCCTGCCAGACGCCCTCCGTTATCGGGGACGCAAAAAAATGGACGGAAAGAAGCGCCGCGCTTATCACGCAGGGCGGCAAAATGCATACCCCATGGAAAGCTGAAGATATCGCGCTGCTGGAAAAATGGTGCGGTATTCCGGGACCCGCAGCGCCCTGGCTCCTGACCGCGCTGGCAGCCGATCTGGTCAGCCTCCGTAAACAGCCCCTGCTGGCGTTATTTTCCAGCGAACAGGAACATTTTATCAGTACCATCACCCCAGGGAGTGAAGATGAATATACCGGGTAATGGCCTGGGCCGGTTTGGCCTGGCCGGGCTTACGTTGGCCGGGATGGCTGCAATATGGTGGGGGATCACCCGCTATGGCGGCATGCTGAATATCAATACGCGGGGCGAGCAGGTACTGGCGTTTGTCCTGGTCTGTCTGGCGTTGGTATTTGTTTTTTACCTTCCTGCAATGTCCCGCCGTGTGAAGGAGAGTTTATATCGCCGGCAGTCGCAGCAGGCCAACGTCTTACCCGGCGAAGAAGGGCGCGTGGCGCTGACACCTCCCCATCATATTACGGTGGGGGAAATTCGCCAGACTCTACGCTATCAGTATGGACGCGCCTGGTCCCGCAAAGTCCGTATTCTGCTGATAATTGGCTCAGTCAGAGACGTAGAACAACTGACCCCAAAGCTCACGCAGGAACTCTGGCAGGAAGATCAGGGTACATTATTGCTGTGGGGTGGAGACCCTGGGGCAGCGGTAGATAACGCCTGGTTCACAGCGCTGCGTAAACTGCGTTATCGCCCGGCTGATGGTATGGTGTGGGTAACATCGGGCTTTGACGGCGTTTTGACAACGATGAACAGAACGAAGCCCAGGCTCACGCCAGATGAAATGGACAGTGTGTCTCACTCTCTAAAGCTACGCTACGAAGCTCTTGGATGGAAACTTCCCCTATACGTCTGGTCGCTGTATGAGGGGGGCAACGAAAAAAATGGACGTATCACTCAGCCTGTAGGCTGCCTGTTACCCGCAGGTTGTACGCCGCAAATAGTTGCCGAACAGTTCACTGCCCTGGCGCCGTTACTGATAGAGCAGGGCATCCAGCAGATATGCGGGCAACCACAGCACAATTTTTTACTCGCGCTGGCCGACCAGTTGACTCGGGAAGCGGAAGCGGTGGTGGAATCGTTATCGATACTGCTTAATCCATACCGACCATTGCCGCTGGCCGGGGTGGTATTTAGTGAGGCGTCAGTAGAGGCTGGTCGCAGTGTCAGTCATCACTGGGGACGGGATAACCGCTGGGAAACGATACCAGACTCTGTGCTGTGGCTGCCAGCCGGTCTACGTCCGCGCAAACAGGGCGTCAACTGGATGTGTGGGATGAGCGTGGCCGCTGCTGCCCTGATGTTACTCTGGGCCGCCTCAATGACAGTCTCTTTTATCGCCAACCGCCACCTGGTGGCGACCGCACAGCAGCAGGTGCAGCAGGCCTCGGCGGGAAAACAGCCGCTGGCCGTACGCCTGCATGCGCTCTCCGCGTTACAGAAAACGTTTTCTAAACTGGAATACCGCTCGCAGCACGGCGCGCCGTGGTATGCCCGCGCTGGCCTCAGTCAGAACGATGACCTGCTGGCGGCGCTGTTTCCGCGCTACGGGGAGAGGGCGCAGCCGCTGCTGCGCGATGCGGCAGCGGAGCATCTTCAGCGGCAACTGAACGCCTTCGTGCAGCTGCCGCCGGACAGCCCGCTGCGAGAGAAGATGACGAAGTCCGCTTACGGACAACTGAAACAATATCTGATGTTGACCCGCCCGGAAAAAATGGACGCCGCGTGGTTCGCTACCACGCTAATGCAGGACTGGCCGCAGCGCTCAGGCATCGCCGACGCCGTCTGGCAGGGCAGCGGCCCTTCGTTACTGGCATTTTATGCCGCCAGTCTGGCGTCGTATCCGCAGTGGCGTCTGCCTGTCGATGACGGGCTGGTAAGCCAGGCGCGCATACGGTTAATTCGCCAGCTGGGCCAGCGCAACAGTGAGTCCACGCTTTATCAGAAGATGCTCGCGCAGGTGGCGAATCAGTATGCCGATATGCGCCTGGCGGATATGACTGCGGACACCGATGCTTCGCGTCTGTTCAGCACTGATGAGGTGGTGCCGGGAATGTTTACCCGTCAGGCCTGGGAGCAGGCCGTGCAGCCGGCCATTGAGCAAGTGGTCGCGGAGCGCCGCGATGAAATGGACTGGGTGCTGAGCGACACGAAGCAACCTGCCGCACAGTCGACGTCGCCGGAAGCCTTGCGAGCCCGGCTGGCGGAGCGTTATTTCGCTGATTTCAGCGGCGCCTGGCTGGATTTTCTCAACAGCTTACGCTGGCAGCGCGCGGCGACCCTCTCCGATGCCATCGACCAGCTGACCCTGATGGCCGATGTGCGCCAGTCGCCGCTGGTGGCGCTGATGAACACCCTGAGCGTGCAGGGGCGAACCGGCCAGACCGGGGAAGCCATCGCCGATTCGCTGGTCAAATCGGCCAGGCAGCTGTTCAACCGTGACAACCCGCCCGCCATCGATCAACGGTCCGGCGCGCGCGGTCCTCTGGATGCTACCTTCGGGCCCGTACTGGCGCTGCTGGACAATCGCGACGGCGGGACGCCCACCAGCCGTCTTAGCCTGCAGACCTTCCTGACCCGCGTCACCCAGGTGCGTCTGCGCCTGCAGCAGGTCACCAACGCCACCGACCCGCAGGCGATGACCCGGTTACTTGCGCAGACGGTGTTCCAGGGCAAGGCCGTGGATTTAACCGAAACGCGCGACTACGGCAGCCTGGTGGCGGCGGGACTGGGCCAGCAGTGGAGTGGTTTTGGGCAGACGCTGTTTGTTCGCCCGATGGAGCAGGCCTGGCAGCAGGTGCTGACCCCGGCGGCGGAAAGTCTCAACGCCCAGTGGCGCAGCGCGGTGGTGGAGGACTGGAATAGCGCTTTTGGCGGTCGCTACCCCTTTAAAAATACCAGCAGTGAAGTCTCTCTGCCGCTGCTGGCAAAATATCTCAATAGCGAGACCGGGCGCATCGCCCGCTTTCTGCAGACCCGGCTGAACGGTGTGCTGCATAAAGAGGGGAGCCGCTGGATGGCGGACAGTATCAATGCTCAGGGACTGACATTTAACCCGGCCTTTCTGCAGGCGATGAATACCCTGAGCCATCTCTCCGACGTCGCGTTCGCCAACGGCGAAGCGGGATTGCATTTTGCGCTTCGCCCCGGCACCGCGGACGGCGTGATGCAGACGGAGCTGGTCATCGACAGTCAGAAACTTGTCTATATGAACCAGATGCCGATCTGGCGGCGGTTCAGCTGGCCCGCCGACACCGAAGCGCCGGGCGCCAGTCTGAGCTGGATCAGTACCCGGGCGGGCACCCGCCAGTATGGCGATTTCCCGGGCGCCTGGGGCTGGATCCGCCTGCTGGATAAGGCGGTGGTCAGCGCTTATCCCGGAACGAGCAGCAGTTGGAGCCTGAGCTGGAAAGCGCCGGATGGTCTGTTGCTGAACTACACGCTGCGTACCGAGGCGGGGGAAGGACCGCTGGCGCTGTTGGCCCTGCGAAACTTTACGCTACCGGAGACGATATTCAGCGTGCGCGCGCCTGCTGAGCGTGTTCCGCTGACCGACGATATACCCGGCGAAGAGGGATACTGAAACCGCCTCCCTCACTGATTGGCGTTGACCTGCGACGCCGGGCCTCCTCTGCTCATGGCCGCCCGGCGGCCAACTAATCTGACCGCGCAGCCATGCTGCGTGTCTCCCTGTAGACGAATAATGGAATATTCATAATGGACGATTTAACCCTGCGATATTTTGACGCTGAAATGCGCTACCTGCGCGAGGCGGCAAAAGCGTTCGCGCAGGCTCACCCCGATCGGGCGGCGATGCTGGATCTCGATAAAGCCGGTACGCCGGACCCTTACGTTGAGCGCCTGTTTGAAGGCTTTGCCTTTTCCGTAGGTCGCTTGCGCGAAAAAATTGATGATGATCTGCCGGAGCTGACCGAGGGGCTGGTCAGCATGCTGTGGCCGCACTATTTGCGCACCATTCCGTCGTTATCGATCGTGGCGCTGACCCCAACGCTGCCGGCGATGAAGATGGCGGAAACGGTGCCCGCCGGGTTTGAGATTAGCTCCCGCCCACTGGGGCCGAAAAATACCGTGTGCCGGTACCGAACCACCCGCGATCTGACGCTTAACCCGCTGGCGATAGAGGAGGCGGTGATGACGGCGGAGCCGGACGGGCGTTCGGCCCTGCGACTACGATTCGCCTGTAGCGAGCTGGCTGACTGGTCGCAGACCGATCTCCGCCGCCTGGCGCTGTACCTGGGGGAAGACGCCGTTACCGGCAGCGCCCTCCATCTGTGGCTGACCCGACGCCAGGTCGCGCTGTACCTGCGCCTGCCGGGTCAGACAGAGCGGGTAAGCCTCGACGGCTATTTTTCCCCGGGGGGATTCAGCGAGGAGGATCGTTTATGGCCGAAGGGGGAGAGCGCTTTCAGCGGCTATCAGTTGCTGCTCGAGTATTTCACCTTTCGCGAAAAATTTATGTTCGTGCAGCTAAATGGCCTGGAAAACATCACCCTGCCGGCGGGGATATCGCATTTCACGCTTGAGGTGGTGTTCAGCGAGGTCTGGCAAAGCGATTTACCCGTCAGCGCAAGCAGCCTTCGCCTGCACTGTGTGCCGGTGATTAACCTGTTTACCCTCGAGGCCGATCCGTTGACCATCAGCGGGCTGGAGAGCGAATACCTCCTGCGTCCGAAGCGCCTGCAGGACGGGCATACCGAAATCTATTCTGTCGACAGCGTGACCGGCTCCGGGCGCACCGGGGAGGCGCGCTATGTGCCTTTCACCCGCTTTCGTCACCAGGGGGGAATGATGCGTCGCCATGCGCCGGAGCGCTACTACCACACCCGCGTCAAACGGGGCGTCACCGGCATGCACGATACCTGGCTTATCCTCGGCGGACAGCAATGGGAGGCTGACCGGGCGCTGGCACGGGAAACGGTCTCCTTGCGCATCACCGGCACTAACGGCCAGCTGCCGCGCCGGGCGCTACAGAGCACGCTGCTGGATCGCTGTGAGTCGATATCAGCCACGCCGCTTACCGTCCGCAATCTCTGTAAGCCCACATTGCCGGTATATCCCCCGGCGGAAGACCGCTACCACTGGCGGGTCATGAGCCATCTGGGCACCCGTTTTCTCAATATGATGAGCAGCGCCGAGGTACTGCGCGGTACGCTGTCGCTCTACAATTGGCGGGAGGATGAGCTCAATAACCGTCGTCTGGACGCTATTCTGGCGGTCAGCCATCACCGAATTCAGCGTTTCGAACAGGGATTCCTGCTGCGCGGGCTGGATATCGAAGTGACGCTCGACGGTAGCGGATTTACCGGCGCGGGCGATGTCCACCTGTTTGGCGACATGCTCAACCGCTTTTTCGCGCTGTATGCCGATATGAATCAGTTCAACCAGCTAACGCTCATTGTTCAACCTGAAGGAAAATGTATCCGGTGGAAAGAGAATCACAGTCTGCGGCTGCCCGGCTGATGGATCAGCTCCGGCCTCAGTTGCCATACATGAATTTTTACCGCTTCTGCCAGTTGCTGGAGAAGATCCAGCCGAAGGCGCCGGTCATCGGCAGCGACTGGCAGTTGGGTGATGAGCCCATACGCTTTCGCCCGCATCCGGGGATGGGTTTCCCGGCCGGCGAAATCCGTGGAATGGACGATCCTGAACCGCCCCGACCGCCGGCGGTGCGCGTTGCTTTTATGGGGCTCTACGGCGTGGAATCCCCGCTGCCGACCCACTATAGCGATGACATTGCGCAACGGCGGGAAGGCGTCGAGGCGACCGAGGATTTTCTCGATATCTTTAACCATCGGCTGATCGCCCAGTATTACCGTATCTGGCGCAAATATTCCTACCCGGCAACCTTTCGGGCGGGTGGCACAGACAACACCTCGCAGTATCTGCTGGGCCTGGCGGGGCTGGGCATACCGGGATGTGCCGCCGTTGCCGCAGCGCCGCTGTCGCGATTTCTGGCGCTGCTGCCGGTGATGATGCTGCCGGGGAGATCCGGGGAAGGCATGGAGGCGCTGGTGGCGCTCCTGGCCCCGGGGACCCGGGCGACGGTGTACCACCACGATCCCTGCCGGATCCCCTTGTCGCAGCCGTTAACGATGAGCGTCCGCCAGCCGGTTAGCCTGCAACATAGGCCAGTGATGGGAACCCACGCCACGGATGTGAACGGTCAGGTGTTGCTGCAGCTGGCGACGGAAAAGCCTGATGAGGTCCGCGGCTGGCTGCCCGGCGGCGAACTGTTCAGCGACCTGATGGCGCTCCTGCACGTCTGGCTCGGATCTCATCTCGACGTGCGGCTGCAGCTTTGCGTCGCCCGCCATTTACTGCCGGATGCGCAACTTTGCTGCCAGCAGGCGCATGCCGTCCAGCTTGGCCGTACCGCTGTGCTGCGTCCGCTGGATGCGCAAAAACAGGCTGACGACAGGATCACGATTTATCTGGGGCGCTATCAGCGCGTCCGGGAAAATATCCACCGCAGGGAGAGCGATGAAGATGGCGATTACCGCAGTTAAACCCTCCGCCAGGTTGCTGGCATTCCTTATGGTTACCGTCTTAACCGGCTGCGGCCTGACGCAGACCGTGAAAGACGGCGCCGTTTCCGTGACCCAGTCCATTTTTTACCCCCAGGTGAAAACGCTTCATCTGGATCTTCGCGCCCGGGAAGGGGTGAATAACAACGCCAAAGGCGCCTCCCTGGCGACGGTAGTGCGTATTTACCAGCTTAAGGACCGGCAGGCGTTCGACAATACTGACTACCCGTCGCTGTTTGCTGGCGATGGCCAGGCGCTGCAGGCGGACCGGGTGGCGGAAAAAGATGTTCGCCTGCGTCCGGGCGAATCGGTGACCGTCGATATGCCTATGGAAACCAGCGCGCAGTTTGTGGCGGTGGCGGCCATGTTTATCGATCCAGACCTGACGCAAAACAGCTGGCGGCTGGTACTCACCCGGGACGATCTTGACCCGGCGAGGCCGCGCATTATCGAAGCCAGCCAAAATCAACTGACGCTGCACCCGCTTAAGGAGAAGTGAAAATGCCTCGTCCCTCCCTGTATGACATCCTGTACGGCAACTTCGCCGGCGGGCTTGACCTGAATACTGTCAGCGAAACGGATCAGGTCATCCTGTCGGTGCTCGATAACATGCAGCGCATCCTCAACTGTCGGGCTGGAACGCTGGCGCATCTGCCGGACTACGGCCTGCCGGATATGACCGCTATCCTCCAGGGCATGCCGGCGTCGGCGCATCAACTGATGAGCACGTTGTCGGCGGTATTATTGAAGTACGAACCGCGCCTGCAGCGGATCGCGGTGGTGATGCTCGATCAGCATGCGCCCGGCGAACTGCGCTATGCCATTGATGCGGAGCTGAAGGATATTGGCCTGGTGCGTTACGGCACAGAGTTTATGCCCGAGGGCAGGGTGTTGATCCGCCACCTCAAACGCCAGCAGTACCTTGACGCCCGCTCCGCCCTCTAATCTCTCGCAGAAAGACATCATGATGACAACACACGACGAACGCCACTATAAAACCGGTGGCGACCCGCGCACGCTGGCTGATTTTATTGCCCTGCGTGCGGAAATGAACAAGCTCAGCCACCCGGCGCGGCCGGATATTAACTGGCCGTATGCCGAGCAGCTTGCCCGCTCGCTGCTGGAGCATCACGGCGCGGATCTGCAGACTGTCGCCTGGTATACGCTGGCCCGCGCCAGGCTGGGCGGGCTGGCAGGGATCCACGAGGGGCTGTCGCTAATGGAGTCGCTGCTGGCCCACCAGGGTAAAAACCTGTGGCCGCAGGCGCTCCCGGCCCGGACAGAGATCTTCCGCACCCTGAGCAAGCGGCTGCGGCAGGTGATCCGCACTCTGAGTCTCGCCCCGGCGGATCTCGAATCGCTTGGTCAGGCTGAACGTTCGCTGCAAAGCTTCGACGCAGTGCTCCAGCGCCTTGAGATCGCGCCTGAAGACTCGCTGAGCGACCTGCGGGCGCTGTTGCACAGCACGGTAAGCCGCTTCGAGAATCTCGACCCTGCGCCAGCGCTCCCCACCGCGCCGCCGGTGGCGGTGTCTGACGCGGAACTTCCCGGCGCTCTGGTCAGCGAAGAGGATGCGGCGAAGGTTGAACCAGTGCCAGAACTAAAACGTAGACCAAAGGCTGAGCCGCTGGCGCCGCCTTTACCTGCAAAGCGGCCCGCGCCAGTGGTGGCGTCTTCTCCGGCAACCGCGCCGCGCTGGAAGCCGTTTGTCGCCGGGATGGTCACCATGCTGGCGGTGACGGGCATCGCCGTCGGTGGATGGCTGGCGTTGCGTCAGTCCGATTTACCGCCCATTTCGGTGACCCAAAATGTGATACCGGGCCTGCCGGGGGCATCTCCCCTGATGCCGGTGGATCTGCCTCAGACGCAGCGCCAGCTTGGCGAGCTCGCCCGCCTGGCGCCGGACTGGGCGGTAAGCTACGGCGACCAGCTGGTCCGGCAGGCCCTGAGTCGCTGGCCGGATCAAGCACAACCGCTGGCGCAGCAGTGGCGGCAGCAGTTGAGCGCTGCCGCACTGCCCGCGGAAAACCTCACCGGCTGGTCCGAGGGAATGCAGCAGCTGCAGCGGCTCGCCGGCCAGCTCAATGCCCTCGACGAGCAGAAGGGGAGATACCTCACGGTGAGCGAACTGAAAACCGCAGTGTTTGCCATCATGCAGTCGTTTAACCGCGCCGTTCCGCTGGAGGAGGAGCTACGCCAGCTGGCCGTGCCTCCCGTTGAGCAACCCTGGCCCGCCGCCCGGGGAAGCCTCGCGGAGCTGCATCTGCAACAGCTGATCGTGGAGTATGCCCTGCTGAAGCGAAAGCAGTCGCCGCCCGCTGAGATCCCCCTACCGGTAAGCCCTCGGTGAGTGAGGCGGTGAAATAAAGTGTGCGCATGGCAACATTTTCTTTACATCCTTATTGCAAGAACCGAACGCCCTTCGTAGTCTGAAAATGATTTAAATATACCATTTGTGTTTATATTGAAAATTTCATTTCGACCTCTGAGGGCATGCTATGAAGCACTGTAAAATCATCCTGTTAGTGGGGTTACTGGCCAGTTCCGCCTCGGCTTTGGCGGAGAAGATCGGCGTCTCAATGGCCTACTTCGATCAAAACTTTCTCACCATTATCCGCCAGTCCATTGAGAAAGAAGCTCAAGCCCGCCACGTCGACGTGCAGTTTGAAGACGCCCGCGGCGACACCGGACGTCAGGCCGATCAGGTGCAGAGCTTTATCGCCTCCGGCGTGGACGCGATCATCGTCGACCCGGTGGACTCCGCCAGCACCCCGCAGCTGACGAAGATGGCGCAGCAGGCCAAAATGCCGCTGGTGTATGTGAACCGGACGCCGGGGGATAAAACGTTACCGCCTGGCGTGGTGTTTGTCGGTTCGGACGAGCGGGAGTCCGGCACATTGCAGATGGAGGCGCTGGCGAAGCTGGCGAACTACAAAGGCAATGTCGCCATCATGATCGGCAATCTCACTGACGCCGGCGCGCTGCAGCGCACCAAAGACGTCGAGCAGGTGGTGGCCAAATATCCGGCAATGAAAGTGGTGCAGAAACAGCCGGCCAACTATTCCCGCAGCGAGGGAATGGATCTGATGCAGAACTGGACAGGCAACGGGGAAGCGATTGATATTGTGGCGGCGAACAACGACGAGATGGCGATTGGCGCGGCGATGGCGCTGGAGAAGAGCCAGAAGAAGCTGTTGATCGGTGGGATCGACGCCACGCCGGACGGGCTGAAAGCCCTGGCCAGCGATAAGATCCAGGTGACGGTCTTCCAGGACGCCGTCGGTCAGGGCAAAACGGCCTTAGCGGTAGCGCTGAAGCTGATTAAAGGAGAAAAGGTCGAGTCTCATGTCTGGATCCCGTTTGAGTTAGTGACCAAAGAAAACATGCAGACCTATGTGGAAAAGAGTCATTAACGGCAAGGCGCACGTGAACGAACTTTGCTGATAAAACCGGGCTGATAATGTGACGCCCGGGCAACGAAACCGGAGGAAAAGACATGGCAACGGCAAGAAGCGGCTATACGCTGCAGGTGATAAAGGCAGGGCAGCAGGGACATGTTGAAATGAGGTGGGGGCATCTCGCAGACGTTGATACGCGCGCGGCGGCGGCGGCCATCGTGCAGCAAATCGGGCGACCATCGTCCGCAGCGAGCCAGCAGGAGATCAGCCTGTCACTGACCAATGCCGCCAGCGGCATCTCGGTGGAGCTTCATCACCCGGCCTCAGGGGAAAGCGCCACCCCGGCTTTCATCGAGGGCGAATTAAAGAAAATTGTGCAGATCGTTGATGGCTATGAGGCGGCTGAAGAGACCCATATTGTGGAGTAGCGTGTCGTCCGGGTAAAAAAAATCCACGCCGGAGCGTGGATTTTTTATGGCGTGGTGGTGGCGAAAACGCCAGCCAGCGGGATCAGACGTTGAACAGGAAGTTCATCACATCGCCATCTTTCACGATGTAGTCTTTGCCTTCTGCACGCATTTTACCGGCTTCTTTTGCACCCTGTTCGCCTTTGTAGGTAATAAAGTCTTCATAGGCGATGGTCTGCGCGCGGATAAAACCTTTTTCGAAGTCGGTGTGGATCTTACCGGCTGCCTGCGGCGCGGTTGCCCCGACCGGGATGGTCCATGCGCGAACTTCCTTCACACCTGCGGTGAAGTAGGTCTGCAGATTCAGCAGCTCGTAACCGGCGCGGATCACGCGGTTGAGGCCTGGCTCTTCGAGACCCAGCTCGGCCATAAACTCGTCGCGGTCAGCGTCGTCCAGCTCGGCAATATCGGACTCAACGGCGGCGCAAACGGCGACGACTACAGAACCTTCGGCGGCGGCAATTTCACGGACTTTATCGAGGTAAGGGTTATTCTCAAAGCCGTCTTCATTGACGTTGGCGATATACATGGTCGGCTTCAGCGTCAGGAAGCTGAGGTATTTAATCGCTGCTTTGTCTTCGTCGGTCAGGTTTTTCAGTGAACGCAGCATGCCGGCATTTTCCAGCTGCGGCAGGCATTTTTCCAGCGCCGCCAGCTCAGCTTTAGCGTCTTTATCGCCGCCTTTAGCTTTCTTCTGCACACGGTGGATAGCGCGCTCGCAGGTGTCCAGATCGGAAAGTGCCAGCTCGGTGTTGATAACGTCGATGTCGTCAGCCGGATCCACTTTGTTGTTAACGTGGATAATGTTGTCATTTTCAAAGCAGCGAACCACGTGGCCGATAGCTTCGGTTTCACGAATGTTGGTCAGAAACTGGTTGCCGAGACCTTCACCTTTGGACGCGCCTTTCACCAGGCCCGCGATATCAACGAATTCCATCGTCGTCGGCAGGATGCGCTGCGGTTTGACGATTTCAGCCAGCTTGTCCAGACGCGGATCGGGCATCGGTACGACACCGGTGTTCGGCTCAATGGTACAGAAGGGGAAGTTGGCCGCTTCAATACCCGCTTTGGTGAGCGCATTGAACAGGGTGGATTTGCCGACGTTGGGCAAACCGACGATACCGCATTTGAATCCCATGATTTAAATCACCTTAATCTTTGGATAATCAATCTGTTATAAGCAACAGATTGCAGAAAATTGAATAGCTTTGCCTATTATACACGGTGCGCGGCAAAAATGCCGCACGACAACGGCTTATTGCGCCTTAAAGGCATGTAAGCGGTTGGTGGCTTTGGTCAGCCCGTCCTTTAACCAGATTTCGGTGCAGCGCGCCGCTTCGTCGACAGCATCATCAATCAGTTTCTGCTCGCTGGCCGGCGGTTTGCCGAGTACAAAGCCGACAACCTTGTTTTTGTCACCCGGATGGCCGATCCCGACGCGTAAGCGGTGAAAGTTCGGGTTATTGCCGAGCTTACTGATGATGTCCTTTAGGCCGTTGTGGCCGCCATGGCCACCGCCAAGCTTGAATTTCGCCACCCCGGGCGGCAAATCCAGCTCATCATGGGCGACCAGAATTTCATCCGGGTTAATGCGATAAAAGGTCGCCATTGCAGCCACTGCTTTACCGCTGAGGTTCATAAACGTCGTAGGAACCAGCAGGCGAACGTCTTCGCCCGCCAGATTGATGCGCGAGGTGTAGCCGAAGAACTTGCTCTCTTCGCGCAGCGGCGCACGATGGCGATCCGCCAGTAAATCTACATACCAGGCGCCAGCGTTGTGCCGGGTGGCGGCATATTCCGCACCGGGGTTGGCCAGGCCGACAATCAGTTTAATGGTCACGTTTTCTTTCCTGCATGGGGCATTCTCTGCCGCGTAGTGTACTGTCTGCGGGCGCGCTTGACAAAGTTCTGCCCACGAGACAATACCAGCATTGATGATTACCCACCTGAATCATTAGAATTTGATATTGTTCAGAGGCTTATTTGTAAATATTTGTCTAATCGGTGTTCACTAATGTGATCGTGGGCGCACTCCAGGGCAGGGACCCTGTCTATACTACACCTATAAGATTTGGGGATATTCCCTGGCAACCCAAAGTCCGGAGGTGACACATGAAACGCAAAAACGCTTCGTTACTCGGTAACGTACTCATGGGGTTAGGGTTGGTGGTGATGGTTGTGGGGGTAGGTTACTCCATTCTGAACCAGCTTCCGCAGCTTAACCTGCCGCAATTCTTTGCACATGGCGCAATCTTAAGCATCTTCGTTGGCGCCGTGCTCTGGCTGGCCGGTGCCCGTATTGGCGGCCACGAGCAGGTCAGCGACCGCTACTGGTGGGTGCGCCACTATGATAAACGCTGCCGTCGTAATCAGCATCGCCACAGCTAACCGTAGCATGATTTCCCGCATCGGCCCCTGAAGGCCGATGCGTTTTCCTGTGACCCTCGTTATTTCCTCCTCTTTTCCCCATCACCATACGACCCCATTCCGTCCTGACCTCCGTGCTGCTAAGGTTGCTGCCAAAATGAATAGCAAATGAGGTTTTCGCTTGACCCTGACGTTACGTGAGGCAGCAGAGTAGCGGACCTGGCCACAGAGAGGAGCAGTCATGTTAATTCAGGTGGGAGAGCTGGCGAAGCGCGCCGGAATGACGGTGCGTACGCTGCATCATTATGAACAGACGGGGCTGTTAACGCCTTCGGCCAGAAGCGAGGCGGGCTATCGGCTCTATAACCTGTCCGCGGTTCAGCGCCTGCATATGATAAAGGCGCTGGCGCAGGCCGGGCTGACGCTCGCCACCATCAAGGACTATCTCGATCGGCAAACGCTGTCGCTACCCGAGCTGCTGACGCAGCAGATAGAGACGCTCAACGCCCAATTGCGCGATGTCGGCAGGCTGCGCGACCGGCTGTTGGTGCTGCGCGAGGCGCTGGCGGGCGGCAATGAACCCGATCTGGAGTCCTGGCTACAGACGCTGGAGTTAATGAAAATGTACGATCGTTGGTTTAGTCAACAGGAGTTAGCCGCGCTGCCGTTTGCGGCACAGGATGAACAGCGCGCGCAGGCGTGGCGCGAGCTAACAGAGGAGGTGCAGACGCTGATGGCGAGCGGCTGCCCGACGGACAGCCCGCAGGCGATGAGTCTGGCGACGCGCTGGATGGAGCGCCTGGAGCAGGATACGGCAGGGCGCCCGGAGTTTCTGACCCGCCTGAACGAGATGCATGCCGCCGAGCCGCAAATGGTTGAACAGACTGGCGTCACCCCGGCCATCATCGCCTTTATCACCGAGGCCTTTGCCGAAAGCAAACTGGCCATCTGGGCGCGTTACCTCGACGACGAGGAGATGGCGTTCACCCGCCGGCACTATTTCGACCGGCTACAGGAGTGGCCTGCGCTGGTGGCGAAGCTGCATCAGGCGTGCCGGGAGGGCGTAGCGCCGGACTCGGCGTCGGGTCAGGCGCTGGCCCGGGCGTGGCTTGAACTGTTTCAGTCCTATGCCGGTACCCGGCCGCAGACGTTGCAGAAGTTTCGTCGGGCAATGGAGCAGGAGCCGCATTTGATGAAGGGCACCTGGATGACGCCGGCGGTGCTGAGCTGGCTGCAGCAGGCGACCGGAGCCTTGATGCGGCAGGCGCAGGGGCCTGCCGCCGGGTGATCACAGGTCAGCCAGCGCGGCCTGACGATCGGGGTAGAAGCTCAGGCGTCCGGGCAGCGGCTTGACGCCGGCGCGCGCTAACGTGCGCAGCGGCTGAAACTCGAGGTTAGATACGCGCAATTCACAGCCTTCCGGCAGTTTGTTCACAAAGCGCTGGAAGGCATCCAGACCACCGGCGTCGAGAACCGGCACCGCGTCCCATTTCAGCACCACGATGCGCTTGCCGGCGATCCGGGTCTCCAGGTCGTTGAACAAGCCTTCGGCGGCGGCAAAGAACAGCGGCCCAATCACCCGCAGCACCAGCACATCGTCTGGCACCTCGACGTTGACCGGCGCCAGATGGGTCATGCGCGCGATACGGCGCATAAACAACAGCGAGGCCAGCACGATCCCGACGCTGATGGCAATCACCATATCAAACAGCACCGTCAGCGACATGCACATCAGCATCACCACGATGTCGTCTTTCGGTGCGTGGCGCAGCAGGTTGATCACTTTATGTGCCTCGCTCATGTTCCATGCCACCATCAGCAGCAGGGCGGCCATCGCCGACAGCGGCAGCCAGGAGAGCAGCGGGGCGAGGATCAGCAGCGCCAGGATCACCAGCAGGGCGTGGATCACGGCGGCCACCGGCGATGTGGCGCCGGCGCGGACGTTCGCCGCCGAGCGGGCAATCGCCGCGGTGGCAGTGATCCCGCCGAAGAACGGCGCAACGATGTTGCCCAGCCCCTGGCCAATCAGCTCGCTATTGGCTTTATGCTTGGTACCGGTCATGCCATCAAGCACCACCGCGCACAGCAGAGACTCAATGGCGCCGAGCATCGCCATGGAGAAGGCGGCAGGCAGCAGAGCCTGCAGCGAGGCCCAGCTCAGGGTAAAGTTTGAACCCGGCATATCCCAGGGGAGTACCAGCTGCGGCAGCAGCTGTGGAATGCCGTTGCCCTGAGTGCCGTCTGCCAGCTGATAGTGGAACTGCGAGCCAATTGTGGCGACATCGCCGCCGAGCAAATTAACCACCAGCATCACCGCGCAGCCGGCCAGCAGCGCCGGAAGGTGGCCCGGCAGACGGATACCCAGCCGCGGCCAGAGGATCAGAGTGCCGAGAGTGACGACGCCGATGGCGGCATCGCCGGGGTTAATCGTTGGCAGGGCCATCGCCAGCGCCGCCACTTTCTGCAGGTAATGCTCCGGCACATGGGGCATCTGCAGGCCGAGGAAGTCTTTAATCTGCATGGTACCGATGGTGATACCGATCCCGGAGGTGAAACCGAGAGTCACCGACAGCGGGATATATTCGATCAGACGGCCAAAGCGCGCCAGACCAAAGAGAATTAAAAAGATCCCCGACATCAGCGTCGCCACCAGTAGCCCCGCCAGACCAAACTGCTGGGAAACCGGATAGAGGATCACCACAAAGGCGGCGGTCGGACCGGAAACGCTAAAGCGCGACCCGCCGGTTAAGGCGATCACAATCCCTGCCACCGCTGAAGTATAGAGGCCGTACTGCGGCGGCACACCGCTGCCAATCGCCAGCGCCATCGCCAGCGGAATCGCAATGATCCCGACGGTGATCCCGGCGATCAGGTCGCGGGTAAAGCGGGCGGTGGTGTACTTTTCTTTCCAACAAGCGTCGATGAGGGCGCGGAAAGGCATCACATGTGAGGAAAATAATCTGTTCACAATAATGTTTCATCCATGAGCGCATCATCTGTCAACTAAATGGCAGGTGAAGGAGGCATTGGTCATTTCCACGTCATCCTTCGGGATGCCTCTGTGTTGGCTGCGTTCATTTACCCCGGTCACGTACTGCCTGTACGCTCCCGGGGATTCATTCACTTGCCGCCTTGACGCATGCCGAATGATTTTGTGGAAGAATTAAAAATTCAGAGACAAAAAAACCCGCCGCAGCGGGTTTTTATGCTCGGCTCGATTAATGTTCGAACATAGCAGAGATAGATTCTTCATTGCTGATACGGCGAATAGCTTCAGCCAGCATACCGGAGAGCGTCAGAGTACGCACTTTATCCAGCGCTTTAATTTCGGGTGCCAGCGGAATGGTATCGCAAACGACAAATTCATCAATCACAGAGTTTTTGATGTTCTGGATAGCGTTACCGGAGAAGATCGGGTGCGTTGCGTAAGCGAATACGCGTTTCGCGCCACGCTCTTTCAGCGCTTCTGCCGCTTTACACAGGGTGCCGCCGGTGTCGATCATATCGTCGACCATCACGCAGTCACGACCAGCCACGTCGCCGATGATATGCATCACCTGGGAGACGTTGGCGCGCGGACGGCGCTTGTCGATGATAGCCATATCGGTATCATTCAGCAGTTTAGCGATAGCGCGGGCACGCACGACGCCGCCGATGTCCGGAGAAACCACAATCGGGTTGTCCAGGTTCAGCTGCAGCATATCTTCCAGCAGGATTGGGCTGCCGAACACGTTATCAACTGGCACATCGAAGAAGCCCTGGATCTGTTCTGCGTGCAGGTCAACGGTCAGCACGCGGTCAACGCCGACGCTGGACAGGAAATCTGCCACCACTTTCGCGGTGATTGGCACACGAGCAGAACGAACACGACGGTCCTGGCGAGCATAACCGAAGTAAGGGATAACGGCGGTGATACGACCTGCCGAAGCACGACGCAGAGCATCAACCATAACAACCAGTTCCATCAGGTTGTCATTGGTGGGAGCACAAGTGGACTGGATGATGAAAATATCACCACCGCGTACGTTTTCATTGATTTGTACGCTGACTTCGCCGTCGCTAAAACGACCTACAGCGGCGTCGCCAAGAGAAGTGTACAGGCGGTTGGCAATACGTTGTGCTAGTTCCGGGGTGGCGTTACCAGCAAAAAGCTTCATATCAGGCACGAGAAGAACCTCAGGCATGCGTCCAGTGGTGGATGAGTGGGCCAATAATGTGCGGGCTGGCGCCATTCGATCCAGTCGGTGTATTTAAAGAGCACGATGCAACGTCTGGAACAGGGTGACGTTGTCACCGTAACTCAATTTCCCCGGTTGACTCGTCATCGTTGCGCCATCACGGCGCAGGATTCAGAGCAGGGCCTGCTTGAGCGGCGAAAGGTTAACTCCGCGCGCCACAAAGCCGTTTAGCCATGCCGGGGCAGTGTCCAGCACCTGACGGGCAGCGGATTCGGTGTTAAATTCAGCAAACACACAGGCCCCTGTGCCGGTCAGGCGTGACGGCGCATATTCTAACAGCCAGGAAAGCGCTGCATCAACCTCGCGAAAACGTTTTCTTGCGATAAGCTCGCAATCGTTGCTGAATTCACAATTTAATAACGTATTAATTGACCGGCGCGGGGTATTTCGTGGTAGCTCCGGATCGCGAAAAATGACTGGCGTCGGAATACTGACCCCCGGGTGCGCCACCAGGTACCATTTTTCCTCGGGCTCCACCGGCGTCAGAATTTCGCCGACCCCTTCGGCAAAGGCGGCATGACCGCGCACGAAGACCGGCACATCGGCCCCCAGCTGAAGGCCCAGGGTCGCCAGCTCCTCTTCCGAGAGACCGCAGCCCCAGAGATGGTTGAGCGCCACCAGCACGGTGGCGGCATTGGATGAGCCGCCGCCCAGGCCGCCGCCCATCGGCAGGCGCTTGTCGACACTGATATCGGCGCCGCTACCCGCCGGAAGGCGGTCGCTTTCGCTGGCGGCACGCATCAGCAGACGCGCGGCGCGAACGATCAGGTTCTCCTCGTCCGGCACGCCGGCCACCGGCGTCAGCAGGCGCAGTTGACCGTCAGTTCGCGGTTCGATGGTCAAGGTGTCGCCATAGTCGAGAAACTGAAACAGCGTCTGCAGGGTATGGTAACCATCGGCCCGCTGGCCGGTGATATATAAAAACAGATTCAGTTTTGCAGGAGAGGGCCAGCGGCTCATCATTTCACGATCCAGTTATCCATCTTCAGCTTGATGCGCTGAGCGCCATTGTTCAGCTCGACATTAGACGGCAGGGCTGGCTGGGTATCGCTGGTGTAGCCGCCGTAGGTGACGTGCCAGGTTTTGCCATTTTGCGTGTAGTTAAGTTCACGCAGACGGTACTGATCGTCCAGCGAATAGTCGGTGGCGTCGCCCGGCAGGCCGATGATCCACTGGCGCAGGCTGTTCAGCGGGATCGGCATCCCGGTCAGGCGGCCGATCATCTCTTCGGCATCGGTGGCGGTGTAGGTCTGGCCTTTGTTATCGATCAGCTGCACGCTGCCTGGCTGCGCGGTCAGCGACAGCTCGGTGCTGCCCAGCGGGTTGGTCAGCAGCAGGCGATAGCGGTCCTGGCCGGTCTGTTGCCAGAAGAAGCGAGCATAGACTTTTTGCTCATCGGAAAGATAGGCAAACGCCCCGCGAGTCTGGAACTGGTTGAGGCTGCTAACAGCCTGCTGGTGCTGACGCCACTGCGGCGAATCCGGGCTTTTGCCAGGCCCTTGCGGCGTATGAAGAGAACAGGCGGTGAGGACGAGGCTGGCCAGCGGCAGCAAGCGGAACAGTCGATTCATAATGATGACAAATCCTTGATGTCTACAGGGAAAAACGGCGGCAGGGGAACAGCGGGCCGATTTGTGTAGCAGGTTACATTTATAACCTTTAATGCTAGCGTCGCCGGGCGATAGCGTCTACGTTCAAGTTGTCTGAAATCAAAAAATTAACGTTAATGGCGGTCTTGCTTTGGCTATTACTCCAAAAGGGGAGCCTCTCTTTTATTGATTACGCGCATCCTGTATGATGCACTCAGACTAACCTTAGCAACGCTGGTACTACTCCCTCACAATGACCCTTTTAGCTCTTGGCATCAATCACAAAACAGCGCCGGTCGACCTGCGAGAACGCGTGACGTTTTCGCCGGAAACGCTCGATCAGGCGCTGGAGAGCTTGCTGGCTCAGCCGATGGTGCAGGGTGGGGTAGTGCTGTCGACCTGCAACCGCACGGAACTCTATCTCAGCGTCGAAGAGCAGGACAATCTGCAGGAAGCGCTGATCCGCTGGCTGTGCAACTATCACGGCCTCAACGAAGAAGACCTGCGTAAGAGCCTCTACTGGCACCAGGATAATGACGCCGTCAGCCATCTGATGCGCGTCGCCAGCGGCCTCGATTCGCTGGTGCTGGGCGAGCCGCAGATCCTCGGCCAGGTGAAAAAAGCGTTTGCTGATTCCAGCCGCGGTCATCTTAACGTCAGCGAACTGGAGCGGATGTTCCAGAAATCGTTCTCGGTGGCAAAGCGTGTGCGTACCGAAACCGATATCGGCGCCAGCGCCGTTTCCGTCGCGTTCGCCGCCTGTACCCTGGCGCGGCAAATCTTTGAATCGCTCTCCAGCGTCACCGTGTTACTGGTCGGCGCCGGTGAAACCATCGAACTGGTGGCGCGCCATCTTCGCGAACATCACGTGCGCAAAATGGTGATTGCCAACCGCACCCGCGAACGCGCCCAGGCGCTGGCGGACGAAGTGGGCGCCGAGGTGATTGCCCTCAGCGATATCGACGAACGGCTGAAAGAGGCCGACATTATTATCAGCTCCACCGCCAGCCCGCTGCCGATCATCGGCAAAGGCATGGTGGAGCGCGCGCTTAAGGCGCGGCGTAACCAGCCGATGCTGCTGGTGGATATCGCCGTTCCGCGCGATGTCGAACCGGAGGTCGGCAAACTGGCCAACGCCTACCTTTACAGCGTCGACGATCTGCAAAACATCATTCAGCATAACCTGGCGCAGCGTAAAGCCGCGGCGGTGCAGGCGGAATCGATCGTCGAGCAGGAGACCAGCGAATTTATGGCCTGGCTGCGCGCGCAGAGCGCCAGCGAGACGATTCGCGAATACCGTTCTCAGTCTGAGCAGGTCCGTGAGGAGCTGACCGCGAAGGCGCTGGCCGCGCTGGAGCAGGGCGGTGATGCCCAGGAAATTATGCAGGATCTGGCCCGCAAGCTGACCAACCGCCTGATCCACGCGCCAACCAAATCTCTTCAGCAGGCCGCCCGTGACGGGGACGACGAACGCCTGCATATTCTGCGCAACAGCCTCGGGCTGGAATAGCGCACCTTTCTCTTATTTTCAGGACAGGGTGAATTCACGCCTATGAAGTCTTCTATTGTTGCCAAACTGGAAGCGTTGTACGAGCGCCATGAAGAAGTGCAGGCGCTGCTCGGCGATGCCGCGACGATTGCCGATCAGGATAAATTCCGCGCGTTGTCGCGGGAATATGCTCAACTGAGCGATGTGGCGCGCTGCTATACCGACTGGCGTCAGGTGCAGGAGGATATCGAAACTGCGCAGATGATGCTCGACGATCCGGAGATGCGCGAAATGGCGCAGGAAGAGCTGCGTGACGCCAAAGAAAAAGGCGACCAGCTGGAGCAACAACTGCAGGTACTGCTGCTGCCGAAAGATCCCGATGACGAGCGTAACGCTTTCGTGGAAGTGCGCGCCGGAACCGGCGGCGACGAAGCGGCGCTGTTTGCCGGCGATCTGTTCCGCATGTACAGCCGCTACGCCGAATCGCGCCGCTGGCAGGTGGAGATCCTCAGCGCCAACGAAGGTGAACACGGCGGATTCAAAGAGGTGATCGCCAAATTCAGCGGCGACGGCGTTTACGGTCGGCTGAAATTTGAATCCGGCGGCCATCGCGTGCAGCGTGTGCCGGCCACCGAATCGCAGGGGCGTATTCATACCTCCGCCTGCACCGTGGCGGTGATGCCGGAGCTGCCGGAAGCCGAAATGCCGGACATTAACCCGGCGGATCTGCGCATCGATACTTTCCGCTCCTCCGGCGCGGGCGGTCAGCACGTCAACACCACCGACTCAGCTATCCGTATTACTCACCTGCCGACCGGCATCGTGGTGGAGTGTCAGGACGAACGTTCCCAGCATAAAAACAAAGCCAAGGCGTTGTCAGTGCTGGGGGCGCGTATCCGCGCCGCCGAAGTGGCCAAGCGTCAGCAGGCGGAAGCCTCCACGCGCCGTAACCTGCTGGGCAGCGGCGATCGTAGCGACCGTAACCGCACTTACAATTTCCCACAGGGGCGCGTGACCGACCACCGCATCAACCTGACGCTTTATCGTCTGGATGAAACCATGGAAGGCAAACTCGATATGCTGATTGAGCCAATTGTTCAGGAATATCAGGCCGATCAGCTGGCGGCGCTGTCCGAGCAGGAATGATGACCTTTCAGGCCTGGCTGCAGCAGGCGATCGCCCGCCTGCGTGAAAGCGACAGCCCGCGACGCGATGCCGAGATCCTGCTGGGACATGTTACCGGCCGGGCGCGCACCTGGATTTTGGCCTTCGGCGAAACGACGCTGTCCGCTGACGAGGCGACGACGCTGGAGGCGCTCCTGCAGCGACGTCAGCGCGGAGAACCCATTGCCCACCTGGTTGGGCAGCGTGAGTTCTGGTCGCTGCCGCTGTTCGTCTCCCCGGCGACGCTGATCCCCCGACCGGATACCGAGTGTCTGGTGGAGCAGGCGCTGGCGCGACTGCCTGCCGCGCCGTGCCGTATTCTCGACCTCGGCACCGGGACCGGCGCCATTGCTCTGGCGCTGGCCAGCGAGCGTCCGAATTGCGAGGTCACCGCGGTGGATGTGATGCCGGACGCCGTGGCGCTGGCATTGCGCAATGCCGCTCATCTGGACATCGCTAACGTGACGATACGGCAAAGCGACTGGTTTAGCGCGCTGGCCGGGCAGCGTTTTGCCATGATCGTCAGTAATCCACCCTATATCGACGCCGCCGACCCGCATCTCGCCGAGGGCGATGTGCGCTTTGAGCCGTTGACGGCGCTGGTTGCTGCCGATCAGGGGCTGGCGGATCTGGCGCAGATTATCCGCGAGGGACGGCAGTATCTGCTGCCCGGCGGCTGGATGCTGCTGGAGCATGGCTGGACCCAGGGCGAGGCGGTTCGCGCCCTGTTCCGCGAAGCGGGCTATCTCGACGTCGCGACCTGTCGCGACTATGGCGACAATGAACGTCTGACTCTCGGACGTTTACCCGACATGGAGAACGTTGGCTGATGAACTTATTCACGGCTGTCCTCTACCTGCACATCGCCAGCGTGGTGGTGTCGGTAGGATTGTTCGTTTTACGTTACTGGTGGATGTATCATCAGAGCCCGCTGCTGAACCAGCGGTGGGTGCGAATTGCGCCGCACTGCAGCGATACGCTGCTGTTTCTCAGCGGTGCGGGTTTAATGGCGATAACGCACTACCTGCCGTTCACCGAAGACGGCGCATGGCTGACTGAAAAGCTGTTTGGCGTTATCATTTACATCGCATTAGGTTTTATCGCGCTGGGCCGCCGTCGTCCGCGCAGCCAGCAGAGCCGTTTTATCGCGTTCCTGCTGGCGCTGGTGGTGTTGTTTATTATCATTCAACTCGCCATCACAAGAATACCGATACTGGGGTAGGGCATGGGGTCATTAGCGGATTTCGAATTTAACAAAGCGCCATTGTGTGATGGCATGGTCCTCATTTCTGAACAGGTCCGCGACGATTTTCCGTCGCGTTTTGTCGAGGAAGAGCTGCAGCGGCTGCTGCGCCTCGCGCAGGAGGAGATTGCGCCGTCGTGGGACCAGGAGCGCCAGATTGAACGCCTGCTGGCGCTGTTTTACGACGAGTGGGGCTTTGGCGCTTCGCAGGGCATTTATCGTCTTTCCGACGCGTTATGGCTGGATAAAGTGCTGGTCAACCGTCAGGGGAGCGCGGTGTCGTTAGGCGCGATCCTGCTGTGGATCGCCCAGCGCCTGGCGCTGCCGGTGGTGCCGGTGATCTTCCCGACCCAAATGCTGTTGCGTGCGGATCCGGAAACCAGCGAAGAGATGTGGCTGATTAATCCGTTTAACGGCGAGACCCTCGACGAACATACCCTGGAGGTATGGCTGAAGGGCAACATCGGGCCGGTGGCGGAACTGTTTAATGAAGATCTCGACGAAGCGGATAACGCCGAGGTGATCCGCAAGCTGCTGGACACCCTGAAGTCGGCGCTGATGGAAGAGCGGCAGATGGAGCTGGCTCTGCGCGCCAGCGAAGCGCTGCTGCAGTTTAACCCGGAAGATCCGTATGAGATCCGCGACCGCGGGCTGATATACGCCCAGCTGGACTGCGATCACGTGGCGCTGTTGGATCTGAGCTATTTCGTTGAGCAGTGCCCGGAGGATCCGATCAGTGAGATGATCCGCGCGCAGATCAATACGATTTCGCACAAACAAATTACATTGCATTAGTCTGGAACCATTCCGGTTACACCCTGATAAGGCGAACTTATGAAACAAAAAGTGGTTAGCATTGGTGATATCAACGTAGCGAACGACCTGCCGTTCGTGCTGTTCGGCGGGATGAACGTGCTGGAGTCGCGCGATCTGGCGATGCGCATCTGTGAACATTACGTCACCGTTACGCAGAAGCTTGGCATCCCCTACGTCTTCAAAGCCTCCTTTGATAAAGCCAACCGTTCCTCCATCCACTCCTATCGTGGTCCGGGTCTGGAAGAAGGGATGAAGATTTTCCAGGAGCTGAAGCAGACCTTTGGCGTGAAAATCATCACCGACGTTCATGAAGCCAGCCAGGCGCAGCCGGTGGCTGACGTGGTGGACGTGATCCAGCTTCCGGCCTTCCTCGCGCGCCAGACTGACCTGGTGGAAGCGATGGCCAAAACCGGGGCGGTGATCAACGTCAAGAAGCCGCAGTTCGTCAGCCCGGGTCAGATGGGCAATATCGTCGATAAGTTTATCGAAGGCGGTAACGACAAAGTGATCCTCTGCGACCGCGGCGCTAACTTCGGTTACGACAACCTGGTCGTGGATATGCTCGGCTTCGGCGTGATGAAGAAAGCCTCCAACAACTCGCCGGTTATCTTCGACGTCACCCACGCGCTGCAGTGCCGCGACCCGTTTGGCGCTGCCTCCGGCGGTCGCCGCGCGCAGGTGAGCGAGCTGGCCCGCGCCGGTATGGCGGTAGGTATCGCCGGTCTGTTTATCGAAGCGCATCCGGATCCGGACCACGCGAAATGCGACGGCCCGTCCGCGCTGCCGCTGGATAAACTGGAGCCGTTCCTCAAGCAGATGAAAGCGATTGACGATCTGGTGAAAAGCTTCGACGAGCTGGATACCAGCAAGTAAGCCTGAACGCATCACAGAAAAAGCCTGCCGGTGTTAACACCGGCAGGCTTTTTTTTCGCCCGGACTCCGCCGGGCGGGTAAGCGGGGTCAGGCGAAAATGGTCATCAGATAGGCGGCGAACAGCGCCAGGTGGGCCGCGCCGTTCAGCACATTGGTGCGCCCGGTGGAGAAGGAGATATGGCACAGCACCAGCGAGGCGACCATCACCACCATCTCCGGGGCGCCAAGGCCAAAGCGCAGCTCATTGCCGGTCAGGAAGGCGATGAGGGTGACCACCGGGACCGTCAGCGAGATGGTGGCCAGTACGGAGCCGAAAAACAGGTTCATCGCCCGCTGTACCTGATTGTTGAGCACCGCTTTGAGGGCGCCAAGGCCTTCCGGCGACAGGATCAGCAGGGCCACCAGGAAGCCGGTAAAGGCCACCGGGGCGTTCATGCTGGTCAACAGCGTTTCCAGCGGATTGGCGTTCATTTTGGTGACCGCGATCACTGCCACCAGGTGCACCAGCAGCCAGGCGGTATGCCACCCGCTGCTGTGGGCAGACGGTTTACCGTGGTGCGGGTCGTCATCGTCGCTGTCGTCTTCATGTTCATAAACAAACAGACTCTGATGGGTTTTGGTTTGAATCAGCAGGAAAACGCCGTACATGGCCGCCGAGATCACCGCCACCAGCAGCGATTGCCCGGTGCTGAAGTTTGCGCCCGGCAGCGCCATCGGAAAGACCAGCACGATAATCGCCAGCGGAAACAGGGCGATAAGATACTGCTTAATGCCGAACAGATTCATATATTGGGTGGCAAATTTACGCCCGCCCAGCAGCAGAGAGAAACCGACAAGACCGCCGGTGACGATCATAATAATGGAGTAGAGCGTATCACGCATCAGGGTCGGCGCGGCGTCACCGGTGGCCATTAACGCCGAGATCAGACTGACCTCAAGGATAACCACCGACAGGCTGAGGATCAGGGAGCCATAGGGCTCGCCCAGGCGGTGGGCGAGGACGTCGGCGTGGCGGACCACGCTGAAGGCGCTGCTTAAAATACCGACCAGCGCGAGGATATTAATTGCGATAACCACTGGCAGTGACTGGCTGCTGCCCCAGAAAAACAGCACCGCCAGCGCCAGCACCGGAAAGACGAGGGAAGACTCCTTATGGCGGGTTTTTACCGCCTCATGTGCATGGGTCATGAACCATCTCCATTTATGCAGGTGTTATAATTATAAAAACGTAGGGCGGTAAAGTAACAGATTTTGATAAATTACCGCTGGTTTTTTACTTAAATTTACGGGTATCGAGTGATATCTTGATTAGTTTATTATAATTTATGTTTACCACTATTTAGTTCTTACTATTCAGATAATTACTAAAATAATTTTTCTACTCATTTTGACCTTGATAGCCAGCCGCTTGCGTACCAGACTTAAATTTAATGCTCAAACAGGAGGTCAGTATGCCCTATCGCAATAAACAAGAACTCCCCGACAGCGTTCAGCATGTTCTGCCTGCTCATGCGCAGGAAATTTATAAAGAAGCGTTTAACAGCGCCTGGGATCAATATAAAGATAAAGATGAGCGGCGCGATGACGCCAGCCGCGAAGAGACGGCGCACAAAGTCGCCTGGGCGGCGGTGAAGAACAGTTACGAGAAAGGCGATGATGATAAGTGGCATAAGAAAAAATAATTGCTGACGCCGCTTTTATGCTTGCCAGCGCCCCGCTGATTGCTTATTGAAGGATAAAGCTGGATAATATTTCAGCAATATTGACGGATGCATGAGACGAACGCCGGGAAGCGGGCAGTGGCGGAGGTAGTAAACAGTGTTAACTCGTGATTTCTTAATGAATGCGGATTGTAAGACAGCGTTTGGCGCTATTGAGGAATCGCTACTCTGGTCGGCAGAACAACGTGCAGCCTCGCTGGCGGCGACGCTGGCCTGCCGCCCGGATGATGGCTCAGTATGGATCTTTGGCTACGGTTCGCTTATCTGGAACCCGGCGCTCAATTATCGCGAGTCCTGCACCGGTACGCTGCCGGGCTGGCACCGTGCGTTTTGCCTGCGGTTGACCGCCGGGCGCGGTAGCGCCTGCCAGCCGGGACGTATGCTCGCTCTCAAAGAGGGCGGCCGAACCACCGGCGTCGCCTATCGTTTGCCTGACGACACGCTGGAAGAAGAGCTGACCCTGCTGTGGAAGCGGGAGATGATCACCGGCTGCTATCTGCCCACCTGGTGCAAGCTGGAGCTGGACGACGGACGGACGGTGAATGCCCTGGTGTTTATTATGGATCCGCGCCATCCACTGTTTGAACCGGATACCAGCGCCCAGGTTATCGCCCCGCTGATCGCTCGGGCCAGCGGGCCGCTCGGCACCAACGCCCAGTATCTGTTTTCGCTCGAGCAGGCGCTAAGCAAGCTGGGGATGCACGACGCCAGTCTCGATGACCTGGTGGCCAGCGTACGCGCGCTGTTGGGCGAGAGTCCGACGCCGGGCCTGGCCTGAGCGCGCGCAAAAGAAAACGCCCGGCATGGCCGGGCGTCCGATTGCTGACCAGTAAGGAAAAAGCGTGGTTTTTCCTTACTGGTGGTTATCAGCCGAAAATCAATAAATTGATTTTCCCTGTTATTTTTCTGGTGCAATCTGCAAGTACAATGATTGCATGAGGTTTGTCATGAATCTCACGCCCGGCACGGCCGGGCGTGTGTTCTGATAGTAACTGTCAGGCCGGAACGTAGCTGATGGAGTGCTCCAGTGACTGGCTGTGACTGTCGATAAGCACGTTCCAGGTGCCGCTGTAGGGCACCGTCAGATAGGCGCTATCCCGATCCTGCACGCTCAGAATATCCGCATGGCTATCGCCCGGGACCTTCGCGCTCATTAGATGAATATGGCAGCGCTCTGAACACCGCACCACCAGTGTGTCACCACCAAATAACGTCAAACTTGCTTTAACCATCGCCATTTTTGTACCCCGTTTCTGTCCCGCTACAGCATCCTGCCCACCCAGTCCTCGCGTGATATTGTTCACACTTTGCTCTGTGCATCACACCAAACGGCGCGGGCCGGGATGCTGATTTTGATCAAAAAAAGGGATAAAGATTAAACAAAAATGACGTTGTTCCTGAAAGCATTCAGCTAACGTTTTTTTTGTCTCTTCAAGCGCCAATACGTGACATTTCATCCCGTTCGACGGCCTACATTCAGAAGGTCAGCACTTTATCTGCCGCCAGCGTCCACTGGGCCAGCTCAACCAGAGTACCGACCTCCACGCCGTCAATCAGCGGTAGCGCGCTGACGCCGCGGCCGTCCGCGCAGGTTTTGCACAACTTCACCGGCACCTGCTGGGCGGTGAGGATCTCCAGCATCTGCTGCACATTATATCCTTCCGCCGGCTTCTGCCCGCGCAGCCCGGCGGTGACGGCGTCGGACATCAGAAACAGCTTGAGATCGAGGTCGGACTGTTGCTCGCGCAGGGCAATGGCCAGGCGCAGGCTGTTGAACAGGGATTCGCTGCCATAGGCGGCGCCGTTGGCGATAATCACAATACGTTGCATACAAACTCCTTCTTAAAGGCACGGTTATTGCTTTACCGCAGTATAAAGCGTTAACCCGGAGGAGGGGTATGAATAATACGACTGGTCACGTGCACGATGAGACGGCCTGGCTGCAGCTGGCGCGTCGCCTGCAAAAACAACAACTTCAGCAGCTTAGCCAACTGGGGGAACTGGCCAGCCAGCTCAGCGCGCTGGTGCATATGCTGCAGTGTGAGCGCGGGGCATCGAATATTTTTCTTTGCTCGGGCGGCCAACTGTATGCGGCGGAGTGTCGGGCGGGCGGGGCGCTGGTTGATGAGCGGTTAGCGCTGTTCTATGCCAGCCTCGAACGGGCACGTACGGTCGCCGGCAGCGCGCTGTGCTGGCGCATCGCCAGGGCGGTTGGCGATCTGCTGCAGCTTCCGGCGCTGCGTGAGCAGATCGCCTGCCGGCAGATTGCCGCGGAAGCCGCGACGGAGCAGTTCAGCCGTGTCATCCGCCATCTGCTGAACATCGTCCCGCAGCTCAATGACAGCATTGACGATCCGCCGGTGGCCGGCCGCATGGTCGCGCTGTACAGCTTTATGCAGGGTAAAGAGCTGGTGGGTCAGGAGCGCGCGCTGGGCGCTCTGGGCTTTACCCGCGGCGAGTTCAGCGACAGCCTGCGCCAGCAGTTGGTGGACCGTATTGACGGTCAGCAGCCCTGCTTCGATAGCTTTCAGGCGCTGGGCAGCCCGGCGACCGTCCAGCTGTTTATCACCCAATGCCAGGCCGGCCTGGACATTGAGCAACTGCGGCGGATCGCCTGTACCCGCCAGCCGGCCGCCGACGGCGGGGAAACGGCGCTGCGCTGGTTTGGCCTGCAAACCCAGCGGCTTGAACACCTGCGCGAAGTGGAAGAGCAATTGATCGACGATCTGCTGAACGCCACCGACGCGCTGTTAGTGGACGACGCGCCTGGCTGGCTGGCCGGCGAGGAAGTCGATACCCTGACGCCGCATCTGGATAAACAGCTGCTGCCGCTGGTGCGCCAGCAGGCCTATGAGCTGCAGCAGCTCTCCAGCCAGCTGGCCTCGCTGAAAGACGCGCTCGAAGAACGCAAGCTGATCGAAAAAGCGAAAAGCCTGCTGATGACGCACCAGGGAATGCAGGAGGAGCAGGCCTGGCAGACGCTGCGCAAGATGGCCATGGACAAAAATCAGCGCATGGTTGAGATAGCCCGCGCGCTGCTGATGGTGAAGGCGATTTGGCCGCTAACACCAAAGGAGTAGATGCACAATCGATGGGCATTCTCTGCCTGTCGGCGGTGCACTTTTACGTGAAAAACCGGCCAGCGTAGGGAAAAAGCCTGCCAGTGCGCCATTGCCAAAGCTGGCATCCCGTTTGCATTACTTATTGAGTGAATAAAAGTCCGGACAACGAACCAATGGCGGTTCGGGTGTCCGTGGATAAAGGCGTCCTGCAGTGCGTATGCACTGTCGGACGCTTTTTTTTTGCGCGTGGTGGAGCGGATATGAGCGACAAGTTTTCAATTTCCCGGCGGCGCTTGCTGCAGGCAGGGGCCGCGCTGGGCGGCGCGATGCTGCTGCCGGGGGTGATGCAGGCCGCATGGGCCGGCGGATCGGACAAACCGGAGCAAACCCGCGTGCGGGTCGGATTTATTCCACTGACCGATTGCGCGCCGCTGGCTATCGCCGCGGCGAAGGGGTTTGACAAAAAGTATGGCATCACCCTGGTGGCGAGTAAGGAAGCCAGCTGGGCGGCGGTGCGCGACAAGCTGGTGGCCGGCGAGCTGGACGCGGCGCATATTCTCTACGGCCTGCTGTACGGTCTTGAACTGGGGATCGCCAGCAAGCCGCAGGCGATGGCTAATCTGATGACCCTCAACCGCAATGGTCAGGCCATCACCCTCTCCGGTGAATTGCAGGAGAAAGGGGTAACCGACCTCGGCGGGCTGAAACGGCTGATCGACCGCAGCGCGCCGGGCAGCTACACCTTCGCCCATACCTTTCCCACCGGCACCCATGCCATGTGGCTCTACTACTGGCTGGCGAGCGCCGGCATCGATCCCTTTAACGATGTGCGCACCGTCGTGGTGCCGCCGCCGCAGATGGTGATGAACATGCGCATCGGCAATATGAGCGGCTTTTGCGTCGGCGAGCCGTGGAACGCGCGCGCCATTAACGACCGCATTGGCTTCACCGCGGCCACTTCCCAGGATATCTGGCCCGAGCATCCGGAAAAGGTGCTGGGCACCCGTCGCGACTGGGTGGAACGTAACCCGAACACCGCCCGCGCGCTGGTGGCGGCCCTGATGGAGGCGCAGCGCTGGATCGCCGCCTCGCCGGAGAACACTCAGGAGACGGCCCGCCTGCTCGCCAGACGTGGCTGGCTCAATACCAAGGAACAGTACCTCACCGGCCGGATGCTGGGGGAGTATGACAACGGCCTTGGCCGCCGCTGGCAGGATGCCCATCCGATGCGCTTCTGGGCCGGGGGCGAGGTGAGTTTCCCCTGGTTGTCGGACGGAATGTGGTTCCTCACCCAGTTCCGCCGCTGGGGACTGCTGAAGCAGGCTCCGGATTACCTCGCGGTGGCGTCGCGCATTAACCGCATCGACGTCTGGCAGGCTGCCGCCCAGGCGGTCGGCGGGATCAGCGCCCCGGCAGCCACGATGCGCAGCAGCACACTGATGGACGGTACGGTCTGGAACGGGTCTGACCCGGAAGGCTACGCCCGCCATTTTGCCATTCAACGTAAGGGGGCATGAGATGAAGCAGGCACAACGTAAGCAACCGGTCGTCAGCGTGGAGAACGCGCCTGGCGAAGTGATTATCCTGCCGCCGGTGCAGGTCCGGCGCACCACGCCAACCGTCACGCGCTGGCTGCGTGAGCTCATTCAGCGCCTGCTGCCTCCGCTGTTGGGGTTGGGGGTGCTGCTGCTGGCCTGGCAGCTGGCGGCGATGCACAGCAAAGGTTTTCCCACGCCGCTGAGCACGCTGGACTCGGCGCTGACGCTGTTTGCCGATCCGTTCTATCAGGACGGGCCCAATGACATGGGCATCGGCTGGAACGTGCTGGCCTCCCTGCAGCGCGTGGCGGTGGGCTTCGGCCTGGCGGCGCTGGCGGGCATTCCGCTGGGGTTTTTGATCGGCCGTTCGCTGTTCTTCGCCCGCATGTTTAATCCGCTGATTGCCCTGCTGCGCCCGGTCAGCCCGCTGGCCTGGCTGCCGATTGGCCTGCTGCTGTTCCAGAAGGCGGAGCCGGCCTCCAGCTGGACCATTTTTATCTGCTCCATCTGGCCGATGGTGATCAACACCGCGGAAGGCGTGCGGCGGATCCCGCAGGACTATCTCAACGTCGCCCGCGTCCTCCAGCTCTCAGAGTGGACGGTGATGCGCAAAATTCTCTTTCCGGCGGTGCTGCCGGCGGTGCTCACCGGCGTGCGTCTCTCCATCGGCATCGCCTGGCTGGTGATCGTGGCGGCGGAAATGCTCACCGGCGGGCTGGGGATCGGCTTCTGGATCTGGAACGAGTGGAACAACCTCAATGTGGAAAACATCATCATCGCCATCGTCATTATCGGCGTCGTCGGCCTGCTGCTGGAGCAGGGTCTGATGCTGCTCGCCCGCCGCTTTAGCTGGCAGGACAAATAAGGAGCCAACATGAAACCATTAATTCAGGTGCAGGCCGTCAGCCAGCGCTTTAACACTGCCAGCGGCGAGTTCCTGGCGCTGCAGAATGTCTCCTTCGATATCGTCGAAGGGGAGACCATCAGTCTGATCGGCCACTCGGGCTGCGGAAAATCGACCCTGCTGAATCTGATCGCCGGGATCACGACGCCCACCGAGGGCGGACTGCTGTGTGATAACCGGGAAATCGCCGGGCCCGGGCCGGAGCGGGCGGTGGTTTTCCAGAACCACTCGCTGCTGCCGTGGCTGAGCTGTTTCGATAATGTGGCGCTGGCGGTGGATCAGGTGTTCCGTCGCACCATGAGCAAGAGTGAGCGCCGGGAGTGGATCGAACACAACCTGGCGCGCGTGCAGATGGGGCATGCGCTGCACAAACGGCCCGGGGAGATCTCCGGCGGCATGAAGCAGCGGGTAGGTATCGCCCGGGCGCTGGCGATGAAGCCGAAGGTGCTGTTGCTTGATGAGCCCTTCGGCGCCCTGGATGCGCTGACCCGCGCTCACCTTCAGGACACGGTGATGCATATCCAGCAGGAGCTTAATACCACCATCGTCATGATCACCCACGACGTTGATGAAGCGGTGCTGCTCTCGGATCGGGTGCTGATGATGACCAACGGTCCGGCGGCGACGGTCGGTGAGATCCTCGCGGTCGATCTGCCGCGTCCGCGTCACCGCGTTCAGCTGGCGGACGACAGCCGGTATCACCATCTGCGCCAGCAGATCCTGCATTTTTTGTATGAAAAACAGCCGAAAGCGGCGTAAGGAGGCGGTCATGACGCGGCGACTGGTGGTGATCGGTAACGGCATGGCGGCCACCCGACTGGTGCAGCGACTGGTTGAGCGCGACCCCGCGCGGTTTGCCATTACTGTCGTCGGCGACGAGCCGCACCCGGCCTATAACCGCATTCAGCTCTCGCCGCTGCTGGCTGGCGAAAAAACGGCGGCGCAGCTCCCATTGCTGCCGGCGGAGTGGTACACCCGGCACGGGGTGTGCCTGCGGTCCGGCGAGGCGGTCGATGAAGTCGATGTTGAGCAACGGCGGCTGCGCATCGCGGAAACCTGGCTGCCGTGGGACGAGCTGGTGTTCGCCACCGGTTCGCGGCCCTTTATCCCGCCGCTGCCGGGCAGTGATCGTCCGCAGGTTATCCCCTTCCGCACCCTGGCGGACGTGGAACGTATTCTGGCGATACCCGGGCCGGCGGTGGTGATTGGCGGCGGAGTACTCGGTGTGGAAGCAGCGGCGGCGCTGCGTCGCCACGGCGGGGAGGTCACTCTTCTGCATCGCGGCAGCGGATTAATGGCGCCGCTGACCGACGCTTTTGCCGCCGATGAGCTCAGGCAGCAGCTTGAAGCGCGCGGCATCCGCTGTGTGCTGGAATGCCGGATCGCCGCCATCGAAGAGGATGGCGTGCGGCTGGCGGACGGGCGCGCTTTCCGTGCTGCCAGAGTGGTGCTGGCCGCCGGCGTGCAGCCTAACAGCCGTCTGGCGGCGCAGAGCGGCGTGCTGTGTCAGCGGGGGATCGTGGTTGACCGCCAGATGGCCGCCTCGCTGCCGGGGATCAGCGCCGTCGGGGAATGTTGCGAAATTGACGGCCAGACCTGGGGGCTGGTGGCTCCCTGCCTGCGCCAGGCCGAGGTACTGGCGGATCGCCTGTGCGGCGCCCCCGGTGAGGGCTTTGTCTGGCAGGACGCCGGGACCCGCCTGAAGGTTACCGGCATTGAACTCTTTAGCGTCGGGGAGCAGCAGGCCGGCGAACAGGATGACATCTATACCAGCTGGGACCCCATCGATCGCCACTACCGTCGCCTGCTGCTGCGCGACGGCCGCCTGCGCGGCGTGCTGCTGATGGGCGACTGCACCGCCGCCGCCGCGCTCACCGCGCGCCTGGAAAGCGACGAGCCCGCCACCGCGGACTGGCTTTTTGACCCCTCTTCAACGCAGCCGCAGGCTGCAGGAATAATGACGATGACGAAACCTGTATTAGTGCTGGTGGGACATGGCATGGTCGGCCACCATTTTCTCGAACAATGCGTGAGCCGCAACCTGCATCAGCAATATCGAATCGTGGTGTTTGGCGAAGAGCGTTACGCCGCCTACGACCGGGTCCATCTCTCCGAATATTTCGCCGGGCGCAGCGCTCAATCGCTGTCGCTGGTGGCCGATGATTTCTTTCACCAGCACGGCATCGAACTCCGCCTCGGCGAGGCGGTGGCGACGATCGACCGCGACGCGCGGCTGGTGCGAGACGCCGAGGGACATGAAACCCACTGGGATAAACTGGTGCTGGCGACCGGCTCCTATCCCTTTGTTCCGCCGATCCCTGGCAACGATCTCGACGGGTGCTTTGTCTACCGCACTCTTGACGATCTCGACCGTATCGCCGCCCATGCCGCCGCGGCGAAGACCGGAGTGGTTATCGGCGGCGGCCTGCTCGGGCTGGAGGCGGCTAACGCCCTGAAACAGCTGGGGCTGGACACGCACGTAGTGGAGTTTGCCCCGAACCTGATGGCCGTCCAGCTGGATAACGGCGGGGCGGCGATGCTGCGGGAGAAGATCGTCGCCCTCGGCGTGGGGGTGCATACCAGCAAAGCGACCACCGCCATCGTGCGCGAGGCCGACGGCCTGCGGCTGAACTTTGCCGACGGCGGCGCGCTGCGGACCGACATGGTGGTCTTCTCGGCGGGGATCCGTCCGCAGGACGCGCTGGCCCGCGGTTGCATGCTGCAGGTGGGCGAACGCGGGGGCATTCACATCGACGGCCAGTGCCGCACCTCTGACCCGGACGTGCTGGCGATAGGCGAATGCGCCCTGTGGGACAATAAAATTTACGGTCTGGTGGCGCCGGGCTATCAGATGGCGCGTATCGCCGCGGCCACCCTCGCGGGAGAAGACGCCTGCTTTAGCGGCGCCGACATGAGTACCAAACTGAAGCTGCTGGGGGTGGACGTCGCCTCATTTGGCGATGCGCAGGGGCGCACGCCGGGCTGCCAGAGCTATCAATGGACCGATGGTCCGCAGCAGGTGTACAAAAAAATCGTCGTCAGTCAGGACGGCAAAACCCTGCTTGGCGGCGTGCTGGTGGGGGAGGCCAGCGACTATGCCACGCTGCTGCAGATGATGCTGAACGGCATGGCGCTGCCGCCGCGTCCGGAGAGCCTGATCCTGCCCGCGCTGGAGGGCGCCGCGCCGAAGGCGCTCGGCGTCGCGGCGCTGCCCGACAGCGCGCCGATCTGCTCCTGCCATAATGTCAGCAAAGGCGATATCTGCCAGGCGGTGAACAATGGGGCGGGGGATATGGCGGCGATAAAAAGCTGCACCAGAGCGGCCACCGGCTGCGGCGGCTGCAGCGCGCTGGTGAAACAGGTGATGGAGTACCAGCTGGCGGAGCAGGGCGTCGAAGTGAAAAAAGACGTCTGCGAGCATTTCCCGTGGTCGCGCCAGGAGATCTACCACCTGGTACGGGTCAATCATATCCATACCTTCGAGCAATTGATTAGCCGCTACGGCCAGGGACACGGCTGTGATGTCTGCAAACCGCTGGTGGCCTCGGTGCTGGCCTCCTGCTGGAACGAGTACCTGCTGAAGCCGGCGCACCTGCCGCTGCAGGATACCAACGACCGCTATTTCGCCAACATTCAGAAGGACGGAACCTATTCGGTGGTGCCGCGGATGGCGGCAGGGGAAGTGACGCCGGACGGGCTGATCGCTATCGGGCAGATCGCCAAACGTTACCAGCTCTACAGCAAAGTGACCGGCGGCCAGCGTATCGATCTGTTTGGCGCGCGGCTGGAACAGCTGCCGGCTATCTGGCGCGAGCTGGCCGACGCCGGGTTTGAAACCGGCCACGCCTACGGCAAGTCGCTGCGCACGGTGAAATCCTGCGTCGGCTCAACCTGGTGTCGCTACGGCGTGCAGGATTCCACCGGGCTCGCCGTGCGGCTCGAGCATCGCTATAAAGGGCTGCGCGCCCCGCACAAAATCAAGATGGCGGTCTCCGGCTGCACCCGCGAATGCGCCGAAGCCCAGGGGAAAGATATCGGAGTGATTGCCACCGATAAAGGCTGGAATCTGTACGTCTGCGGCAACGGCGGGATGAAACCGCGTCACGCCGACCTGTTTGCCAGCGATCTCGACGAAGCGACGCTGATCCGCAGCATCGATCGTCTGCTGATGTTCTATATCCGTACCGCCGATCGCCTGCAGCGGACCAGCACCTGGATGGATAACCTGGAGGGCGGCGTCGCCTATCTGCGGCAGGTGGTGCTGGAGGATAGTCTCGGCATTGGCGAGGAGCTGGAGCAGGAGATGGCCCGGATCGTCGACAGCTACCAGTGCGAGTGGCAGACCACCCTCAACGATCCGCAGCGTCTGGCGCTGTTCCGCTCCTTCGTGAACAGCGACCAGCCGGACGAGGCGGTGCAGCGCCACGAGCTGCGTGGTCAGCCGCAGCTGTTACAGACTGAGACGTTGCCCGAGGGCGAACTCCCATCCCGGCCGTGGCAGGCGGTATGCGACCTTGACGCCATCCCGGCGCAGGCGGGGATCGGCGCCCGCTTAGGGGAGCGGCAGATTGCCCTGTTCCGCTTTGGCGATCGGGTCTACGCCCTGGACAACCGCGAGCCGGGCAGCGCGGCCAACGTGCTGTCACGCGGGCTGTTAGGGGACGTCGGCGGCGAGCCGGTGGTGATTTCCCCGCTGTACAAACAGCGGATCCGCCTGCGCGACGGCTGGCCGTGCGACGGCAGTGAACAGGCGGTACGCGCCTGGCCGGTGAAAGTGGAAAACGGCAAAGTGTGGGTGGGCAGCCAGCAGCTGCTGGCCCGAGCGGAGGCCTCCTGATGCAGACCATCCGAACGACCTGCCCCTACTGCGGCGTAGGCTGCGGGGTGCTGGCGAGCGTGGACGATGCGGGGCAGGTGAGCGTGCGCGGCGACGATCAGCACCCGGCCAACCTCGGCCGCCTGTGCGTCAAAGGGGCGGCCCTCGGGGAGACCACGGGCCTGGCGGGGCGGCTGCTGGCGCCGGAGGTCGACGGCCAGCAAGTAGCCTGGCCGCAGGCGCTGGCGGAGACCGCTGCGCGCCTGCAACAGGTTATCGACCAGCACGGCCCGCAGGCGGTGGCCTTCTACGCCTCTGGCCAGCTGTTAACCGAGGATTACTATGCCGCCAACAAGCTGATGAAGGGATTTATCGGCGCGGCGAACATCGACACCAATTCGCGGCTGTGCATGTCGTCGGCGGTGACCGGCTACAAACGGGCCTTTGGCGCCGATGTGGTGCCCTGTAGCTATGAGGATGTGGAAAACAGCGATCTGGTGGTGCTGGTCGGCTCGAACGCCGCCTGGGCGCACCCGGTGCTGTTCCAGCGGCTGGCGCAGGCGAAGCGGGATAATCCCCGACTGCGGATCGTGGTGATCGACCCCCGGCGCACCGCCACCTGCGAGATCGCCGACCGCCATCTGGCGCTGGCCCCGGGGAGCGACGGTGGGCTGTTCGTGGGGCTGCTTAACGCCGTGGCGGAGGCCGGAGCCTGCATCGACGGCTTTCGCGATGGCTCACAGGCGCTGGCCGAGGCGAGAGGCTGGGACGTGGCGAAGGTAGCGGATTTTTGCGGCCTGACTGTCGATGAGGTGTCGGCCTTCTATCGCGAGTTTATCGCCGCCCCGCGGGCGATCACCCTCTACACCATGGGAATCAATCAATCCGCCAGCGGCAGCGACAAATGTAACGCCATCATCAACGTCCATCTGGCCAGCGGGAAGTATGGCCGCCCCGGCTGCGGCCCCTTTTCGCTGACCGGTCAACCCAACGCCATGGGCGGCCGCGAAGTCGGCGGGCTGGCGACGATGCTGGCCGCGCACATGGATTTTGTGCCAGCCGATCTGCAGCGGCTGGCCCGCTTCTGGGGGACGGAACGGCTGGCGCAGACCCCAGGGCTGACCGCCGTGGAGCTGTTTGCCGCCATTGGCCGCGGCGAGGTCAAAGCGGTGTGGATCATGGGCACCAACCCGGTGGTGTCGCTCCCTGACAGCCACGCGGTGAGCCAGGCGCTGGCCGCCTGTCCGCTGGTGATCGTCTCGGATGTCGCCGCCCAGACCGATACCGGGCGTTTCGCCCACATCCGCTTTCCGGCGCTGGCCTGGGGCGAGAAGAATGGCACGGTCACCAACTCGGAGCGGCGGATCTCCCGTCAGCGCAGCTTTCTGCCGCCGCCGGGGGAGGCGAAAGCGGACTGGTGGATCATCGCCAGAGTGGGGCAGGCGCTAGGGTATCGCGAGGCGTTTGCCTGGCAGCATCCGCATGACGTCTTCCGCGAGCATGCAGCGCTGTCCGGTTTCGAAAACGACGGTCAGCGGGCGTTTGATATCGGCGCGCTGGCGGATCTCAGCCGTGAGGCGTGGGAGGCTATGGCGCCGGTGCGCTGGCCGGTCAGTCGCAGCGAGGCCGCCTGGGATATCGCGCGCGGCTGGCATGGCGATGGCAGGCTGCGGATGGTGCCGGTGACGCCTCAACCGACCCGGGCGACAACCGATGTCTTTTATCCGCTGATCCTCAACAGCGGGCGGATCCGCGATCAGTGGCACACCATGACCCGTACCGGCACGGTGCCGCGGCTGATGCAGCACATCGCGGAGCCGGTGGTGGAGGTGGCGCCGCAGGATGCCGTTCGCTACCAGCTTCCCGCCGACGGGCTGGCGCGGATCTGGTCGCGGCATGGGGTGATGGTGGCGAAAGTGACGATCAGTGAAGGGCAGCGCCCCGGCTCGCTGTTTGTTCCGATGCACTGGAACAATCAGTTTGCCCGTCAGGGGCGGGTGAATAACCTGCTGGCCGCCGTCACCGACCCGTATTCCGGCCAGCCGGAAAGTAAACAGGCGGCGGTGGCCATCGCCGCCTGGCAACCGGCCTGGCACAGCGAGCTGCTTTGTCGCGAACCGCTGCCGTTTCCAGCGGCCTGGCACTGGCGGCAGCGGGCAGCGCCTGGCGTGCTGCACTATTCGCTGGCCGGGGAGGCGTCTGCCCGACAGTGGATCAGCGCGTGGTGCGCGCAGCGCGGCTGGCAGCTACAGGTGGCTGACGGCGGCGCGGTATGGAACCTGCTGGCCTGGCATCAGGGGAGGCTGATGCTCGGCTGGTGGAGCGATGCGCGCGAGCCGGCGGTGGATAGCGCATGGATAAGCGCCGCCTTTGCCGCGCCGCCGTCCGATGCCGTCCAACGACATGCGTTGCTTAGCGGCCGACCGGGCGCCGCCGTCGCCCCGCGGGGGCGGATCGTCTGTAGCTGCTTTGCCGTGGGGGAACGGTCAATTAACGAGGCTATCGCCAGCGGCTGCGCCAGCGTCGGGGCGCTGGGTGGAAAGCTGAAATGCGGGACCAACTGCGGCTCCTGCGTGCCGGAACTCAACGCGCTGCTGGCGGCGCAACGAACCCGAACCCAGGCGTAACGGTGGCGCGCAGCGACGGCTCCGGTTGGGCGACACCTTGCCCAACCGGTTTCAGTATATTCCTGGAATTGCCCACAGGGCTGCGGGAGCAGGGAAAAAACGATAAACTAACATTTCTTCCCATTTTTGTGAGCCTGCTCAAAATCTGTTGATGCCTGTGTCCTTCCGTTTGTTGCCAACGTTCACCTGTCTCCTGCTGCTGCCGGGCGTTCCCGTCTGGGCGCTGACCGCCAGCGACACCACTCGCCCCGCGCCAGCGCAAGATCCGCTGCCCGATATGGGGATTGCTCCCCAGGTCGATGACGACGCCCGGCACTTTGCTGAGGTGGCGAAGAAGTTTGGCGAGGCCAGCATGAGCGATAACGGCCTGACGGCGGGCGAGCAGGCGCAGCTGTTCGCCATCAGTAAAATCGGCAATGAAGTGAGCCATCAGCTGGAGAGCTGGCTCTCGCCGTGGGGCAACGCCAATGTCGACCTGCTGGTCGATAAAGAGGGCAAATTCACCGGCAGTAAAGGGAGCTGGTTCGTGCCGTTGCAGGATAACGACCGTTACCTGACGTGGAACCAGTATTCGGTGACCCGGCGCGAGAACGATCTGGTGGGCAACATCGGGTTTGGTCAGCGCTGGCGGGTCGGTGGCTGGCTGCTGGGCTATAACTCGTTTTACGACAAAGTGTTGAGCGAAAGCCTGGCGCGCGGCAGCGTCGGCGCGGAGGCGTGGGGAGAATATCTTCGCCTGTCGGCAAACTATTACCATCCGCTGGGCGACTGGCAACTGCGCGATAATCAGACTCAGGAGCAGCGGATGGCCGCAGGGTATGACGTCACCGCCCAGGCGCGGCTACCGTTCTACCAGCACATTAATACCAGCGTCAGCGTCGAACAGTACTTCGGCGATAGCGTCGATCTTTTTCACACCGGTACCGGCTACCATAACCCGGTAGCCGTCTCCGTTGGGCTCAATTACACCCCGGTCCCGCTGGTCACCGTTACCGCTAAGCATAAGCAGGGGGAAAATGGCGTCAGCCAGAACAATGTGGGCCTGAAGCTAAACTATCGCTTTGGCGTCCCCCTTAAGCAGCAGCTGGCCGCAGACGAGGTAGCGATCAGCAATTCGCTGCGCGGGAGCCGCTTCGATAGTCCGGAGCGGGATAATCTGCCGGTGGTGGAGTATCGTCAGCGCAAAAATCTGACAGTCTATCTGGCCACGCCGCCCTGGGATCTGCAGTCCGGGGAGACGGTGCAGTTGAAGCTGCAGATCCATAGTCTGCATGGCATCAAGGCGCTGCACTGGCAGGGTGACACCCAGGCCCTCAGCCTGACGCCGCCGGTGGATGCCAGCAGCGCGGATGGCTGGAGCGTCATTATGCCGGTGTGGAACAGTGAACCGGGCGCCGCGAACCGCTGGCGCCTGTCGGTGGTGGTGGAGGATAAACAGGGGCAGCGCGTCTCCTCCAATGAGATCGCTCTGGCGCTGACCGAGCCGCTGGTCAAGTTCACCACGCCAGGCGTCTCCTGGACGGACTCGCCTTAGAAAATTCGCTCCTGGTGGACCCATACCGCGGCTTCCACCCGGGATTTGAGCTTCATTTTCTTCAGCATGTGCTTCACGTGTACTTTGACGGTGCTTTCGGTGATATCCAGGCGACGGGCGATCATTTTGTTCGGTAGTCCCTGGGCGATCAGCTTGAGGATGTCGCGCTCGCGCGGGGTCAGCTGGCTGATGTCGCGATCGGAGGTGGCGCGGTTAGCGCGCAGGCTGGCGGCCAGCACCGGGGTTAACGCTTCGCTTAATACCATCTCTCCGGCGGCGGCCTGCTGCAGCGCTTTCAGCAGATCTTCCGGCTCCATATCTTTCAGCAGATAGCCATCGGCGCCGCGCTTCAGGGCGGTGACAACGTCCTCTTCATGGTTGGAGACGCTAAAGACCACCACCCGGCCAGAAAGCGATTTCTCACGCAGTTTGTCCAGCGTTTCCAGGCCATTCATGCCCGGCATATTGAGGTCGAGCAGGATCAGGTCCGGATCCAGCGATTCCGCCAGCTCGATACCTTGCGCGCCATTGCTGGCCTCGCCAATCACCTGGATGTCCGGCGCCATGCTGATCAACTGTTTCACGCCGGTGCGCAGCATCGGATGGTCGTCAATGAGAAGGATGGTTGCCCGTTCCTGTTGACTCATGGGGGTCTCCTTATTGGATGGAAAACGTTTTTTCCGGGATAAACGTGACGATCACTTCGGTCCCGCCGGTTTCCCGGCGTCGTACCTGACAGTCACCGCGCAAGCTCTGGGCGCGATCCCGCATAATAATTAAACCGTAATGGTTACTCCGCTCGGCGTGATCCGGCACGCCGCGGCCGTTATCCGCCACCACCAGACGGACCTGATTATCGCGTTGTGACACCGTCACGGTCACTTCCGTCGCGCTGGCATGCTTCAGGGCGTTGCTTAACGCTTCGCGGGCGATCTGCAGCAGGTGAATGGCCTGATGCGATGGCACAAAGCGCGGCGGAAGCTGATAATCAAGCTGTACCGTAAAGCCGAAGTGGGCGCTGTACTCCTGACAGCTGGCCTCCAGCGCCGGGCGCAGTCCCGGCTCGGTCAGTTGCAGGCGGAAAGTGGTTAACAGCTCCCGCAGCTGGGCCCAGGAGGTATTCAGCTCGTTGCGTATCTGCCCCAGCAGCTGGCGGCTCTCCGCCGGTAAGGCGTCGCCCTGCATCTGCAGACAGCTGACCTGCATCTTCATACAGGACAGCGACTGGGCGATGGAGTCGTGCAGCTCGCGGGCGATAGTGGCCCGCTCTTCCATGACGATCAGCTGCTGCTGTTTCTCCTGATGGCGGTCCAGCGCCAGGGTACTGGTCAGTTGTTCCACCAGAGTGTCCACCAGCTGCTGCTGGTCGTGGCTGAGATGGCGGCCAACCGGCAGCGTCGCCAGCAGAATGCCGTACTGATTATGCGCATCCGACAGCCGCCACTTCAGCGTTGTTCCGCCATCCGGCAGCGGCGGCAGATTGCGTGGGCAGAGGTAGCAGCCTTTATCATCACACTCATCATCCGAGTGGCAGGTAAACTCCTGGTGATTATCTTCGTCTTCCAGGTCGTAAACCCGTACCTCGATATCGCGCAGCAGCGTCAGACCCTGCAGGCCATTCAGTACCGGTGAAATCCGCTCGCAGAGCGGGGCGCTGGCATGCAGCCGGCGATTGGCCTGCCATAAGAAAGCAAGGATCTCGTTCTTCTGTTCCAGCCCGGCGGTCTTCTCCTGCACCCGCCGCTCGAGCACCGCGTAGCTTTCCGCCAGCTCTTCCGACATGTTATTCAGCGCCATGCCGAGGGTCGCCATTTCGTTACGCCCGCTGATGTGCGCCCGCTGGGTGAAATCGCGCTGGCTGACCGCCCGCGCCATGCCCAGCAGCTGTTTCCACGGCCGCAGCAGGCGCGCGCGTAACCAGATGATGGTAAAAATCAGCAGCAGCGCCATACCAATGGCGAGAATGCGATGGATCCAGACTACCCGCTCGATACGCTGCTCGGTGGTGTGGTCGAATGCGGTGACCAGCTGGTCGATACGATCGACAAAGTCGGCGACATCCTGGGCCACTTCCGCCTGGTTAACCGCACGCTGCATGCCGGGGGCCAGCGCCTGCTGCCAGTATTGCTGCAGCGCTTTTAACTGTTGTTCCTGGCCGTCGCGGCGGGCGGAATTCTGCAGCTCGGGGCTGAAGACGGTGGCGGTCATGTCCGCCACCAGCTTTTGATCGTTTTCATTCAGCGGGATCGCCGCCAGCAGCCGGTAGCTTTGCATACGCAATGAACCGGCCTTGTTAATCGCGTGGGCGCTGCCCTGGACGCCGTTCACCAGACGCGCGGAGATCGCCATGCCGGCGACGCCAATAATGGTGGCGAGCAGCACGATTAACGCCAGTTGATTGACCAGCGTCAGCGGAGTAAAAAGACGTTTTAACATGGAATGCGTGGCTCCTGACCGGTGATCTCTCCGGGAGTGGCGCTTATTCTCGGCTATCCCCTGGAGTATACCCATACCCCTAAAGAGTTACTCCTTAATTGTCGGTGGTAGGCGCTATTGGGGGTGGGGTTATACGCAACCCGGCAGCCGCGTGAAAAACCACACTTTTTTCCTCACCTTTCTCTACTCACTTCGGAGCATGGTTTATTTTTGCACAAATTAGTGCGCGCTTTTCCTTTGATTTATATCAACTTACCGCCCCGGGCAACCCCTAAGGTAGCGGCAGGAAATATGAATAATCAGAGGTATCTATGAGTCAATCTTCCCTACCGGAGAAGGCTAACCGCTCGGTCATTACCGACTGGCGCCCTGAAGATCCTGAATTCTGGCAACAGCGCGGTCACCGTGTGGCGAGCCGTAATCTATGGATCTCCGTTCCCTGTCTGTTACTGGCGTTCTGCGTATGGATGTTGTTCAGCGCCGTCGCCGTTAATCTCAACAAAGTGGGCTTTCAGTTTACGACCGATCAGCTGTTTATGCTGACCGCGCTGCCGGCGCTGTCTGGCGCCTTATTGCGCGTGCCTTACGCTTTCATGGTGCCGCTGTTCGGCGGCCGTCGCTGGACGGCGTTCAGCACCGGGATCATGATTATTCCGTGCGTCTGGCTGGGCTTTGCGGTCCAGGATACTTCCACGCCGTTTAGCGTCTTCGTGATTATCTCGCTGCTGTGCGGCTTCGCCGGGGCCAACTTTGCCTCCAGTATGGCTAACATCAGCTTCTTCTTCCCGAAAGCGAAGCAGGGCGGGGCGCTCGGCGTCAATGGCGGCCTTGGTAATATGGGCGTCAGCGTGATGCAGCTGGTCGCGCCGCTGGTGGTGTCGGTCTCAGTGTTTGCCTTTTTTGGCGGGACCGGCAGCGAGCAGCCGGACGGCTCAATGCTGTATCTGGAAAACGCCGCGTGGATCTGGGTACCTTTCCTGATTATTTTCACTCTGGCGGCGTGGTTCTTTATGAACGACCTGTCGGCTTCTAAAGCCTCGCTGAGCGAACAGCTGCCGGTACTCAAACGCCTGCACCTGTGGATCATGGCGCTGCTCTATCTGGCGACCTTCGGATCCTTCATCGGATTCTCCGCCGGCTTCGCCATGCTGTCGAAAACCCAGTTCCCGGACGTGCAGATCCTGCACTACGCCTTCTTCGGCCCCTTTATTGGCGCGCTGGCACGTTCGATGGGCGGGGCGATTTCCGACCGCCTCGGCGGGACCCGTGTGACGCTGGTTAACTTTGTGATGATGGCTGTCTTCTGCGCGCTGCTGTTCCTGACCCTGCCGACCAACGGCCAGGGCGGCAACTTCATCGCCTTCTTCGCGGTGTTCATGGTGCTGTTCCTGACCGCCGGGCTGGGGAGCGCCTCCACCTTCCAGATGATCTCCGTGATCTTCCGTAAGCTGACCATGGACCGCGTGAAGGCCCAGGGCGGCAGCGAAGCGCAAGCGATGCGCGAGGCGGCGACCGATACTGCGGCGGCGCTGGGCTTTATCTCCGCCATTGGCGCCATCGGCGGCTTCTTTATCCCGAAAGCGTTCGGTATCTCGCTGGATCTGACCGGTTCGCCGGCCGGCGCGATGAAAATCTTCCTGATCTTCTATATCGCCTGCGTGATCATCACCTGGGCGGTATACGGCCGTAAGCGTCAGTAATCCGCCGCGTTCATCATCACGTTTGAAAAGGCGCGCTCCCAGGGCGGCGCCTTTTTTTACGTTACTCGTTAGTTACAACATACTAATGGATGATTTGATTCATATTGGCCACAGAGCCGGGAAGGGACGGCTTGCCAGCGAAACGGCTCTACCCCTTAATACCTCCTTTGTTAACAAATCCTTCCATGATGACGGCTTTTTAGGAAAAAAAGCTTATAAAACATAAAATTAAAAAATAGCATCACATACCACCTTGGTGGTAATCGCGGTTTCCCTCCGCTTTAGCAAGCCAGTCCGGATTGATCGCCATCAATTCTCGCCCTCTTTCATAGCGTTACCTTCGCTGCAAATCCAGCAATGTCGATTTATCAGAGAGCCGTCAGGCTCCATATCAGGAGAAACCCGATGAGTAAATTCCTGGACCGGTTTCGCTACTTCAAACAGAAGGGTGAAACCTTTGCCGATGGGCACGGCCAGCTTCTAAACACCAACCGGGACTGGGAGGATGGATACCGTCAACGTTGGCAGCATGACAAAATTGTGCGTTCCACTCACGGTGTCAACTGCACCGGCTCATGCAGCTGGAAGATTTATGTGAAAAACGGTCTGGTGACCTGGGAAACGCAGCAGACTGACTACCCGCGCACCCGTCCGGACCTGCCGAACCACGAACCACGCGGTTGCCCGCGCGGCGCCAGCTACTCCTGGTATTTGTACAGCGCGAACCGCCTGAAATACCCGCTGATGCGTAAACGTCTGATGAAGATGTGGCGGGAAGCGAAAGTTCAGCATAGCGATCCGGTTGAGGCATGGGCCTCGATTATTGAAGACGCCGACAAAGCCAAAAGCTTCAAACAGGCTCGCGGTCGCGGCGGGTTTGTCCGCTCCTCCTGGCAGGAAGTGAATGAGCTGATTGCCGCCTCCAACGTCTATACCGTCAAAACTTACGGTCCGGACCGCGTGGCCGGTTTCTCGCCGATCCCGGCGATGTCGATGGTTTCCTACGCCTCCGGCGCCCGTTATCTGTCGCTGATCGGCGGCACCTGCCTGAGCTTCTACGACTGGTACTGCGACCTGCCGCCAGCTTCGCCGATGACCTGGGGCGAACAGACCGACGTCCCCGAATCGGCGGACTGGTATAACTCCAGCTACATTATCGCCTGGGGCTCCAACGTGCCGCAGACCCGTACCCCGGATGCCCACTTCTTTACCGAAGTCCGCTACAAAGGCACTAAAACCGTGGCGATCACCCCGGACTACGCCGAAATCGCCAAACTCTGCGATCTGTGGCTGGCGCCGAAGCAGGGTACCGATGCCGCGATGGCGCTGGCGATGGGCCATGTGATGCTGCGCGAGTTCCATCTCGATAAGCCGAGCCAGTATTTCACCGATTATGTGCGCCGCTATACCGACATGCCGATGCTGGTGATGCTTGAGGAGCGCGACGGTTATTACGCCGCAGGCCGTACGCTGCGCGCCTCCGACCTCGTGGATTCTCTTGGTCAGGAGAACAATCCGGAATGGAAAACCGTCGCCTTTGACGAGAAGGGCGACATGACCGTACCGAACGGTTCCCTCGGATTCCGCTGGGGCGATAAAGGCAAATGGAACCTCGAACAGCGCGACGGTAAAACTGGCGAAGAGATTGAGCTGCGTCTGAGCCTGCTGGGCAGCCATGACGAGGTCGCGAGTGTCGGCTTCCCGTACTTCGGCGGCGAAGGTTCTGAGCACTTCAATAAAGTCGACCTCGAAAATATTCTGCTGCACAAACTGCCGGCCAAACGCCTGCAGTTGGCCGACGGCTCCACCGCTCTGGTGACCACCGTTTACGATCTGACCATGGCCAACTATGGCCTGGAACGCGGTCTGAACGATGAAAACTGCGCCACCGGCTACGATGACATGAAAGCCTACACCCCGGCCTGGGCGGAGAAGATCACCGGCGTCTCCCGCGCGCACATTATCCGCACTGCACGCGAATTTGCCGATAACGCCGATAAGACCCATGGTCGCTCGATGATTATCGTCGGGGCGGGCCTCAACCACTGGTTCCACCTCGACATGAACTACCGCGGCCTGATCAATATGCTGGTCTTCTGCGGCTGCGTCGGTCAGAGCGGCGGCGGTTGGGCGCACTATGTGGGCCAGGAAAAACTGCGTCCGCAGACCGGCTGGCAGCCGCTGGCGTTCGCCCTTGACTGGCAGCGTCCGGCACGTCACATGAACAGTACCTCGTACTTCTATAACCACTCCAGCCAGTGGCGCTATGAAACCGTGACCGCGCAGGAACTGCTGTCTCCGATGGCGGATAAATCCCGTTACAGCGGCCACCTGATCGACTTTAACGTGCGCGCAGAGCGCATGGGCTGGCTGCCGTCTGCGCCGCAGTTAGGGGTGAACCCGCTGCGTATCGCTGATGAAGCGAAAAAAGCCGGCATGACCCCGGTGGATTACACCGTGAAGTCGTTGAAAGAGGGCTCGATTCGCTTTGCGGCCGAGCAGCCGGAAAATGGTAAAAACCACCCGCGTAACCTGTTTATCTGGCGCTCCAACCTGCTGGGCTCCTCCGGTAAAGGCCATGAGTATATGCTCAAGTACCTGCTGGGTACCGAGAACGGCATTCAGGGCAAAGACCTCGGCAAGCAGGGCGGCGTGAAGCCGGAAGAAGTCGAATGGCGGGATAACGGCCTCGACGGCAAACTGGATCTGGTGGTGACCCTCGATTTCCGTCTGTCGAGCACCTGTCTCTACTCCGACATCGTGCTGCCGACCGCCACCTGGTACGAAAAAGACGACATGAATACCTCGGATATGCATCCGTTTATTCACCCGCTGTCGGCCGCCGTTGACCCGGCCTGGGAATCGAAGAGCGACTGGGATATCTATAAAGGTATCGCGAAGAAATTCTCTGAAGTCTGCGTGGGCCACCTTGGCAAAGAAACCGACGTCGTCACGCTGCCGATCCAGCACGACTCCGCCGCGGAAATGGCGCAGCCGTTGGATGTCAAAGACTGGAAAAAAGGCGAATGCGATCTCATCCCGGGGAAAACCGCGCCGCATATTATTCCGGTTGAGCGTGATTACCCGGCGACTTACGAACGTTTCACCTCGATCGGTCCGCTGCTGGAAACCATCGGCAACGGCGGGAAAGGCATCGCCTGGAACACCCAGAGCGAGATGGACCTGCTGCGTAAGCTTAACTACACCAAGGCGGAAGGCCCGGCGAAAGGCCAGCCGAAGCTGGAAACGGCCATCGACGCCGCGGAAATGATCCTCACCCTGGCGCCGGAAACCAACGGTCAGGTGGCGGTGAAGGCGTGGAAAGCGCTGAGCGAGATCACCGGTCGCGAGCACGCGCACCTGGCGCTGAACAAAGAAGACGAGAAGATCCGCTTCCGCGATATTCAGGCGCAGCCGCGGAAGATTATCTCCAGCCCGACCTGGTCTGGCCTGGAAGATGAACATGTCTCCTATAACGCTGGGTATACCAACGTTCACGAGCTGATCCCGTGGCGGACGCTGTCCGGCCGTCAATCGCTGTATCAGGATCATCAGTGGATGCGCGACTTTGGCGAAAGCCTGCTGGTCTATCGTCCGCCGATCGACACCCGTTCGGTGAAAGCGGTGATGGGCGAGAAGTCCAACGGCAACCCGGAGAAGGCGCTGAACTTCCTGACCCCGCACCAGAAATGGGGTATCCACTCGACCTACAGCGATAACCTGCTGATGCTGACCCTGTCGCGCGGCGGGCCGATCGTCTGGATGAGCGAAGCGGATGCGAAAGATCTGGGTATCGAAGATAACGACTGGATCGAAGTGTTTAACGCCAACGGCGCCCTGACGGCGCGGGCGGTGGTGAGCCAGCGTGTACCGGCCGGGATGACCATGATGTATCACGCGCAGGAACGCATCGTGAACCTGCCGGGATCTGAAATCACCGGTCAGCGCGGGGGGATCCACAACTCCGTCACCCGTATTACGCCAAAACCGACCCACATGATCGGCGGCTACGGCCACCTGGCCTATGGCTTTAACTACTACGGTACCGTCGGCTCCAACCGCGATGAGTTTGTAGTGGTACGTAAGATGAAGAACATTAACTGGTTAGACGGCGAAGGCAACGACCAGGTACAGGAGAGCGTAAAATGAAAATTCGTTCACAAGTCGGCATGGTGCTGAATCTCGATAAGTGCATCGGCTGCCATACCTGTTCGGTGACCTGTAAAAACGTCTGGACCAGCCGGGAAGGGATGGAATACGCCTGGTTCAACAACGTGGAGAGCAAACCTGGCGTTGGCTTCCCGAACGACTGGGAAAACCAGGAAAAATGGAAGGGCGGCTGGATCCGCAAAATCAACGGTAAACTGCAGCCGCGCATGGGCAACCGCGCGATGCTGCTGGGTAAAATCTTCGCCAACCCGCATCTGCCGGGGATCGATGATTACTACGAGCCGTTTGATTATGACTACCAGAATCTGCACAACGCGCCGGAAAGCAAGCATCAGCCGATCGCTCGTCCGCGCTCGCTGATCACCGGCCAGCGGATGGACAAGATCACCAGCGGTCCGAACTGGGAAGAGATCCTCGGCGGCGAGTTCGAAAAACGCGCCAAAGATCAGAACTTCGACAACATGCAGAAGGCGATGTACGGTCAGTTCGAAAACACCTTCATGATGTATCTGCCGCGCTTGTGCGAGCACTGCCTGAACCCAGCCTGCGTCGCGACCTGCCCGAGCGGCGCCATCTATAAGCGCGAAGAAGACGGCATCGTACTGATCGACCAGGACAAGTGCCGCGGCTGGCGGATGTGTATCACCGGCTGTCCGTACAAGAAGATCTATTTCAACTGGAAGAGCGGGAAATCCGAGAAATGCATCTTCTGCTACCCGCGTATTGAATCCGGAATGCCGACGGTGTGCTCCGAAACCTGCGTGGGCCGTATCCGCTATCTCGGCGTCCTGCTGTATGACGCAGATGCGATTGAAAACGCCGCCAGCACCGAGAACGAGAAAGATCTGTATCAGCGCCAGCTGGATGTGTTCCTGGATCCAAACGATCCAAAAGTAATTGAACAGGCGTTAAAAGATGGCGTACCGCAGGGGGTCATTGAGGCTGCGCAGCAGTCGCCGGTCTACAAAATGGCGATGGACTGGAAGCTGGCCCTGCCGCTGCACCCGGAATATCGCACCCTGCCAATGGTCTGGTACGTGCCGCCTCTGTCGCCAATTCAGTCGGCTGCGGACGCTGGCGAATTGGGTAGCAACGGTATTCTGCCGGACGTGGAAAGCCTGCGTATTCCGGTGCAATACCTGGCGAACCTGCTGACCGCAGGCGATACCCAGCCGGTCCTGCTGGCCCTGAAACGCATGCTGGCGATGCGCCACTATAAACGTGCGGAAACCGTTGACGGCGTCGTCGATACCCGCGCGCTGGAAGAGGTGGGGCTGAGCGAAGCGCAGGCCCAGGAGATGTACCGCTATCTGGCGATCGCTAACTACGAAGATCGTTTCGTGGTGCCGAGCAGCCACCGTGAACAGGCGCGAGAAGCGTTTCCGGAGAAAAACGGCTGCGGCTTCAGCTTTGGCGATGGCTGCCACGGCTCGGACAGCCAGTTCAACCTGTTCAACAGCCGTCGCATCGACGCTATCGACGTGACCAGCAAAACGGAGCCGCACGCATGATTGAACTCGTGATTATGTCGCGTCTGCTCGAATACCCTGACGCTGCCTTATGGCAGCATCAGCAAGAGATGTTCGAGGCGCTCGCGTCATCAGAGAAACTCAGCAAAGAGGATGCCCACGCGCTGGGCGTTTTCCTGCGCGATTTAGTGGCTCAGGATCCGCTGGACGCCCAGTCGGCGTATAGCGAATTGTTTGACCGCGGCCGCGCCACCTCGCTGCTGCTGTTTGAACACGTGCACGGCGAATCCCGCGATCGCGGGCAGGCGATGGTGGATTTGATGGCGCAGTATGAGCGCCACGGTCTGCTGCTTGATAGCCACGAGCTGCCGGATCATCTGCCGCTGTATCTGGAGTATCTGGCGCAACTGCCGGAAGAGGAAGCGCTTGGCGGCCTGCGGGACGTCGCGCCGATCCTCGGCCTGCTCAGCGCGCGCCTGCAGCAGCGCGAAAGTCGCTATGCGGTGCTGTTCGAGCTGTTACTGAAGCTGGCTAATACTCAGGTCGACAGCCAGAAGGTGGCGGAGAAGATTGCCGACGAGGCGCGCGACGATACGCCGCAGGCGCTGGACGCGGTCTGGGAAGAAGAACAGGTCAAATTCTTTGCCGACCAGGGCTGCGGCGAGTCGGAAATTTCCGCTCACCAGCGTCGTTTTGCCGGAGCCGTAGCCCCGCAATATCTGAATATCTCTAACGGAGGACAGCAATAATGCACTTCCTGAATATGTTCTTCTTTGACATTTATCCGTACATTGCGGGCTCGGTGTTTCTGATCGGCAGCTGGCTGCGCTATGACTATGGCCAGTACACCTGGCGCGCCGCCTCCAGCCAGATGCTGGACCGTAAGGGGATGAACCTGGCGTCGAACCTGTTCCATATCGGCATCCTGGGTATTTTCGCCGGCCACTTCCTCGGCATGCTGACCCCGCACTGGATGTATGAGTCCTTTCTGCCGATCGACGTCAAGCAGAAGATGGCGATGATCGCCGGCGGCGCCTGCGGCGTGATGACCCTGGTGGGCGGGTTACTGCTGCTCAAGCGTCGTCTGCTCAGCCCGCGCGTTCGCGCCACCACCACCGGAGCGGATATTCTGATCCTCTCCTTGCTGATGGTGCAGTGTGCGCTCGGCCTGCTGACGATCCCATTCTCAGCCCAGCATATGGACGGCAGTGAAATGATGAAGCTGGTCGGCTGGGCGCAGTCGGTGGTGACGTTCCACGGCGGCGCGTCGCAGCATCTGGATGGCGTGGCGTTTATTTTCCGCGTTCACCTGGTGCTGGGCATGACCCTGTTCCTGCTGTTCCCGTTCTCCCGTCTGGTTCATATCTGGAGCGCGCCGGTCGAATACCTGACGCGCAAATACCAGATTGTCCGCGCCCGTCGCTAACTGGCCTGCGATTGCTCACTGACCCCGCCGCGGCGGGGTTTTTTTTCGCCCCAGCCGAGGTTATTCCCTGCGGCGGCAAACAGAATAAGCATCCCGCCAATCAACTGCACAGGGGTCAACGCATGGTGGAAGACCAGATAGTCGACCACCATTGCCACCAGCGGATAAATAAAGGAGAGCGAACCGGTAATGGGCGTCGGCAGTTTCTGTATCGCGCTATATAAAAGCTGATACATGATCCCGGTATGGACGATGCCGAGGATCAGCAGATAGCGCCAGGGGAAGCTGGCCGTCCATTCGGGGGCATGGACCAGCGGCAGCAGCATCACGACGCCAACGAGCACCTGAATAAAGGCGATATGCTGCGCGGGGAGCGGATGCAATTTGCGCGCGATAATGGCGGTCAGGGCATAGAAGAATGCCGCGCCCAGCGCCAGCAAAACGCCGGTGGTAAGCCCCTCTCCATGCGCAGACGTCAGCTCGCTTGACAACAGGATCACTACGCCGCCAAAGGCCAGCAGTAGCCATCCCCATTTCACGGCGCTGACCCGTTCCCCCAGCACCATCCCCATCAGTACCAGCATAAACGGCTGGGTGTTATAGACCACGGTGGCCATACCGATTGAGATCCGCGAATAGGCGGCAAACAGCAGCAGCCAGTTGACGACCAGCGCCGCGCCGCCAATCACTGCCAGAGCGAGAGTGAAACGCGTTAGCCGGCTGAAGGGCTGGCCGCTTAACACGATAAACACCAGTAAGGTTAGCGCGCCAATCAGGCAGCGCCAGAACACCACATCCATCACCGGCAAACCAGAGAGCAGCACGAACGCGCCGATCGAGCCGGAGATTATCATTGCCAGGCTCATTTGCCAGACGCCGCGGGTAAGTTGCATTTTTCACCTCCATCATTTTTCAGTTATTGTGCGAAAAACCCTGACAGGGTGATATGGCTGAATTAAGGTAGAAAGACGCGAATGCCTTTTATAATTAGGTGAAAAACATGAATGACGTACTTGATGAAATTGACCGGGCCATCCTCACTTGCCTGACTCAGGATGCCAGAGTCTCGCTAAAGGTATTGAGCGCGCGAGTAGGGCTGACCTCGCCGAGCACGGCCGAGCGGGTGAAGCGCCTGGAGGAGCGGGGCGTCATTCAGGGCTATGGTGCGCGGGTGAATCTCGCCGCGCTGGGCTACAGCCTCCAGGCGCTGGTGCGGGTCCGGCCGCTGCCTGGGCTGCTGCAGAAAGTGGATAAATATATCCAGGCGATGCCGGAATGCATTGAAAGTGACAAAGTGACCGGGGAAGATTGTTTCGTGATGCGCCTCGTGGTGCGCGATATTGCCCAGCTGGATACCCTGCTGGACGGTCTGGCCGAGTATGCGCAGTGTAACACCTCGGTGGTGAAAAGCTCGCCGGTAAAAAGGCGTTTGCCACCGCTGTGAGTTTCCCGGAGGCGGTGCTGCGCACCTGTCCGGGCTTACCAGACGGCGCCACCTGTAGCCTCGCTAAGCGAAGCGCGAGCGAGGAGGTAGCAGTACAGGTGGTTGCAGAGAGCGCGAGAATAGAGGGGGAAGGATAACTCGTCGCTATCGCTTCTCGCCCTTCGGGCCGTTGCCTGCGGCAACGTTCTCTCGCTGGCGCTCGAGTCGAACCTTAGTCGAAGCTTCTCATCCTTCCCCGTAGGGCAGAATATAGAATATCGTAGGTAGATTAAGCTGGGCATGACATGGGGAGATGGTGGTGGGGGAAGGATAACTCGTCGCTATCGCTTCTCGCCCTTCGGGCCGTTGCCTGCGGCAACGTTCTCTCGCTGGCGCTCGAGTCGAACCTTAGTCGAAGCTTCTCATCCTTCCCCGTAGGGTAGAATATAGAATATCGTAGAGTAATTGGATTGCGGTGTTTTTTAAGAGGATGGTGGTGGGGGAAGGATTCGAACCTTCGAAGTCGATGACGGCAGATTTACAGTCTGCTCCCTTTGGCCGCTCGGGAACCCCACCAGGGGTAAAATCACATTGTAGGCTATTCAGCAAAATGAATGGTGGTGGGGGAAGGATAACTCGTCGCTATCGCTCCTCGCCCTTCGGGCCGTTGCCTGTGGCAACGCTCTCTCGCTGGCGCTCGAGTCGAACCTTAGTCGAAGGTTCTTACCCTTCCCGCTAAGTGCAAACATCGTTTACGCTTGTCGGAGAAACCATATCACTGTAGTGAATAATGGTGGTGGGGGAAGGATTCGAACCTTCGAAGTCGATGACGGCAGATTTACAGTCTGCTCCCTTTGGCCGCTCGGGAACCCCACCACGGGGTAATGCTTGGTACTGGCCTGCTTCCTTCTCGGGAAGCGGGGCGCATCATACCAAATGATGCGCCCCTGTAAAGCATTCGTTTGACAAAAATAAACTGGTTGCCTGATTTTTACGCGTAACGCCGTAAAGCTAACCAATTCATTTCTCAGTCGATTAAAGAATAATCGTCCGGTTACCGTAAACGAAGACGCGCTGCGCCAGTACCTGATACAGCGCCCGGCTCAAGACGTTTTTTTCGACATCGCGGCCAGCGCGCATCATATCTTCTGCAGTATAGGTATGATCGACATGAATCACGTCCTGCATGATGATTGGGCCTTCATCCAGATTGTCATTCACATAGTGGGCGGTGGCGCCAATGATCTTCACGCCGCGCTCATAGGCCTGATGATAAGGACGGGCGCCGATAAACGCCGGCAAAAATGAATGGTGAATATTGATGATTTTGTTCGGGAATCGGGCGACAAACTCCGGGGTGAGGACGCGCATATACTTGGCCAGTACCACGTAATCCGGCTCATGTGCCGCAATGGCATCCCCCATCTGCTTGTCGTGTTCTTCGCGGCTTAACCCTTCGTGGCTGACCAGCTCAAACGGAATACCAAAACGCTCCACCAGCGGGCGCAGCGTGTCATGGTTGCCGATAACCGCGGCGATATCGACATCCAGTCCGCCGTAGTTGGCTTTCATCAGCAGATCGCCAAGGCAGTGCGCCTCTTTGGTCACCAGAATGACCACCCGGCGACGGCCTGCCGGATTCAGTTCGCGGATGGAACCTTCCGGCAGGGCGCTATCCAGATCGGCCAGCAGAATAGCGTCGTTAAAAATGCCCTCCAGTTCGGTGCGCATAAAGAAACGACCGGTACGGTGGTCAACAAATTCATTGTTCTGCACAATGTTAAGTTCGTGTTTGTAGCAGATATTGGTGATACGCGCGATGAGGCCTTTCTGATCAGGGCAAATAGTGCGTAGTACTTTACGTTGTAATGAATGCATCGCGAGGAAAATCCTGTAGTGTTTGCAAGCGCTACGGCAGCGTTACTGGCCGCAGCATTTTTTAAATTTTTTACCTGAGCCGCAAGGGCAGGGGTCATTACGACCAATCAGCGGTCGTGTCCCGTCGATATAGTACCACTGTCCATTTTCTTTTAAGAATCTGGAACGTTCAATAATGGCGCCCGGACGGTTATTGTCATTAAAGCGGGCGACAAAGCTGACAAAGCCTTCATTTGGGACTCGCCCTTCATCACTGGCGAATAGGGTTAAACCCAGCCACTCGGTCTGGCTGAACCCCTTCTCCAGCTCGGCGCGAAACGTCTGCGCCTGACAGGACGGATGCCAGGTTTTGATCAGATAGTCGGCATCTTTCATGACGAACGCGCTATAGCGGGAGCGCATAAGCTGTGACGGGCCTGGCGCAAGCTCTGCGCCGGACAGATATCGCTGGCAACATGAGCTATACTCCAGTGCGCTGCCACAGGGGCATAATTGCGACAAAACTGCCTCCATGGAAGATAGAATTACGGCGCTTCAACGCCAAAGGTGTTTATGTTAACTGAGCCGTGACAATGTTGCCACGCTCAGAGTGGAAGGATAGTTATCAGTAATAATGAGAAAGCTTAAAATTGGTCTGGCGTTAGGGGCGGGAGCTGCCCGAGGATGGTCGCACATTGGCGTCATCAACGCCCTCCGTCGGGCTGGTATCGAGATTGATATCGTCGCGGGGTGTTCTATCGGTTCGCTGGTAGGGGCGGCGTATGCCTGCAACCGGCTCCCGGCGCTCGAGTCATGGATCTGCTCATTCAGCAACTGGGATGTCCTGAAGCTGATGGACCTCTCCTGGCGACGTGGGGGCCTGCTGCGCGGTGAAAAGGTATTCAATCATTACCGTCGTATTATGCCGGTGACCGATATCGAACGCTGCGAGCGTCGGTTTGCTGCCGTCGCGACCAATTTAAGTACCGGCCGGGAACTGTGGTTTACTGAAGGCGATCTGCATTTAGCCGTTCGAGCCTCCTGCAGCATGCCTGGACTGATGGCGCCGGTGAGGCATAATGGTTACTGGCTGGTCGATGGCGCAGTGGTCAACCCGGTTCCCGTGTCGCTGACGCGGGCAATGGGGGCCGATATCGTGATTGCCGTTGACCTGCAACATGATGCCCATCTCATGCAGCAAGATTTATTTTCCCTCGAAACGCCGCGGCCGGAAGCTGAAGAGAAGGAGGGCCCATGGCATACTCGTCTGCGCGCGCGATTGACGCAAATGAGCTCCCGTCGTACGGCCGTGACGCCGACGGCGATGGAGATCATGACCACGTCTATCCAGGTTCTGGAGAACCGTCTTAAACGCAACCGCATGGCGGGTGACCCGCCGGATATCCTGCTGCAGCCATACTGTCCGCAAGTGTCGACGCTCGACTTCCATCGCGCAGGAGAGGCGATTGCCGCGGGCCAATTGGCCGTGGAAAAGAAAATGGATGAACTATTACCCTTAGTGCGTACAGCGGTTTGACGTACAAGTACCTGACTTAAGTAAAATCTGACAGGCGATAGTGAGAATAGCGTGCCACTATTGAATTATCGTCAGCCAGGGGAGATATCATGACGCAGCCATTGGCGGGAAAACAGATTCTGATAGTTGAAGACGAACCCGTTTTCCGCTCACTCTTGCATGGATGGCTGGCCTCGCTGGGAGCAACGACCTGGCTGGCGGAAGATGGCATGGATGCCCTGCATAAAATGACCGAGGTGCGTCCGGACCTGATGATTTGCGACATTTCAATGCCGAGAATGAACGGTCTGGAACTGGTCGAGACGCTGCGTAACCGCGGCGAGCAGCTACCGATACTGATGATTTCCGCCACCGAAAACATGGCGGATATTGCCAAAGCGTTACGGCTGGGCGTCCAGGATGTGCTGTTAAAACCGGTGAAAGATTTCGATCGCCTGCGTGAGACCGTTTATGCCTGCCTGTATCCCGCGATGTTTAGTTCACGTGTGGAAGAGGAAGAGCGTTTATTTGAGGACTGGGACGCGCTGGTCAGTAATCCGACCGCCGCATCGAGACTGCTGCAGGAGCTACAGCCTCCGGTGCAACAGGAAATGTCACATTGCCGCATTCATTATCGACAGCTGGTATCGGCGGATAAGCCGGGGCTGGTGCTCGATATTGCGCCGCTCTCGGAAAATGATTTGGCTTTCTATTGTCTGGATGTCACACGAGCAGGGGATAATGGCGTGCTGGCGGCTTTATTACTGCGCGCGCTATTCAATAGCCTGTTGCAAGAGCAACTGGCGCATCAGGGGCAACGGCTACCTGAAATGGGGAGTCTGTTAAAACAGGTCAATCAGTTACTCCGCCAGGCGAATCTTCCCGGTCAGTTCCCTTTGCTGGTGGGTTATTACCACAGTGGACTGAAAAATTTAATTCTGGTGTCCGCAGGGCTCAATGGCACGTTGAATACCGGTGAGCATCAAATTCAGATAAGTAATGGCGTTCCTTTAGGGACGCTGGGCGATGCCTATCTTAACCAAATTAGCCAGCGCTGCGCCTCATGGCAGTGCCAAATTTGGGGGGCCGGGGGGCGTTTACGCTTAATGTTGTCTGCGGAATGAGCAATTGCGTTTATATCTAAGCAGACGGCATTACCTGCAGCCCTATACTGGTGGTACCATCGAGCAGTTTTATGCGTAAAAGTCCTAATTCGAGGCTATCGGAACCTTTTCAGACCAGTGAATACGCGGTTGACTGATATACTCGACACGTTATTTGTAACGAGAAGTTTAAAAAACAAACAGTCCAGGAGATTTCAATGGCTGCCCTTAATTCTAAAGTCAGAAAAGCGGTTATCCCGGTAGCGGGATTAGGCACCAGGATGCTGCCTGCCACCAAAGCAATTCCAAAAGAAATGCTGCCGCTGGTAGATAAGCCGTTAATTCAGTACGTTGTTAATGAATGTATCGCTGCAGGAATTACTGAAATTGTTCTGGTAACGCACTCATCGAAAAACTCTATCGAAAACCATTTCGATACCAGTTTTGAGCTGGAAGCGATGCTGGAAAAACGTGTAAAACGCCAGCTTCTGGAAGAAGTGCAGTCTATTTGCCCGCCGCACGTGACAATTATGCAAGTTCGTCAGGGCCTGGCGAAAGGCCTTGGTCACGCCGTGCTGTGCGCACATCCGGTAGTGGGTGATGAGCCGGTAGCGGTTATTCTGCCAGACGTTATTCTGGATGAATTTGAGTCCGATCTGAGCCGTGATAACCTTGCGGAGATGATCTCTCGTTTTGATGAGACTGGCGCTAGCCAGATTATGGTTGAGCCTGTCGAGGATGTGACCGCGTATGGCGTGGTCGATTGCAAAGGCGAATCCCTGAAGCCGGGCGAAAGTGTGCCGATGGTGGGCGTGGTCGAGAAGCCAAAAGCTGACGTTGCGCCGTCCAACCTGGCGGTAGTGGGGCGCTATGTCCTCAGCGCAGATATTTGGCCGCTGCTGGCGAAGACCCCTCCGGGCGCCGGTGATGAAATTCAGCTGACTGACGCGATTGATATGCTGATCGAGAAAGAAACGGTTGAAGCTTATCATATGAAGGGCAAGAGCCATGACTGCGGCAATAAGCTTGGCTACATGCAGGCGTTTGTCGAATATGGTATTCGTCACAAGACGCTTGGTGACGATTTTAAAGCCTGGCTGGAAACCGCGGTGACGAAGTAATCCGCAGCGCGATTAAAAGCCAGAAACCGGGAGCGCGTCAGCGACTCCCGGTTTTGTTTATCGAGCCTGAGGGCAAAAAAAATCCCGCCGGAGCGGGATTTTTAATATTGCGACAACGGAGATTAGATCAGGAAATCGTCCAGTGATTTACCTTGTTCGTCCATTGCTTTTTTGATCACCGCAGGAGTACGGCCCTGGCCAGTCCAGGTTTTGGTTTCGCCGTTTTCGTCTACATAGCTATATTTAGCCGGACGTGCAGCACGCTTAGTTTTGGTACCGGCTTTAACGGCAGCCATAGTGCTCAGCAGTTCATTCGGGTCAATACCGTCAGCAATCAGCATTTCACGGTATTGCTGCAGCTTACGTGTACGCTCTTCAATTTCTGCTGCGGCGGCGTTTTCTTCTTCACGGCGCTCGTTAACAACGACTTCTAATTTTTCCAGCATTTCTTCGAGCGTTTCAAGGGTGCATTCTCTTGCCTGCGCACGAAGAGTACGGATGTTGTTCAAAATTTTAAGTGCTTCGCTCATTGTAGTAATCTCAAACTTATATTGTGGGGTGGTTTGTTGAACTAATAATAGAGCGATAAAATGCGTTGTGCAATAGGGGAGAATGTAAGGAATTCAAAATTACTGGTTATTTGTCGCGGGAATTAATTAATTTAAGTTAAAATTCTCGTGCCGCTTCACATCTTTGCTCCTTATAGCCATGAGTAGGGGGCCAGCTAAAACACTGAGACCATATGCTTTTTCTGAGGTTCAGTGAGAAAAATTATCCTTTGCATGGGTAAATAACCCTCGTCAGTATTAGCGCATTTTTGGTTACGCGCCTTAATATAAAACAACCCGCAAGCCCGCTTATAGTGCATGGATACTGGTCCTATAAGCACGAAAAGACAATGGTTACCTCACCGATAGCGTAACGGGGCGTACAAATAATGGCCCTGTAAATTCAATTCATCCACGTCACCCTTTCCGTTTCCATGCCCTTCAGCGCTGCGACAATACCCCTGCGGAAAGGGCGGCTGTACGCATAAAATATGGTACAATCGCCGCCGCGATAAAACACTTTGATTGGGGTCACGCAGCCGATGGCACAACTTTATTTCTACTACTCTGCAATGAATGCAGGTAAGTCGACCGCTCTGTTGCAATCTTCGTACAATTACCAGGAGCGGGGGATGCGTACCATCGTTTATACCGCTGAGATAGATGACCGCTTCGGTGCTGGAAAAGTCAGCTCGCGTATCGGCCTCTCCTCGCCGGCCCGGTTGTATAATCCGCAGACGTCGCTATTTAACGATATTGCGGCAGAGCACAAGCTTAAGCCAATTCACTGCGTGCTGGTGGATGAAAGCCAGTTTCTGACGCGCGAACAGGTTCATGAGCTGTCCGAAGTTGTCGATACACTGGATATTCCGGTGCTGTGCTATGGACTGCGGACGGATTTTCGCGGCGAGCTCTTTACCGGTAGCCAGTATTTGCTGGCATGGTCCGATAAGCTGGTGGAGCTGAAAACCATTTGCTTCTGCGGCCGTAAGGCGAGCATGGTGCTACGTCTCGATCAAGAGGGGCGACCTTATAATGAAGGCGAGCAGGTTGTCATCGGCGGCAATGAGCGGTATGTGTCCGTCTGTCGTAAGCATTATAAAGAGGCGCTGAGCGTGGGTTCTTTAACCCAGGTACAAAACCAGCGTTATTCCTGCTGAGTTGCTCAGAAGCTCATACAGGCGCCTGTGGGCGCCTTTTTTATACTCAGGAAGGCTGCAGCTCGGGATTGGCTGACAAGCGGGCATAAAAAAGCCCCGTCAGGTGACGGGGCTTGCAGTATGTTTACCGTTGTTGATTAAGCGGATTTCTTCGCTTTTTTTTCAGCTTTCACCGGAGCCGCGTCGGTTTTCGCAGCAGTTTCGCCTTCGACGAACTCGCGGCCGTAGTAGGTATCCAGCAGAATCTGTTTCAGTTCGGAGATCAGCGGGTAGCGCGGGTTAGCGCCGGTGCACTGGTCATCGAATGCATCTTCAGACAGCTTATCAACGTTAGCCAGGAAGTCAGCTTCCTGAACGCCAGCTTCGCGGATAGATTTCGGAATTCCCAGCTCAGCTTTGATGCTTTCCAGCCATGCCAGCAGTTTCTCGATCTTCGCTGCGGTGCGGTCGCCCGGTGCAGAGAGACCCAGGTGATCGGCGATTTCAGCGTAGCGACGACGAGCCTGCGGACGGTCGTACTGGCTGAACGCAGTCTGCTTGGTCGGGTTGTCATTCGCGTTGTAGCGAATAACGTTGCAGATCAGCAGGGCGTTGGCCAGACCGTGCGGAATATGGAACTGAGAGCCCAGTTTGTGCGCCATGGAGTGACACACGCCGAGGAAGGCGTTCGCAAACGCGATACCGGCGATAGTCGCAGCACTGTGTACGCGCTCACGGGCAACCGGGTTCTTGGAACCTTCGTGGTAGGAAGCCGGCAGGTACTCTTTCAGCAGTTTCAACGCCTGCAGAGCCTGGCCGTCAGAGAACTCAGAAGCCAGCACGGAAACGTAAGCTTCCAGGGCGTGAGTCACCGCATCCAGACCACCGAACGCACACAGCGATTTCGGCATATCCATCACCAGGTTGGCATCAACGATGGCCATATCTGGGGTCAGCGCGTAGTCTGCCAGCGGATATTTCTGACCAGTTGCGTCATCGGTCACTACGGCGAACGGCGTCACTTCAGAACCGGTACCGGAGGTGGTGGTGATGGCGACCATCTTGGCTTTGACGCCCATTTTCGGGAACTTGTAGATACGTTTACGGATATCCATAAAGCGCAGCGCCAGTTCTTCGAAGTGGGTTTCCGGATGTTCGTACATGACCCACATGATTTTCGCCGCATCCATCGGGGAACCGCCGCCCAGCGCGATGATGACGTCTGGTTTGAAGGAGTTCGCCAGATCGGCACCTTTACGTACGATGGTCAGGGTCGGGTCAGCTTCAACTTCGAAGAAGACTTCGGTTTCAACGCCCGCTGCTTTCAGTACGGAAGTGATCTGATCGGCATAGCCGTTGTTGAACAGGAAGCGGTCAGTCACGATCAGCGCGCGTTTGTGACCATCAGTAATCACTTCATCCAGTGCGATTGGCAGGGAGCCACGACGGAAGTAGATAGATTTCGGAAGTTTGTGCCACAACATGTTTTCAGCTCGCTTAGCAACGGTTTTCTTGTTGATCAGGTGTTTCGGACCAACGTTTTCAGAGATGGAGTTACCACCCCAGGAACCACAACCCAGAGTCAGGGAAGGCGCGAGTTTGAAGTTGTACAGGTCACCGATACCACCCTGGGAAGCCGGGGTGTTGATCAGGATACGTGCGGTTTTCATCATCTGGCCGAAGTAAGCCACGCGAGCCGGCTGGTTGTCCTGGTCGGTGTACAGGCAAGAGGTGTGACCGATACCGCCCATGGCAACCAGTTTTTCTGCTTTGGTGACCGCGTCTTCGAAATCTTTCGCACGATACATCGCCAGCGTCGGAGACAGTTTTTCGTGAGCAAACGGTTCACTTTCGTCAACGTTGGTCACTTCGCCAATCAGGATCTTAGTCGTAGCCGGAACGGTGAAGCCTGCGAGTTCCGCGATTTTTGCCGCTGGCTGACCAACGATAGCAGCGTTCAGCGCGCCATTTTTCAGGATGATGTCCTGAACCGCTTTCAGCTCTTTACCCTGCAGCAGATAGCCGCCGTGGCTGGCGAAACGTTCGCGAACCGCGTCATACACTGAATCAACGACGACAACAGACTGCTCAGAAGCACAGATAACGCCGTTATCGAAGGTTTTAGACATCAGAACGGAAGCAACAGCACGTTTGATATCAGCCGTTTCATCAATGACCACCGGGGTGTTACCGGCACCAACGCCGATAGCTGGTTTACCGGAGCTGTACGCCGCTTTCACCATACCTGGACCACCGGTCGCAAGGATCAGGTTGATGTCCGGGTGATGCATCAGCGCGTTAGACAGTTCTACGGACGGCTGATCGATCCAGCCGATCAGGTCTTTCGGCGCGCCAGCCGCGATGGCAGCCTGCAGTACGATATCAGCCGCTTTGTTGGTGGCTTCTTTTGCACGCGGGTGCGGAGAGAAAATGATGGCGTTACGTGTCTTCAGGCTGATGAGCGATTTGAAGATGGCTGTTGAAGTCGGGTTAGTTGTCGGTACGATACCGCAGATGATGCCGATCGGTTCAGCGATAGTGATGGTACCAAAGGTGTCGTCTTCTGACAGGACGCCACAGGTTTTTTCATCTTTATATGCGTTGTAAATGTATTCGGAAGCGAAGTGGTTTTTGATCACTTTGTCTTCAACGATGCCCATGCCGGATTCGGCAACGGCCATTTTAGCGAGAGGGATTCGAGCATCTGCAGCGGCCAGAGCGGCAGCGCGGAAGATTTTATCGACTTGTTCTTGAGTGAAACTGGCATATTCACGCTGGGCTTTCTTGACACGCTCAACAAGCGCGTTCAGTTCAGCGATATTAGTAACAGCCATAATGCTCTCCTGATAATGTTAAACTTTTTTAGTAAATCAGTCGCTCGATTCGACATTATAGACAGGCTGTTAACAGCTTGCATGTAAATGTTTATGTAGAAAAATCAGGACACTGTTTTACCGATTTACTAAAAAAGCTCTATTACTTTAACTTTCAGGTCATGCTGCCTTCCACTCTGTTGGTGTCATCAAGATTACTCACTTCTGAGTACAAAATACGTGATTTAGATCAAGTATTGGCGTGGCTGATACCTTTCAGCTGGCTGCTTTTTAACCGATTCGATCAAGTGTAATGGAAGGGTTTTGAAATTAAAAAAACGATTAGCATTAAAGCTACAAATAACTAACATTCGATACATATCACCGGGTTATGCATATTTATAATGAATATTGCATGCAAAAAGCGTATGTTTCGCGCAGTTATTTTATGCTGTTAATAGTCAACCGCCAATTTTGATGATGCTGCGGAGCCCATTGTGACTCAACCACTGTTCGATTTTGCTACCTATTTCAAGTTTTTCATTGGCTTATTTGCCCTGGTCAACCCGGTCGGCATCATTCCGGTGTTTATCAGTATGACCAGCTACCAACCGGCAGCGGTGCGCAACAAGACCAACCTGACCGCAAACCTGTCGGTGGCGATCATCCTCCTGACGTCGTTGTTTCTCGGCGATGGCATTCTGCAGATTTTTGGCATCTCGATTGATTCCTTCCGCATTGCCGGCGGCATCCTGGTGGTGACCATTGCGATGTCGATGATCAGCGGCAAGCTCGGCGAAGATAAGCAGAACAAGCAGGAGAAATCGGAGACGGCGGTCCGGGAGAGCATCGGCGTCGTGCCTCTCGCGCTCCCCTTAATGGCCGGACCGGGGGCAATCAGTTCAACTATTGTCTGGGGCACCCGATATCATTCCTGGGTGCACCTGGTCGGGTTCTCACTGGCGATAGCGGTATTCGCTCTTTGCTGCTGGGGCATTTTCCGAATGGCGCCGTGGCTGGTTCGTCTGCTGGGACAGACGGGAATCAACGTCATCACCCGTATCATGGGGTTGCTGCTGATGGCCCTGGGGATCGAGTTTATCGTAACCGGTATTAAAGCGCTGTTCCCCGGACTGCTTAATTAGTGGAACACCATGCAAGCGTGGAGGCTTCACTTCGCGCTTGCGCGATTATTAGCAAAACCTATTAACCAGCGCGAGATCGGCTGTTGAGATAACGTTTTGCGATAATATCTTTAAATCCATATTTTTCATTAAGATATCTGTTTTTGTTCATTGTTTTCCCCTCACGCTCTTCCTGCCTGCGATGTTATTTTCTTCACATCATTCTCTGGCACTTGCTGTCGGATCATCGAAATGATATTAGTAATTTTAACAAGGCAGTAGATGAATGTGCTAAAAAGTAACCTGTTGTTAAATTTTTGTACAAAAAAGCATCTTTTAGCCGATACTCGATTCTCAACGCGATTAAAAAATCATATCACTATGATTAACAATGATATTTTTTTGTCGGTAGTCCGCGAAGATCTTGAGCATCGCGGGCAATATCGGCGATAAAAGAGAATCCGGTAACATATTTGCAAATTGCATTGGCGGAGGTGTTTACCTTTTGGTAATTTCCGCCGTTATCGTCTGCTGAATTATATGCGTAAATGAGAATTATTATTAATAATCTCACTGCGCCGGAACTGCCCTCCAGCGAGGGGGCAAAGAATCGACGTTAAGGCTGCCGTTCGAGCGGTCGTAATAAATAAGTCGGTGATAGCAATCTGCCAATCGCAAACGCTCCTGCGTTGGACAGATCCCCGCAAACGGGAAAAAAACAGGCTGGTTAAAAAACCAGTAATTATAATGACTGGAGTTACAACACAATGACCATCATCACTAAAAAACGTTTGATCGCCGCGGGAGTGCTATCCGCACTGCTTGCCGGCAATATGGCTATGGCAGCGGATGTCCCGGCCGGTGTGCAGTTGTCGGATAAGCAAACGCTGGTGCGAAATAGCGGCGCTGAGCCGCAATCGCTGGACCCGAATAAAATTGAAGGGGTACCCGAGGCCAATATTAGCCGCGACCTCTTCGAAGGCTTGCTGAATACTTCGCCGAAAGATGGCCACCCGATCCCTGGCGTAGCAGAGAGCTGGGATAATAAAGATTTTAAAGTCTGGACCTTCCATCTGCGTAAAGATGCGAAATGGTCTAACGGCGAGCCGGTTACTGCTCAGGACTTCGTCTACAGCTGGCAGCGTCTGGTGGATCCGAAAACCGCTTCTCCTTATGCCAGCTATCCGCAATATGGTCATATCGTTAACGTCGACGACATCATTGATGGCAAGAAAGCGCCGAGCGAACTGGGCGTAAAAGCCATTGACGACCACACGCTGGAAGTTACCCTCAGCGAGCCAGTCCCTTATTTTTATAAGCTGCTGGTTAACCCGGCGATGTCTCCTGTCTACAAACCGGCTATTGAAAAATTTGGCGAGAAATGGACACAGCCTGGCAACATCGTCACCAACGGGGCGTATACTCTGAAAGACTGGGTGGTCAACGAACGTATCGTGATGGAGCGCAACCCGCACTACTGGGATAATGCTAAAACCGTCATTAACACCGTTACCTGGCTGCCGACCTCTTCCGAAGTGACCTATGTTAACCGCTATCGCAGCGGTGAACTGGACATGACCTATAACCAGCTGCCGATCGAACTCTTCCAGAAGCTGAAAAAAGAGATCCCCAACGAGCTGCACGTCGACCCGTATCTGTGTACCTATTATTACGAAATCAACAACCAGAAAGCGCCGTTTACCGACGTACGCGTCCGTACCGCGCTGAAGCTGGGTCTGGATCGCGACATTATTGCTAATAAAGTGAAAGGACAGGGCGATCTGCCGGCCTACGGCTACACGCCGCCGTACACCGATGGCGCGAAGCTGAGCGAGCCGGAATGGTTTACGTGGTCGCAGGAAAAACGCAACGAAGAAGCGAAGAAACTGCTGGCCGAAGCCGGCTATACCGCGGATAAACCGTTGACCTTTAACCTGCTGTATAACACCTCCGATTTGCACAAGAAGCTGGCGATTGCCGCCGCCTCGCTGTGGCGTAAAAACCTGGGCATTGACGTGAAGCTGGTTAACCAGGAGTGGAAAACGTTCCTCGATACCCGTCACCAGGGCACCTATGACGTGGCACGCGCAGGCTGGTGCGCCGACTATAACGAGCCAACTTCCTTCCTGAATACCATGCTCTCTGACAGCTCAATGAACACTGCGCACTATAAGAGCCCGGCGTTCGACAAGATTATGGCTGAATCCGTAAAAGCGTCTGATGAAGCGCAGCGTACGGCAGCCTATGCGAAAGCGGAACAGCAGCTGGACAAAGACAGCGCGATCGTACCGGTCTATTACTACGTCAACGCCCGCCTGGTGAAACCGTGGGTTGGGGGCTATACCGGTAAAGACCCGATGGATAACGTCTATACCAAAGATCTCTACGTTATCAAACATTAATGGCAATACGTGGGGCGGGCCTGTGCTCGCTCCATCGTGTCTTATTTGAGAGCAGTGCAAAGGCACACGCCAGAAGGTACGGGCAATGTTAAAATTTATCTTACGTCGCTGTCTGGAAGCGATTCCGACGCTATTTATTCTTATTACCATCTCATTCTTCATGATGCGTCTGGCACCGGGAAGTCCTTTTACCGGGGAGCGCACCCTGCCGCCGGAAGTCATGGCGAATATTGAAGCAAAATACCATTTAAACGACCCTATCATGACGCAGTACTTCAATTATCTGAAGCAACTGGCGCATGGCGATTTTGGTCCCTCCTTTAAATACAAAGATTATTCGGTCAACGATCTGGTGGCCGCCAGCTTCCCGGTTTCTGCGAAACTGGGCTTCGCCGCCTTTTTACTCGCGGTGGTGATCGGCGTAGCCGCCGGGGTGATAGCCGCTCTGAAGCAAAACACCCGATGGGACTACGCGGTGATGGGGGTAGCCATGACCGGCGTGGTTATTCCGAGCTTTGTGGTGGCGCCGCTGCTGGTGATGATTTTTGCCATTACCCTGCACTGGCTGCCGGGCGGCGGCTGGAACGGCGGAGCGCTGAAATTTATGATCCTGCCGATGGTGGCGCTTTCCCTGGCCTATATCGCCAGTATCGCCCGTATCACCCGCGGCTCGATGATAGAAGTGTTGCACTCTAACTTTATCCGCACCGCGCGGGCAAAAGGGCTGCCGATGCGCCGCATTATTTTGCGCCATGCGCTGAAGCCGGCGCTGCTGCCGGTGCTCTCCTATATGGGGCCAGCTTTCGTGGGCATCATCACCGGCTCAATGGTCATTGAAACCATTTACGGCCTGCCGGGGATCGGCCAGCTGTTCGTTAACGGGGCGCTTAACCGCGACTACTCGCTGGTGCTGAGCCTGACGATCCTCGTTGGCGCCCTGACTATCCTGTTCAACGCCATCGTTGACGTGCTGTACGCCGTTATCGATCCGAAGATTCGCTACTGAAGCCGGAGTTCGCCATGATGTTAAGTAAGAAAAATAGCGAGGCGCTGGAAAACTTCAGTGAGAAGCTGGAAGTGGAGGGGCGTAGCCTCTGGCAGGACGCGCGTCGCCGCTTTATGCATAACCGCGCCGCGGTGACCAGCCTGATCATGCTGGTGCTTATTGCGCTGTTTGTCACCTTTGCGCCGATGGTGTCGTCGTTCTCCTACTTCGATACCGACTGGGGCATGATGTCCAATGCCCCGGATATGGCTTCAGGCCACTACTTCGGAACCGACTCCTCCGGGCGCGACCTGCTGGTGCGCGTGGCGATCGGCGGGCGCATTTCGCTGATGGTCGGGGTGGCAGCGGCGCTGGTGGCGGTGATCCTCGGCACGCTGTACGGTTCGCTTTCCGGTTATCTCGGCGGCAAAGTGGATTCGGTGATGATGCGTCTGCTGGAGATCCTCAACTCCTTCCCGTTTATGTTCTTCGTCATCCTGCTGGTGACCTTTTTTGGTCAGAATATCCTGCTGATCTTTGTTGCCATCGGCATGGTTTCCTGGCTGGATATGGCGCGTATCGTGCGCGGACAGACCTTGAGCCTGAAGCGTAAAGAGTTTATCGAAGCCGCGCAGGTCGGTGGGGTCTCCACGGCCAGCATCGTGCTGCGCCATATCGTCCCCAACGTACTGGGGGTGGTGGTAGTGTACGCCTCGCTGCTGGTCCCCAGCATGATCCTCTTCGAATCCTTCCTCAGCTTCCTCGGGCTGGGAACCCAGGAGCCGCTCAGCAGTTGGGGAGCATTGCTCAGCGATGGCGCCAACTCAATGGAAGTCTCGCCCTGGCTGCTGCTGTTCCCGGCGGGTTTCCTGGTGGTGACCCTGTTCTGTTTCAACTTTATCGGCGATGGTCTGCGTGATGCCCTCGACCCGAAAGACCGCTAAGGAGCGCTGCCATGACCATGATTGAAACGGCAAAGGCGCCGCAAGCGCAGAGTCACAGCGGCCTGCTGCTGGACGTGAAAGATCTCCGCGTCACCTTTAAAACGCCGGATGGCGATGTCACCGCCGTCAATGACCTGAACTTCACCCTGCAGGCGGGCGAGACGCTCGGCATTGTGGGCGAATCTGGCTCCGGTAAATCGCAAACCGCCTTCGCTCTGATGGGGCTGCTGGCGGCCAACGGCCGCATCGGAGGATCCGCCACCTTTAACGGTCGGCAGATCCTCAATTTGCCCGAGCGTGAACTGAACAAACTGCGCGCCGAGCAAATCTCGATGATTTTCCAGGATCCGATGACCTCTCTTAACCCGTATATGCGGGTGGGCGAGCAGTTAATGGAAGTCCTGATGTTGCATAAAGGACTGAGCAAAGCCGAAGCGTTTGAAGAGTCGGTGAAGATGCTCGATGCGGTAAAAATGCCGGAAGCGCGCAAGCGCATGAAGATGTTTCCGCACGAGTTTTCCGGCGGGATGCGCCAGCGCGTGATGATTGCCATGGCGCTGCTGTGTCGGCCGCGGCTGCTGATTGCGGATGAACCCACCACCGCGCTGGACGTCACCGTGCAGGCGCAGATCATGACGCTGTTGAATGAGCTTAAACGCGAATTCAATACGGCAATCATCATGATCACCCACGACCTCGGGGTGGTGGCCGGGATCTGCGATAAAGTGCTGGTGATGTACGCCGGGCGCACCATGGAGTACGGTCAGGCGCGCGATGTCTTCTATCAACCGTCACATCCATACTCTATTGGCCTGTTGAATGCAGTTCCTCGTCTGGATGCCGAGGGCGATGCGTTGTTAACCATCCCTGGCAACCCGCCAAACCTGCTGCGATTGCCGAAAGGCTGTCCATTCCAGCCGCGCTGCCCGCACGCCATGGAGCAGTGTAGCAGCGCACCGCCGCTGGAGTCGTTCGCGCCAGGCCGCCTGCGCGCCTGCTTTAAACCGGTGGGGGATCTGCTATGAACGCCGTAACTGAACAACGAAAAGTCCTGCTTGAAATTGCCGACCTGAAGGTGCACTTCGATATCAAAGATGGCAAGCAGTGGTTCTGGCAGCCGTCGAAAACGCTGAAAGCAGTGGATGGCGTGACGTTGCGCCTCTATGAGGGGGAAACCCTCGGTGTGGTAGGGGAGTCAGGCTGCGGCAAATCGACCTTCGCCCGCGCCATTATTGGCCTGGTGAAAGCGACCGATGGCAAAGTGGCCTGGCTTGGGAAAGATCTGCTGGGTATGAAGCAGGAAGAGTGGCGCGATGTGCGCAGCGATATCCAGATGATCTTCCAGGATCCGCTGGCCTCACTGAATCCGCGCATGACCATCGGGGAGATTATCGCTGAACCGCTGCGCACCTATCATCCGAAGATGTCGCGTCAGGAAGTTCGTGATCGCGTCAAAGCGATGATGATGAAGGTCGGGTTGCTGCCTAATCTGATTAACCGCTATCCGCATGAGTTCTCCGGCGGTCAGTGCCAGCGTATCGGCATCGCGCGGGCGTTGATCCTTGAGCCGAAGCTGATTATCTGCGATGAGCCAGTATCTGCGCTTGACGTGTCGATTCAGGCTCAGGTGGTCAATCTGCTGCAGCAGCTGCAGCGTGAGATGGGGCTGTCGCTGATATTTATCGCCCACGATCTGGCGGTGGTTAAACATATCTCCGACCGCGTCCTGGTGATGTATCTGGGCCATGCGGTGGAGCTGGGCACCTACGACGAGGTGTATCATAATCCGCTGCATCCCTATACCAAAGCGCTGATGTCGGCGGTACCGATCCCCGATCCTGATCTCGAGAAAGCGAAAACTATTCAGTTGCTGGAGGGCGAATTACCCTCGCCAATTAACCCGCCGTCGGGCTGCGTGTTCCGCACCCGCTGCCCGCTCGCCGGGCCAGAGTGTGCGAAAACCCGCCCGGTACTGGAGGGCAGTTTCCGCCATGCGGTTTCCTGCCTTAAGGTAGACCCGTTATAATCTCAGGGGCTGACGCAGGTCAGCCCTTTTTTTTGCGAGGTTAACGAAGTGGGTATGCTTTCTGCCGCGCGTCTGCGGCTTTATCATTTACTTTTCGATCAGAACCGACGTTCCGGCCGCCGCTTCGAAGGGCTGTGCGGACTTTTCGCCTTGCTCAGCGTGCTGGTGATTTTTATCGAGTCGGGACTGGGCACGCAATATCATCTAACATTAGATGAATGGCATATTTTCGTCTGGCTGGAGCTGCTGGTGACCGCGGTTTTTACCGTGGAGTACCTGCTGCGTATCGCCACCTGGCCCAATCCGCTCCACTATATTTTTAGCTTTTGGGGACTGATTGACCTGGCGACGATTTTGCCGCTCTATGTGATGTGGCTGTGGCCGGAGATTAGCCTGAATTATGTCTTTGCCTGGCGAGCAATGCGAGCGATCCGCGCGCTGCGTATTCTCAAACTGTTGCGCTTTATGCCTTCGCTCAACGTGTTCTGGCGAGCAATCGTCAGTGCGCGTCACCAGCTGATTCTGTTCTATTCGTTTATCGCCATTGTGATGGTGATTTTCGGTTCGCTAATGTATTTGATCGAGGGGCCGGAGTACGGCTTTACGACGCTCAACGCCTCGGTCTATTGGGCCATCGTGACCATCACCACCGTCGGCTATGGCGATATCACCCCGCATACCCCACTGGGCCGCATTCTGGCGTCGATCCTCATCCTGATCGGCTACTCCATTATTGCGATACCGACCGGGCTTATCACTACCCATATGACCAGCGCCCTGAACCGTCGGCGTCAGCGTCGCCTGTGTCCGCAGTGCCAGCAGGGCGACCATGACGATAACGCCCGTTTTTGTCACGCCTGCGGCCATGCGTTGCCGAAATAAGCTGCCAGCATAAAAAAAGCCTGCCGGGTGAACCGCGGCAGGCTTTTCACTGGATAGTGAGCGTTATTCACGCCACAAAATATGACACAGCTTATGATCTTTTTCGCGGCACAGCAGAACACGGGCGAAAATGTCATTAATTTCCCCGCCATCGGTATCCGCCAGGCCAATCACCACTTCGGCGAAGAAATCCGGATTCAGATCGTAATCCACATGCTCTTCCCAGTCTGCGGACGGGTCGAACAGTTCGGCGCCCCCGCGCTCTTCAAACTGCAGGTTAAACAGAATGATGTCCGCCGGGTCGAGGTTGTCGGCCGCCAGCTCGAGGAAGATATCGTAAGCCTGCTCAAGCGTTTCGTCTTCGGTCAGGCGGTTGTTTAAATCCATATCCATGATTGCTACTCATTCGGTATCTGATGGGCACGTTTTACAGCAACGGGCTGAAGAAGTAAAACAGTCGCTCGACGATCCGCTGCCAGAGCGGTCGTTTTAGCCAACGACGGGCGTCAAGCAGGCGCGAACGCGAGATATAGTCATCCTGGACCGCCGCCAGATCGCTGCCAAAACCGGCGTCATCAATGACCAGCGTAATCTCAAAATTGAGCCACAGGCTGCGCATATCCAGATTCACCGTCCCCACCAGGCTCAGTTCGCCATCCACCAGCACGCTCTTGGTATGCAACAATCCGCCTTCAAACTGATAAATTTTGACCCCGGCCGCCAGCAGCTCGGTGAAAAAGGCCCGGCTGGCCCAGCCCACCAGCAGTGAATCGTTCTTGCGCGGTAAAATAATACTCACGTCGACACCGCGCTGGGCGGCGGTACAGATTGCGTGCAGCAGGTCGTCGCTGGGCACGAAGTAAGGTGTCGTCATGATCAGATGCTCTTTCGCCGCGTAGGCGGCGGTGAGGAGCGCCTGATGGATCAGATCTTCCGGAAAGCCCGGGCCGGAGGCGATCGTGTGGATGGTATGCCCGCTGGCCTCTTCGAACGGCATGATATTGACGTCCGGTGGTGGCGGCAGAATGCGCTTTCCGGTTTCGATTTCCCAGTCGCAGGAGTAGACGATGCCCATCGAGGTCGCCACCGGGCCTTCCATCCGCGCCATCAGGTCAATCCACTGGCCGACCCCCGAGTCCTGCTTAAAGTAGCGCGGATCGACCATATTCATGCTGCCGGTATAGGCAATATAGTTATCGATCATCACCATCTTGCGATGTTGACGCAAATCCATCCGGCGCAGGAACACACGCATCAGGTTAACTTTGAGGGCCTCGACGACTTCAATACCGGCGTTACGCATCATCGCCGCCCATGGGCTGCGGAAAAAGGCCACGCTGCCCGCAGAATCGAGCATTAGCCGACAGTGAACCCCACGACGCGCGGCGGCCATCAGCGATTCGGCGACGCTGTCGGCCATACCGCCTGGCTGCCAGATATAAAAGACCATCTCGATATTGTGGCGGGCCAGTTGAATATCGCGGATCAGAGCCTGCATCACGTCATCAGATTCCGTCAGCAGCTGCAGCTGGTTGCCTTTTACGCCACCAATGCCCTGACGCCGTTCACACAGCTTGAACAGGGATTCTGCCACCGGGCTGTTATCTTCCGCGAAGATATGTTTGCAGGCTTTGAGGTCGTTTAACCACTTGGCCGTCGAGGGCCACATCGCCCTGGCGCGTTCCGCCCGGCGTTTGCCGAGATGCAGTTCGCCAAAGGAGAGATAGGCGATAATCCCCACCAGCGGCAGGATATAAATGATCAGCAACCATGCCATGGCGGACGGGACAGCGCGGCGTTTCATTAGAATTCGTAATGTTACACCGGCGATCAACAGCCAGTACCCCAGAATGACCAGCCAGTTCACCACCGTGTAAAAGGTTGTCATAGATGTAAAATCCTTTTGAATGACGTTATGTGATGAGTTTACGCATCAGTATTTTTCTGGCAAATAAAAACGCAGCGAAAGCGGTAGTCAGTTGCTGGCAGAGGTTTATAATGGAGGCTGTTTTCACTCGTAGAGTCGTTGCAATGAAGCGTAGTAGAACGGAAGTAGGGCGCTGGCGCATGCTGAGACAGGTGAATCGCCGTAAAGCGCGCTGGCTGGAAGCCCAATCGCGCCGCAATATGCGGATCCTTGCTATCAGGAAGGGACTGGTGAAACGGCAGCGTCATGCTCTGCTGTTTATTTTTCCCGACTGTTAAGCGAGCAGGCTAACGGCACCGTACGCGGTGCCGTTGTCGTTTTCTCAGCCCTGCGCTGAATTATCGTTATCATTGCCATCTTGACATCATTATTTTGCTCGACTGCGGTGCAACGACAGTTTGCGCCTGGCTTGCTTTCACGTCTCATTAAAATAGGCATGTCACGTTATTCCGGGCGGTTTGTTTCAGGCAGAACCTATTCCTGCCGCCACAGGAATTAATTGCCATGCAGTATTTATTGTTACCCAGACAGGTGCGGCGCTGTCGAATGCATGCCTACACTGGCCAGCAGATGCAGCCTGAAGTAAGTTGAGAAGAATGATGAAACAGGCGCAGTCAGATCATGGCGCATGAGGCTAAGCGTGCCGCTCCTGGTCTTAAATAATCTGCGCCTGTTTGTTTGCCTTTCAGAACGGTTGTCTGGATAACGCGCCTGAATAAAATGCACGCTATTACGCGTGCATTACTTTATTTTGCATAGGCTTCAGTGGATAAAGTGATGGTCACGTTATCACTTACCGCGGGCACATACTTATCAAGCTTGAAGTCTGAACGTTTGATTACCCCTGTTGCATCAAATCCAATCGCCTCTTTTTTCACCATTGGATGCATGTCCTGCTTATTGAGGGTTGCATGCAGAACTACCGGTTTGGTGATGCCTTTAATGGTAAGGTTACCTTCGACATCATATTTATTGTCGCCCTTGCTTTCCACTTTGGTACTCCGGAAAGTAGCCTCGGGAAACGTTTTGACATCAAAGTATTCTTTGCCTAAAAATTCATCGGTTAACGCTTTGACATGCGTGTCAATGGTTTTTACCGGCAGAGTAACGCTAACAGAAGATTTTTCAAGGTTTTCTTTGTCAAAAGATAATTTCCCTGAAACATCAGAGATATAGGCGGTAGGGTTAGAGAAACCGAAATGGTTCCAGGCAATAACCACCGACGTGTGCTGCGGATCCAGGTTATATTCCGTCGCCGCAGCTTGTGATACAGGGATATATAAGGCAAGCAGAGAAAGAAATACTGTTTTTTTCAGAACGTTCACAAAAAAGTCCTCAAAATGGGCAAGTACACAAAGGGTAGCTTAAAAACAGGAAAGTCTTATTGAAAACATTTGTTATTCCCTTTCAAAATTTTTAATCAAGCACGAATAACCCTACAATAACGCAGCGTGAACTTTACGCAAGGCAATTAATAGAAGTTAAAAAATGATCATCGACAATTTTAACCTGACGGTGAGATTTTTATTGGGCCATGTCAGGATATTGTGTGTGGTTTTATCATTGCGGGGTTATTTTCCGGGGGAGAGAAATCACCGCGAGCCTGAATGCAGGAAGGTTGTTTAAGACCGGTTCAGTACCTTGCGAAAACCGGACATTAATCCCCGTTTATTCCATGGCTTAATATCGGCAGGGAGAAATTACCCGCATCAACATGCTAATCCAGTCAATGTAAAAAAGAGCAATAACCATAAATTAGGCATTTATCCAATCCAATATCAATGTGAAATGAATAAATGTCGATATATTATTCTGTGTTATTTATTTGTTGTAGTCATTTCTTTTTAATCCTTCCTGGCGTTTTTTTAGCTTTATCACAATAGTGTCGCGCAAAAAACAATCAATAAATAAATAAAATACAAGATCTTACATAACGGACTTACACAATTTATTAACAATTAAATATAATTCCCGACATCGATGTTTTATCGCCATTTTCTATCCCGGCATTATGCTTCATTAATGCCGTTTGGCTTACTGCGGGGAAAACATCGATAGTTAAATAAGAAATAGTTTTATTTCATGGTGTTATCAGGAGAGTTATTATGTCAGATACGAATCCCCGCTCATCCGGCTGGTTAGGCTTGTGGTGCCTGCTGGTCGGCGTGATACTGCTTGCGACAGGCCTGTTCTTTGTCATCGGCGGTTATAAACTGGTTTCCCTGGGGGGAAGCTGGTATTTCCTTATTGCCGGGGTTATTACCCTGCTCGCCGCGATTCAGTTTTTCCGCCGCAGGTCGTCCGCGGTGTGGCTGTTTGCTCTGGTATTCGTGGGTACCCTGATTTGGGCACTGTTTGATGCCGGCTTCGACTTCTGGCCGCTCGTTTCCCGTTTGATGGTACCCGCCGGGTTGATGCTGCTGGCGGCGGCCACCTGGCCTGCGCTACGTAAGCATGAAGGAAAGCCTTACAGCACCAAAGGGGCATGGGGGGTCTGCGTTGTTCTGGTTATCGCCATGGGCGTCACCTTTGTTCAGATGTTTCAGCCCCATCCCACAGTGGCGTTCAGCGGCGAGAAATTACCGCTGGTGCCGGTAAAAGAAGACATTAAACAGCAAAACTGGGACCACTACGGCAATACTGCCGGCGGTAGCCGCTTTGTGGCGTTGGACCAGATCACGCGTGACAATGTAAAAAACCTGAAACCCGTCTGGACCTTCCATACTGGCGACACCCCGTTAAGCCCGGATGGCAATGGCGCAGAAGATCAGCAAACACCCCTGCAGGTAGGCGATCGTGTTTTCCTCTGTACCCCGCATAACAATGTGATCGCCGTCGATGCCGATAGTGGAAAAGAGATCTGGAGAGCGGAAATTAATGCGAAATCCGCCATCTGGATGCGCTGTCGAGGCCTGGCGTATTTTGATGCGACGAAGCCACTGACGCAGCCCACTGTGGCAGGCTCCTCCCCGGTTCTGCCGGCACAGGTCGCGCCAGGTGCAGCATGCCAGCGTCGCATCCTGATGAATACGATTGATGACAGATTGATCGCCTTAGACGCAGATAACGGCCAATTCTGCCCGGACTTCGGGACGAACGGCAGCGTGAATCTGCGGGAAGGGATGGGCGCTGCGGCAGATCCAAGCTATGTGTTGACTTCAGCCCCGACGCTGGCTGGCACCACGGTGGTGGTTGGAGGCCGCGTGGCGGATAACGTCAGTACTGACATGCCTGGCGGCGTGGTGCGCGGTTATGACGTGATTACCGGCCAGCAGCGCTGGGCATTTGATCCGCGTAATCCGGATCCCAATCATGTTCTGCAACCAGGGGAACATTACAAACGCAGTTCCGCTAACTCCTGGGCGCCCATGTCATGGGATGCGTCGATGAATACCCTCTTTATTCCGATGGGGAGCTCCTCTGTTGACCTGTGGGGCGCGGACCGTATTCAGGGCGATCACAAATACGCCACTTCAATCCTGGCGCTGGATGCGACCACCGGGAAAGAGAAGTGGGTATACAAGACCGTGCGTAACGATCTGTGGGACTTCGATGTCCCGATGCAGCCAAGCCTGGTCGATTTCCCGACCAAAGAGGGCAACAAACCCGCCGTGGTGGTGGGGACCAAAGCGGGTCAAATCTATGTACTTGATCGCCTGACGGGTCAACCGCTTACCGAAGTGAAAGAGGTCCCGGTGAAACCGGCTGATATCCCAAATGAACAATATCCGGCGACGCAGCCGCGCTCTGTTGGGATGCCGCAGATTGGGGCGGAAACCCTGAAAGAATCTGATATGTGGGGGGCAACGCCGTTTGATCAGCTGGTCTGTCGTATCAGCTTCAAATCGATGCGTTATGACGGGCTGTACACCATGCCGGGGACCGATGTTTCCCTCAGCTTCCCGGGCTCTTTGGGAGGAATGAACTGGGGCAGCCTGTCTACCGATCCGAACAACCACTATATCTTCGTCAATGATATGCGTCTGGGTCTGTGGGTGCAGCTGATTAAGCAGGACCCACAAAGCGCGGTGGCCAACACCGGTGGTGAAGCGGTGAACGCTGGGATGGGGGCGGTCCCGATGAAAGGAACACCGTACTCGGTCAACAAAAACCGTTTCATGTCGCCGCTGGGGATCCCATGTCAGAAACCGCCGTTTGGTACGCTGTCCGCGATTGACCTGAAAACACAGAAAATCGTCTGGCAGGTGCCGGTCGGTACCGTCCAGGATACCGGTCCGTTTGGCATAAAAATGCGTGCTCAGATGCCGATCGGTATGCCGACGCTGGGTGGAACCCTGGCAACTCAGGGCGGCCTGGTGTTCATTGCCGGAACCCAGGACTACTACCTGCGCGCCTTCGATTCATCTACGGGTGAAGAAGTCTGGAAAGCCCGTCTTCCGGTAGGAAGCCAGGGGGGACCCATCAGCTATGTTTCGCCGAAGACCGGCAAACAATACATTCTGATTTCCGCCGGTGGAGCCCGCCAGTCGCCGGATCGCGGTGACTACGTGATTGCCTATGCGCTCGATAAGTAACAGATAATTGGATCAGCGATAACGATCAGAGGCCCCCGCCGGACAGCGGGGGCTTTTCATATTAATGCATGGATGGTGTGGCGTTGTGTTAGGCGACGATGTTGAGGCAGGAGAGGGGATCTGACCCTGTACAGGACATGTCAGTGAGAGAACAGCCAAACTTTTCGCGTGATGGAAAAGGGCGGCATTTTAATGTTGTGTACCAAAATGCGCCCTTTAATCTGATGGCCTGGTGTCTTTTTTATGGCTAACCAGAAAAATAGCAGGGAATATTTATCAAAACACTTTCTTATAAGGCTTAACAGAGACCTGGCGGTAGACGCCAGCCGCAATATACGGATCATCATTGGCCCAGGACTGCGCCGCTTCCAGCGACTCAAACTCGGCAATCACCGTTGAGCCGCTGAACCCTGCTGCGCCCGGTTCGTTGCTGTCAACGGCCGGCATTGGCCCGGCGGTAAGCAGCCGGCCTTCATCGTGTAAGAGTTGCAGACGCGCGAGATGCGCAGGGCGAACCGAGAGCCGCTTTTCCAGAGAATCGGCGATATCTTCAGCGTAGATAACGTAAAGCACGGCAAAGCTCCTTATCAATAATCAGGCGAATTACGTTAAGTTAAACCGCCCTGGACTGCAATGCAAAGATGCATACCGGTGTCGAATGCGCTGCCGACGCGGCTTTTTTCTGCAAATGGTGGCAAAAATTGACTCAGGTTAAGACGCCTTATTGAATATGATTGCTATTTGCATTTAAAATCGGAGCATCATTTTTCAACAGAAACGACTATGAGCGCAATGACCCTTGATTTACCTCGCCGCTTCCCGTGGCCAACGCTGCTGTCCGTGGCTATCCACGGTGCCGTTGTGGCGGGGCTGCTTTATACCTCGGTACATCAGGTTATTGAACAGCCTTCTCCGACGCAGCCGATTGAGATTACGATGGTCGCGCCGGCCGATCTTGAACCGCCCCCGGCGGCACAGCCAGTCGTGGAGCCCGTTGTCGAACCTGATCCTGAGCCGGAACCCGAGGTGGTGCCTGAACCGCCGAAAGAGGCGCCGGTGGTGATCCATAAACCGGAACCGAAGCCGAAGCCTAAACCCAAACCGAAACCCAAGCCGGAGAAAAAGGTTGAGCAGCCGAAGCGGGACGTGAAGCCGGCAGCAGAGCCGCGTCCGGCCTCGCCGTTTGAAAACAACAACACGACGCCAGCGCGCACCGCGCCAAGCACCTCGACCGCGGCCGCCAAACCCACCGTTACTGCCCCGAGCGGCCCGCGGGCGATCAGCCGTGTCCAGCCGACCTATCCGGCCCGCGCCCAGGCGCTGCGCATCGAAGGGACGGTACGGGTGAAGTTTGACGTGACGCCAGATGGCCGAATCGACAACCTACAGATCCTCTCTGCCCAGCCGGCCAATATGTTTGAGCGCGAAGTGAAAAGCGCGATGCGCAGATGGCGTTACGAGCAGGCAAGACCGGGAACCGGCGTGACGATGACTATCAAATTCCGTCTGAGTGGGGTCGAGATCAACTGATAATGCGTTGCGGCGGACCCCCTGGTCCGCCGTGAGTCTTGTCTAACGCGTTTTTTCCGTCAATACATCGTCCAGCGCCTGCTGGACCGTCACCAGGTGCTGGCCACCAAACAAAATCGCCCGGTTCAGCAGGGTGTACAGCTGATAGATGGGCTGGCGATCGAGAAAACCTGCTGGCAGCGGTGAAACGGACTGGTAGCCGTCATAGATCTGCGGCGGTTGTTCCGGGTGCATCGGCAGCATGGCTAAATCGCACTCGCGATCGCCCCAGTAGCAGGCCGGATCGAAGATATAGGGGCCATCTGGTCCTAAGGCGCAGTTACCGGACCACAGGTCACCATGGAGCAGTGAAGGTTGCGGCTGATGGTTGGCCAGCCGCTGCTGAACCACATCGACTAAGGTATCGATATCGCCAAAGTGCAGCCCTTTCTCCGCCGCCAGCTCCAGTTGCCAGCCGATACGCTGCTCGGCAAAGAACACCGACCAGCGACGCTGCCAGGCGTTGGGCTGCGGCGTGGTGGAAAGATCGTTGTCGAAATCCAGACCAAACTGCGGCTGATCGCTCCACTGATGCAGATGCGCTAACTGCTGGCCGAGCAGGAAGGCATTATGCGCATCCAGCGGACGGGGAGGGAGGTATTCCATGACCACAAAACTGTAGTCACGGTCGCTGCCGACCGCATAGACCTGCGGCACGCGAACGGTTTTGCTTCGCGACAGCAGTTCCAGCTGATCGGCCTCGGCGGTGAAGATGGGCAGAAGCTCACGTTCGTCGCATTTCACGAAGTAATCTTTCCCGCCGAAGCGTAAATGCCAGGCCGAATGGATTTCCCCACCGGGCAGCTCGGTTTTCAGTTCGATTTCAGCGTTTTCGGAATGCCAATCGCGTAAAAGTGTACTGATTGCTTGCCACATGCTGTCTCTCCCCATGTTTTCCACCATATCATAAGGTTAGCGCACTGCTACCGGGTAAACCTGGAACTGACGCACAACTGACGCTTTCCGTTGCGTTAAACGCACTTATTGAGCTTTTAACCACTCGGCGAATGTGCTGACCGTAATCTCTGCCGGGCGGCCCAGAGCCGATTCCGCCAGCCCTGCGCTGAGGGCCTTAACTTCATCAGCATCCTGGGCGCTGAGCAGGCCAAAAGTGTTGGTCCCCAGCTCATGGGGATTGCCGTCTTCATCATTGAGCGTCAGTACGAACCCGGCGCGGGTAAAGTGGTTGCTGACCTCGTTGATCTCCGTCAGCGCCTGTTCGTGAAAGGTGACGCTGACGACCCAGGCGGTTATCTCATTGCTCATCTCTACACCCCATTGTTATCCATAGCCTTTCCAGCATAGACCATCCAGCCAATATCGTGGCTCCCTCCGCCAGCGCGGAGGGGCAGGGAAGATCAGCGACCGCAGAGATAATCGTAGATTTTTTGCGTATTGGCCTGCGAGCAGAGACGGGTGCCCTGATTGATTGTCGCGGCGCTACCGGCAGCGACGCCAAAGCGAACCATATCTTCCAGCCCGGCGTTTTCCGCCAGACGCAGGGTCATGGCGCCCACCATGCTGTCGCCGGCGCCGACGGTGCTCTGGCTTTTCATCGGAGGCGGCACCACCTGAACGCTGCCGCTGGCGTCAACGCCTAACGCCCCCTGCGGCCCGAGCGAAACCACCACCCGGCGTACTTTACCGGACTGGATCAACGACTGGGCGGCAAGGCGTACGTCATCGGGTTGGCTCAGATCGCGCTGTACGAGGGCGCTGAGCTCTTTCTGGTTCGGCTTCACCAGCTCAATATTGCCGACGTCCAGCGCCGCAGCCAGCGCGTCGCCGGAACTGTCGATAATGCAGCGCAGTCCCTGCTGTTGCGCATTTTTCACCAGTTGCATCAGGTTTTCGACGCTGATACCTGGCGGCAGGCTGCCGCTTACCACCAGCAGTGAGCCGGGTTCGATAGTCAGGACTTTCTCTTCCAGCCGACGGAACTCATCATCCGTCAACGCTGCGCCGGGCATGACAAAACGATATTGTTCGCCGCTGGCGGCCACGTGAACGTGCAGGTTTTGCCGCGTCCAGTCGCGGGTTTCGACGGTCTCGACCGGCACCTGCTCATCGGCCAGCAGGGCTGCTAAGTGCTCGCCGGTGGCGCCGCCAACCGGGAAAATGGCGGTGGCTTTGCCGCCAAGAAAGGTCACGGCACGGGCAACGTTGATCCCGCCGCCGCCGGGCTCAAATACTGGCGCGCTGCAGCGGAGTTTACCTTCGGGATAAATCTGTGGGGTCTGCGTGGCGCTATCCAGCGAGGGGGCCAGCGTTAACGTATAAATTTTGGTCATTCCTTCTCCTCCTTAATACGGCGACTGTGCTTTATTTAAGCATGGCACGATGGCTCCGGGAGGGAAAGTGATGTTCCTGAGAGATTTGCAAAGAAGCCTGTATTTTCATTATGAAATAAAGATTGTTTCCGGAGCTGTCTTATTCAAAAAACGAAAGAGTAAGTGATTGCTATGTTATTCGTGCTTTTTTATAATTTGCTACCTTTCTTAGGACCTGCACACCGCGATCCTCGCGAAAGTTTCCGGGACCCTCAGGTCTCTTTTATGTTGTACGGACGCTAAATTCAATGAGCGGGCAGGTTGTGTCTGTTCATCATTTGTACTGTCCTAAAAAATGTATTTTAGAGAGTTATAATGAAGCTTTTAAAGACAGTACCCGCAGCGGTTATGCTGGCGGGGGGGCTTTTTGCGTCTGTTGGCGCAATGGCCGATGATTCTGTATTTACCGTCATGGATGACCCTTCCGCTGCTAAAAAACCTTTCGAAGGTGTGGTTAACGCAGGCTACCTGGCGCAGTCCGGCAACACCAAAAACTCCTCGATGACGGCAGATTCCACCTTGACCTGGTATGGTAATACCACCGCCTGGTCGCTGTGGGGGAATGCCAGCAACACCTCTTCCAACGATGAGCGATCCTCAGAAAAATATGCAGTCGGTGGGCGTAGCCGCTACAACCTGACCGATATGAACTATATCTTTGGTCAGGGCAGCTGGCTGACCGACCGCTATAATGGCTATCAGCAGCGTGATGTCCTGACGGCGGGTTATGGTCGTCAGATCCTCAACGGTCCGGTGCACAGCCTGCGGTTTGAATTCGGTCCTGGCGTTCGCTATGACGAGTTTACCGATGGAGAAACCGATACTCAGCCGCTGGGTTACGCCTCCGGCACCTGGGCCTGGCAGATGACCGATAACGCCAAATTTACGCAAGGGGTCTCGGTGTTTGGCGCTGAGGACACCACCGTCAACTCTGAGAGCGCGTTAAACGTGGCGATTAACGCCCATTTCGCGCTGAAGGTCGCCTACAACGTGACCTGGAACTCGGCACCGCCTTCCTCTGCGCCGGAGCATACCGATCGCCGGACGTCGCTGTCCCTTGGGTATAAAATGTAATATTTTCAGGCCGGGTTTCCCCGGCCTGTTCGTTTTAAATTTAGCAATGAGTGCCATTATTTTTTCTGGCCTTTCGTTTTAGTTTTTATAAAAAGAAATAGCCCTCCATCTTTTCTCCATTATTCCCGGTTTGTTGACAAATATTCATTCTATTTGACACGAAAAGCTAAATATTCGACGGACAAATATGTGATCTGGATCTATAATGATATGCACTGTCCGGGCGGAGAAATCGCGCGGTCTGTCTTCCGTAATAAGAGAATGAATATCATGAAAAACACTTCATTTACCATCGCAGCCCTGGCGCTGTGCGTGCTTTCTTTTGGCGCATCCGCTGCCACGCCCGTTCCGCCATCAGGCAACCAGGACCATACTCAGGTTGGCATCGCCAAAGCGACTGACGTTGAGGCTGGCTCGAATATCGCCCCCGGTTCCCGAACTACCGGACAATCCATGAGCGATGCCTTTAATGTGCATACGCTGGTGGCCGGCGAGTGGTCATAATATACCAGACCTTTATTTCGCCGTACGTCAATTAAGCCGGGTGAAGCGGTACCGGTTTAACGCGCTGCGTTAAAGATTAAGTATGCAATATCATTGCGTCTCTTCTATCACGTCCGAATAATATTATCCGGCTTTGCCGGGGATTATTCTTGCCTGCAGTAGCAGGATATTCGTCTTTTTATCTCAATCTCTCTTGTTTTCTCCACATTCCGCCATCATTTATACGCTTGCGGCTTTAATCACGTACCAATGATGTGTAAACTACTCCCCGGTGTTATCAGCAGGCGGTGGCAGGCGGGAACGGTCTATCCGGTCGTCCTCCTATTTTCGCAGAGTGAAGCGGGAACTGCGCCTTAACCTGATGATAATTATGATTATATAGTTTTGTATGTGCTCTTTCGTGTGGGGCACCACTGCAAATAAGGACATAAAATGCCTGTAATTACGCTTCCTGATGGCAGTCAACGCCATTTTGACCACGCTGTTAGCCCCATGGATGTTGCGCTGGATATCGGTCCAGGCCTGGCGAAAGCCACCATTGCCGGGCGGGTAAACGGTGAACTGGTAGACGCCTGCGACCCGATCGAAACCGATTCCACTCTCTCTATTATCACTGCGAAAGATGAAGAAGGGCTGGAGATCATTCGTCACTCCTGTGCGCACCTGTTAGGCCATGCCATTAAACAGCTGTGGCCCAACACCAAAATGGCTATCGGTCCGGTTGTTGATAATGGCTTCTACTATGACGTAGACCTCGACCACACCCTGACTCAGGAAGATATCGACGCGCTCGAAAAACGTATGCATGAGCTCGCCGAGAAAAACTACGATGTCATCAAGAAGAAAGTCAGCTGGCACGAAGCGCGTGAAACCTTCGTGAAGCGCGGCGAAACCTATAAAGTTTCTATTCTTGACGAAAACATTGCTCATGATGATAAGCCGGGTCTGTATCATCATGAAGAATATATCGATATGTGCCGCGGCCCGCACGTACCGAATATGCGCTTCTGTCATCACTTCAAGCTGATGAAAACCGCCGGTGCCTACTGGCGCGGCGACAGCAACAATAAAATGTTGCAGCGTATCTACGGTACCGCGTGGGCAGATAAAAAAGCGCTGAATGCCTATCTGCAGCGTCTTGAAGAAGCCGCCAAGCGTGACCACCGTAAAATTGGCAAGCAGCTTGACCTGTATCATATGCAGGAAGAGGCGCCGGGGATGGTGTTCTGGCACAACGACGGCTGGACTATCTTCCGTGAACTGGAAACCTTTGTTCGTTCTAAACTGAAAGAGTACCAGTATCAGGAAGTCAAAGGTCCGTTCATGATGGACCGTGTGCTGTGGGAAAAAACCGGCCACTGGGACAACTACAAAGATGCGATGTTCACCACCTCTTCCGAGAACCGTGAATACTGCATCAAGCCGATGAACTGCCCGGGTCACGTGCAGATCTTCAACCAGGGATTGAAATCCTACCGCGATCTGCCGCTGCGTATGGCGGAATTCGGTAGCTGCCACCGTAACGAACCGTCTGGCGCGCTGCACGGTCTGATGCGCGTTCGCGGCTTTACCCAGGATGATGCGCATATCTTCTGTACTGAAGATCAGGTTCGCGATGAAGTGAACGCCTGTATTCGTATGGTCTACGATATGTACAGCACCTTTGGCTTCGAGAAGATCGTCGTCAAACTGTCAACTCGCCCGGAAAAACGTATCGGTAGCGATGAGACCTGGGATCGCGCGGAAGCGGATCTGGCGGTGGCGCTGGAAGAAAATAACATCCCATTTGAGTATCAACTGGGAGAAGGGGCGTTCTACGGCCCGAAAATTGAATTTACCCTGTATGACTGCCTCGATCGCGCATGGCAGTGCGGAACGGTACAGCTGGACTTCTCTCTGCCGCAGCGTTTAAGCGCCTCTTATGTGGGCGAAAATAACGAGCGTCAGGTACCGGTCATGATTCACCGTGCGATTCTCGGTTCCCTGGAGCGCTTCATTGGCATCCTGACCGAAGAGTTCGCTGGCTTCTTCCCAACCTGGATTGCACCAGTGCAGGTAGTGGTCATGAATATTACCGATTCTCAGGCTGAATACGTTAACGAATTGACGCGTAAACTACAAAATGCGGGCATTCGTGTAAAAGCAGACTTGAGAAATGAGAAGATTGGCTTTAAAATCCGCGAGCACACTTTACGTCGTGTCCCGTATATGTTGGTCTGTGGCGACAAAGAAGTCGAAGCCGGCAAAGTGGCCGTGCGCACCCGTCGCGGGAAAGACCTCGGCAGCATGGACGTAAGTGAAGTGATTGAGAAGCTGCAACAAGAGATTCGCAGCCGCAGTCTTCAACAACTGGAGGAATAAGGTATTAAAGGCGGAAAACGAGTTCAAACGGCACGTCCGAATCGTATCAATGGCGAGATTCGCGCCCTGGAAGTTCGCTTGACAGGTCTGGAAGGCGAAGCTTTGGGTATTGTGAGTCTGAGAGAAGCTCTCGAAAAGGCTGAAGAGGCCGGAGTAGATTTAGTTGAAATCAGCCCTAACGCCGAACCGCCAGTTTGTCGTATCATGGACTACGGCAAGTTCCTTTATGAAAAGAGTAAGTCTTCTAAGGAACAGAAGAAAAAGCAAAAAGTTATCCAGGTTAAGGAAATTAAATTCCGTCCTGGGACCGATGATGGTGATTACCAGGTAAAACTCCGCAGCCTGGTTCGCTTTCTCGAAGATGGCGATAAGGCTAAGATCACACTGCGTTTCCGCGGTCGTGAGATGGCCCACCAGCAGATCGGTATGGAAGTGCTTACGCGCGTCCGTGACGATCTGAGTGAACTGGCAGTAGTCGAATCCTTCCCTACGAAGATCGAAGGCCGCCAGATGATCATGGTGCTCGCTCCTAAGAAGAAACAGTAAGGCCTTCAAGTAGCGATGTCAGTGGAGCCTTAGGGCTTCACTGATGTTGTTCGCCTATGTTTCGTTTATTAACAATGCGAAGTGGAAGTTATTAAGATGCCAAAAATTAAGACCGTACGCGGTGCTGCTAAGCGCTTCAAAAAAACCGGTAAAGGTGGTTTTAAGCACAAGCACGCTAACCTGCGTCACATTCTGACTAAAAAAGCTACCAAGCGTAAACGTCACCTGCGTCCGAAAGCCATGGTTTCCAAAGGCGATCTGGGCCTAGTTATCGCGTGCCTGCCGTACGCATAAGTCGTTAACGTTTAACTTTTTTAACTTAGAATAGATACAGGAGAGCACACATGGCTCGCGTAAAACGTGGTGTAATTGCACGTGCACGTCACAAGAAAATTTTGAAACAAGCTAAAGGCTACTACGGTGCGCGTTCTCGCGTATACCGCGTTGCCTTCCAGGCTGTTATCAAAGCTGGTCAGTACGCTTACCGTGACCGTCGTCAACGTAAACGTCAGTTCCGTCAACTGTGGATTGCACGTATCAACGCAGCAGCACGTCAGAACGGTATTTCTTACAGCAAATTCATCAATGGCCTGAAAAAAGCCTCTGTTGAAATCGACCGTAAGATCCTGGCTGACATCGCCGTATTCGACAAAGTAGCGTTCACCGCTCTGGTCGAAAAAGCGAAAGCAGCTCTGGCATAAGCCAGTTGAAAGAGGGAGCTTGTCTCCCTCTTTTCGTTTCAACACCATCAATACATTGACTTTTATCGGCGCAGGCTTTTCAATACAGGTCTGACGTTTCTTACCAGACAAGGTAATGCAAGCATGAATGCTGCTATTTTCCGCTTCTTTTTTTACTTTAGCACCTGAACTCAGGAGGCTAGCGCGTGAAAGAAGAAACGGAAAACAGCGCCAGAAAGCCTCCCCTGTGGAGGCTTTTTTCGTATATGGATTCGGGATATTAATTTCACTATAACCGGTGTCTGCACCGACATAATGAGGAAAACCATGTCACATCTCGCAGAGCTGGTTGCCAGTGCCAAGGCAGCCATTAACGAGGCATCAGATGTTGCTGCGCTGGACAACGTCCGCGTGGAATACCTGGGTAAAAAAGGGCATCTGACCCTGCAAATGACCACCCTGCGTGAGTTACCGCCGGAAGAGCGTCCGGCAGCCGGCGCGGTCATCAACGAAGCGAAAGAGCAGGTGCAGCAGGCGCTGAACGCGCGCAAAGCTGATCTGGAAGGCGCAGCGCTGAATGCGCGTCTGGCCGCAGAGACCATTGACGTCTCGCTGCCGGGACGCCGCATTGAAAATGGCGGCCTGCATCCGGTCACTCGCACCATCGACCGTATTGAAAGTTTCTTCGGTGAGCTCGGCTTTACCGTGGCGACTGGCCCGGAAATCGAAGATGATTACCACAACTTCGATGCGCTGAATATTCCGGGTCATCATCCGGCGCGCGCTGACCACGACACTTTCTGGTTCGATGCCACTCGCCTGCTGCGTACTCAGACCTCCGGCGTGCAGATCCGCACCATGGAAAACCAGCAGCCGCCCATCCGCATTATCGCGCCGGGCCGCGTCTATCGTAACGACTACGACCAGACCCATACCCCGATGTTCCACCAGATGGAAGGTCTGATTGTTGATAAAAACATCAGCTTCACCAACCTGAAAGGGACGCTGCACGACTTCCTGAACAACTTCTTTGAAGAAGACCTGCAGGTGCGCTTCCGTCCGTCCTACTTCCCGTTCACCGAGCCGTCCGCAGAAGTTGACGTGATGGGTAAAAACGGCAAATGGCTGGAAGTGCTGGGCTGCGGGATGGTACACCCGAACGTGCTGCGTAACGTCGGTATCGATCCGGAAGTTTACTCCGGCTTCGCCTTCGGTATGGGGATGGAGCGTCTGACCATGCTGCGTTATGGCGTGACCGATCTGCGCGCGTTCTTCGAAAACGATCTGCGTTTCCTCAAACAGTTTAAATAAGGGCAGGACAGAACAATGAAATTCAGTGAACTGTGGTTACGCGAGTGGGTTAACCCGGCGATCGACAGCGAAGCGCTTTCCGATCAGATCACCATGGCGGGCCTCGAGGTCGACGGCGTTGAGCCGGTTGCCGGCAGCTTCAACGGCGTAGTGGTCGGTGAAGTGGTGGAGTGCGGCCAGCATCCAAATGCTGACAAACTGCGCGTCACCAAAGTCAACGTGGGCGGTGAACGCCTGCTGGACATCGTCTGCGGCGCGCCAAACTGCCGTCAGGGGCTGAAAGTCGCCGTGGCGACCATCGGCGCCGTGCTGCCGGGCGATTTTAAAATTAAAGCGGCGAAGCTGCGCGGCGAACCGTCAGAAGGGATGCTGTGCTCTTTCTCCGAGCTGGGTATTTCCGACGACCATAGCGGTATCATCGAACTGCCGGCGGATGCGCCGATCGGCACTGATATTCGTGAATACCTCAAGCTTGACGATAACACTATCGAAATCAGCGTCACGCCAAACCGTGCCGACTGCCTGGGTATCATCGGTGTGGCGCGCGATGTCGCTGTGCTGAACAAAGCGCCGCTGAACGCGCCGGAAATTACGCCGGTTGCCGCGACCATTGACGACGTGCTGCCGATTCAGGTTGACGCGCCGCAGGCGTGCCCGCGCTATCTGGGCCGCGTGGTGAAAGGCATCAACGTCAAAGCGCCGACCCCGCTGTGGATGAAAGAGAAGCTGCGCCGCTGCGGGATCCGCTCCATCGACGCGGTGGTTGACGTGACTAACTATGTCCTGCTTGAGCTGGGCCAGCCGATGCACGCCTTTGACCGCGACCGTATCGAAGGCGGGATCGTGGTGCGCATGGCGAAAGAGGGTGAAACCCTGGTGCTGCTCGATGGCTCTGAAGCGAAGCTCGACAGTGACACCCTGGTTATTGCTGACCATAACAAAGCGCTGGCGATGGGCGGGATCTTCGGCGGGGAACACTCCGGCGTTAACGACGAAACCCAGAACGTGCTGCTGGAATGCGCGTTCTTCAGCCCGCTGTCCATTACCGGCCGCGCGCGCCGTCATGGCCTGCACACCGATGCCTCTCATCGCTATGAGCGCGGCGTCGATCCGGCGCTGCAGTATAAAGCGCTGGAGCGTGCCACGCGTCTGCTGATCGACCTCTGCGGCGGTGAAGCCGGCCCGGTGATCGACGTGACAAACGAAGAGACCTTGCCAAAACGCGCCACCATTACCCTGCGTCGTAGCAAACTGGATCGCCTGATTGGCCACCATATCGATGACGCGCAGGTCACCGACATTCTGCAGCGCCTCGGCTGCGAAGTGACGGTAGGTCAGGGTGAATGGCAGGCAGTCGCCCCGAGCTGGCGTTTCGACATGGAGATCGAAGAAGATCTGGTCGAAGAAGTGGCTCGCGTTTATGGCTACAACAACATTCCTGATGCGCCAGTACAGGCGGGTCTGATCATGGGTACCCATCGTGAAGCCGACCTGTCGCTGAAGCGCGTAAAAACGCTGCTGAACGACAAAGGCTATCAGGAAGTGATCACCTACAGCTTTGTTGACCCGAAAATCCAGCAGCTGATCCACGCCGGGGAAGAGGCGCTGATCCTGCCAAGCCCGATCTCCAGCGAAATGTCGGCGATGCGTCTGTCGCTGTGGACCGGCCTGCTGGGTACCGTGGTCTACAACCAGAACCGTCAGCAGAGCCGCGTGCGCATCTTTGAGAGTGGCCTGCGCTTCGTGCCGGATACTCAGGCGCCGCTGGGCATTCGTCAGGATGTGATGCTGGCCGGGGCGATCTGCGGTAACCGCTACGAAGAGCACTGGACGCTGGCGAAAGAGACGGTCGATTTCTATGATCTGAAGGGCGATCTGGAATCCGTACTGGATTTAACCGGTAAATTGGCCGACATCGAGTTCCGTGGCGAAGCGATCGCCGCGCTGCATCCAGGCCAATCCGCAGCGATTTATCTTAAAGGTGAACGCATTGGTTTCATTGGGGTTGTTCATCCGGAACTGGAACGTAAACTGGATTTGAACGGTCGCACTCTGGTGTTCGAACTGGAGTGGGACAAGCTCGCAGACCGCGTGGTGCCTCAGGCGCGCGATATTTCCCGCTTCCCGGCGAACCGTCGCGACATCGCGGTACTGGTCGCGGAAAACGTGGCTGCTGCCGATGTTTTAGCCGAATGTAAGAAAGTTGGCGTAAATCAGGTAGTTGGCGTAAACTTATTTGACGTGTACCGTGGTAAAGGTGTGGCGGAAGGGTATAAGAGCCTTGCGATTAGCCTGATCCTGCAGGATACCAGCCGTACACTCGAAGAAGAGGAGATTGCCGCTACCGTTGCCAGATGTGTAGAGGCATTAAAAGAGCGATTCCAGGCATCATTGAGGGATTGAACCTATGGCGCTTACAAAAGCTGAAATGTCAGAATATCTGTTTGATAAGCTTGGGCTTAGCAAGCGGGATGCCAAAGAACTGGTCGAGTTGTTTTTCGAAGAGATCCGTCGTGCTCTGGAAAACGGAGAACAGGTCAAACTCTCCGGGTTCGGCAACTTCGATTTGCGGGATAAAAACCAACGCCCGGGACGTAACCCGAAGACGGGGGAGGATATTCCCATTACAGCCCGGCGCGTGGTGACCTTCAGACCCGGTCAGAAGCTGAAAAGCCGTGTCGAAAACGCGTCGCCGAAAGACAAATAATCTGAACTAATTAAAAAGGCCGCATTGCGGCCTTTTTCTTTTCTACACGTCCTTACGCTTTGACGGCGGTGAGCATGATCTCCACCAGGATATCCGGTCGCGCCATCTCCGCCTGTACTGCTGCTCGCGCCGGGCTCTGGCCTTCCGGCATCCACTGTACCCACACGTCATTGAATGCGACAAAATCACGTTCGATATCTTTCAGCCAGATCTGCGCGGAGAGAATTTGCCGCTTATCGCTCCCGGCAGCCGCCAGCAGGGCGTCGATCTTCTCCAGCACTTCACGGGTTTGTAAAACGATATCGTCTTCGCTGCTTTTTGGCGTCTGCCCGGAGAGGAACAACAGATTGCCATACGCAACGCTGGCGGAAAGGCGAGGTTGTGGATTATTGCGAATAATGGTCATGCGGTTTGTTTCCATGTGAGACCTTCTAAAGAAATAGTGGGTGCCTGATTGTCGATTAACGCGCCCAGCACCACCGCGCTGCCGGCGGCGAGGGTAAAGCCGAGACTACCCTGGCCGAGGTTCATCCACAGATTGGGGTATCCGGCGCGACCCAGCATCGGCGGGCCTGCTGGTGTTGACGGGCGCATGCCGGTCCAGGCTTCGGCCTTGTCCAGCCCTTCGAGTTCGGGAAAGCTACGGGCGACGATGTTTTTCAGCGCCTGAATGCGGCTCTCGCGCAGTTGGTCGCCGTCGTAGCCGATGTCCACCATCGCCGCGATGCGCAGTTGTTGGCCAAGGCGGGCATAAACGATTTTGTGCCCGTAGTCGGTGACGCTGATGTCAGGGGCAATACCTGCTTTTTCAGGATAGGGCAGGGTCAGGCTGTACCCCTTCAGGGCGCACAGCGGCACGCGAACGCCCAGATGCCCAAGCAGAGGACCACTGCCGTTACCGGCGGCAACGACATAATCATCGCCGGTGATGGTTCCCCGGTTGGTCTCCAGGGCGCTGATGCGTCCGCCGCGCTTATTGAGCTGCTGCACCTCACAGTGCGTCAGCAGGCTAAAGTCGTTGCTGGCATTGAGCTTGTCGAGCAGGGCAAGGCAGAACTGATGGCAATCTGCCGTTTCATCGCCCGGCGAATAAATTCCGCCCTGCAGCGAAGGGCTGATATGTCTGAGTGCCGGCTCCAGCTGCAGACAGGCGTCAGCATTCAGCGCTTGTTGATACTGAGGATCTATCCCTTTTGCCGCTTTATTAAAATCATATTCGCGGCGATGGATAATTAATTTACCGCTGCGCCGCCAGTGAAAATCGGCAAGATTATCCTCATCCAGCCACGACTGCATGACCTGACGGCTGAGCAACGACAGGCGCAAAATATGATCGCCGTTCATTTTATTGGTCTGGCTATTACAGGCACGCAGGAACTGCAGCAGCCAGCGCCACTGCTGGAAAGACATCTTAAGACGCATATTCAGCGGCGAATCGGCTTTGCCCATCCATTTAATCCCCTGCAGGGGAACGCCGCTATCGGCAAGGGGGGCAACGTAGCGATAACTTAATTGTCCGCCGTTAGCAAAACTGGTGGCACTGCCCGGTTCAGCATTGCGCTCCAGTAATTGCACCTGATGGCCGCGCTTAATCAGTTCCCAGGCCGTGGCCAGACCGACCACGCCGCCGCCGATAATGACAATGCGTTTGTTCATAACCCGATATATCCACCGCTAATCAATTTATCGGGTTATGTCAAAGCATTTACCCCAGCGGCGCAATTGACTTTTTATGGTCAGGGTATAACCGCAGGTTAATCTCCTTGAGTTGCTGGCGCAGACGCTGGCAGAGAAAATCGACGAACTTTTGCGCCATTGGACTCAGCGAAACATCGGCCCGGCGCAGCAGGCAGAGGTTGATGGCAATCGGCGGCGTAATGGGGTGGATCATCTCTGGAGCCAGGTTGTGCTGGGCGGAAAAGATATCTGTGATGCTGCAGCCCATGCCGCGCTTCACGAACTCGGTAGCCATATAGTAGGTCTGAACGTTAAGCCGGGTGGTGGAAAAGTCGCGACGGGTGGCGATGGCCGCAGAGAGCGAGTGCGGCCCTGGCGAGATCCAGCGCTGCTGATCGATCTGGCTGATGTCCACCGCCCCCTGACGATAATGACGGTCGATGTACACCAGCGGTACTTCGGCAATCAGGGTGGTCAGGATCTCTCCCTGCTGCACCGGCTGTAGCGTCAGCGCCAAATCTATCTCGCGCAAATCCAGTTTTTTGACCAGCGTCTCGGTGTGCTCGGTGGTGAGCGTCATCACCAGGTTGCAGTTTTGCTGATAAAAGTCGGTCACCAGCTCTGGCACCAGGCTTAATCCCAGACTCGGCAGGCAGCCTAAGGTGATTTTGGCGCGCGGATCGCGGGCCAGATTGTCGGCCAACAGGCGCAGGTTATCGAGGTCCTGATAAATGCTCTGCGCTTTTTCGAAAAGTGTGATCGCCTCGCTGGTCGGCAGCAGCTTGCCGCGCACCCGCTGAAAGAGGGTAAAACCCAGTTTCATCTCGGCGCTTTTTAGCGCTTTGCTGGCCGCTGGCTGAGAGATATTGAGCGCTTCCGCCGCCCGTGACAGCGAGCCGCAGGTCATTACGGCGTGAAAGATTTCCAGATGACGCAGTTTCATGAACAGTTAACTCAGGGTTATAGCCTACCGATAAAAAGTCATTATCCACTAACACAAAGTTAACATAAATTTAATCTCCAATCAGCGCTCCGGTTACATATTGTGCTGTAGACCCCGCCTGATGGCGGAATATTACGCTCTCAGAATCTATTCCTTTGTACCCAAACGCACCCTCAGGCTCGCGGCCAATAATGAAAAAGAGGGGGGATGTTTTCTGAGCAGGTCCCAATACACCTCCTGACCCTTACGGTCGGATTGATTGGCATTAAGGAGTGTTATGAGTGACTCAACGCTCACAGGCAATGCGCCTGTCAGACGAAATATCACGCGGAAAAACGTTATTACTGGTCTGTTATTGCTGCTGTTCGTGTTGATCGCGCTGTGGTGCCACGGTCGACCGGGCAGTGAGCTTGGCCTGCTGGGATTTACGCCGCTGGTGGCACTAGCGATATTATCGCTGATCGGCGTTGATATTGTGCTGGCGGTGATCTCCTCGATTATTATCGCCATGATAATGACCTCGACCGGCCTGCCGGAAATGGGCACGATGCTGGCGAAATCCACCGGGTCATTTATCGCCACGGTAGGGCTTATCATTATGCTCGGCGCCGGCGTGGGGGAAGTGGCCACCCGCACCGGCGCAGCGGTTGAGCTGGTGAAATTCGTGGTTCATCGTATTGGGCTGTCGAGCCAGACGCGGGTTAAGTTCGGCATTGTGGTGTCATCGATTTTAATTTGTGGTTCGCTGGGCACCATGGCCGGTGGTAACGCCATTATCGTGGCCGTGATCATTCCGGTGGCGGCAGCGGTACGCTTAACGCCGCCGACGGTCGCCGCGCTGATGATGACCGCCGGCTCCGTTGGGCTCTTTACCGGGCCCTTCACCCCCAGCACCGTGACAATCCTCAGCCTCGGCGGGTTGAGCTATCCGGATTATCTGCTGTACGTCGGTCTGCCGATGAGTGCGGTGACGCTGCTGGCCGGCTGGATAATGGCGGGGCGGATCCAGAAGATGACTGAAGGCAAACTGCGCTATGACGTCGATCTTTCGGAGAAGCCAAAAGACGATCTCAGCGCCGCGCAGCAGCGTCGGCGTAAATTAAGCGCGCTGGCCTTCGCCGCGACGATCATTGTGATGGCGGTCGTTGGCGTGGTGATCAAAGCTGGCTTCAGCTTTGCGATTATCGTGATGCTGCTGGTGGCGCTGATGACCGGGCTGGTAGGCGGCCTGCGACCGACGCAGATCCTGCAGGCGCTGTATCACGGCTGCGGCCGTCTGGTGTGGATGTTTATCCTCTACTGGCTGTATAACCCAATCCTTGAACTGATGGATGGTCTGCATGCCTATCAGGGGCTGCTGGAGTATACCCAACCGCTGCTCGAGGGGATCTCCCCGGCCTGGCTGTGCTTTAGCATCTTCGCGTTCAATATTATCGGCCATGTGCCCGGTGCGGCGGTGGCGCAAATGACGTTTACCCATAAAATCTTTGGCCCGATGCTGATGGCCGCCGGCGTGCCGCCGCAGGGGACCACCGCGGTGCTGCTCGCCTCTTCTCAGGTGGACTGGTTCGGTCCGTTTCCCTCATCGGACATGTTCGGCCAGATGGGGCTGGCGCAGTCCACGCATCTGAAATATATGCTCTATAACGGCTGGGCAATCGTGGTGGCGAATATCATTCTCTTTGCGCTACTGTTTCAGATCCTGGTGTAACGAACGAACGCAGACGCGGGGGAGGTCTTCCTCCGCGTCGACGAACGGCCGCGAGGTTTTCCTTTTCTCACCGCGACACCCACCGTAAAATCAGCCTCTTGTTCCCACTGCGTAATGGAATCTATGCTGACTCTCGCCCATCTTCAACAGCGCCGCAGCCGGCGTTGGCTCTTTGGATTAACGCTGTTGCTCCTGGTTACGCTACTGATCAGCCTGTGCGCGGGCGATCAATGGATCCCGCCTGGGGAATGGCTGAGCGCGAAAGGCCAGTTGTTCATCTGGCAGATCCGCCTGCCGCGAACCCTGGCGGTGGTGCTGGTGGGGGCGGCGCTGGCGCTCTCCGGGGCGATTATGCAGGCGCTGTTTGAAAATCCGCTGGCGGAGCCGGGTCTGCTGGGCGTCTCCAACGGGGCGGGCGTCGGGCTGATTGCCGCCGTCCTGCTGGGCAAAGGAGTCTTGCCCGGCTGGGCGCTCGGCCTGTGCGCGATCCTCGGCGCGCTGCTGATCACCTTTATTTTGCTGCGTTTTGCCCGCCGCCATCTCTCTACCAGCCGTCTGCTGCTGGCGGGGGTGGCGCTGGGGATCATCTGCAGTGCCCTGATGACCTGGGCGGTCTACTTCTCCACCTCTTTTGACCTGCGTCAGCTGATGTACTGGATGATGGGCGGGTTTGGCGGCGTCGACTGGCAGCAGCTGTGGCTGATGATAGCCCTCCTGCCGGTGCTTTGCTGGGTTTGTCTGCAGTCGCAACCCCTGAATTTACTGGCGCTGGGCGAAGTCTCCGCTCGTCAGCTCGGGCTGCCGCTGTGGCTATGGCGCAAGCTGCTGGTGGTGGCGACCGGCTGGTTGGTCGGCGTTAGCGTCGCGCTGGCGGGAGCAATTGGCTTTATCGGCCTGGTGATCCCGCACATTCTGCGGCTATGTGGTTTAAGCGATCACCGGGTGTTGCTCCCAGCCTGCATGCTGGCCGGGGCGAGCGCCTTGCTGGGGGCGGATATCATTGCCCGACTGGCGCTTTCCGCCGCAGAGCTGCCGATTGGCGTGGTGACGGCGACGCTGGGCGCGCCGGTCTTTATCTGGTTGCTGCTGCGTTCGCGGGGGCGGGGATAGCGCGGCGCCGTCGGCAGGGACGGCGCCGGTTCAGGCTTACCAGCCTTTGATCGCGTCGCCTTTGTAGACTTCCTTCGCTTTTTCCGCGACTTCGCTGGTCTGGAAGGCGGCTTTCAGCTCCTGAATTTTCTTGCTGTCCTTATTATCCTCGCGGGCGACAATCGCATTCACGTAAGGAGAATCCGGCCCCTCCATAAACAGACCGTCGCGGGCGGCCGACAGGCCCGCCTGGGCGGAGAAGTTGGTGTTAATGATTGACAAGCTAACGTTCGGATCATCAAGGGTACGGGTCAGCTGTGGGGTATCCACTTCAACAATTTTCAGCTGTTTCGGGTTGTCGATGATATCCAGCGTGGTCGGTAAATAGCCGACGCCCGGCTTCAGCTTGAGTAACCCCTGCGCCTGGAGCAGCAGCAGGCTGCGGCCCAGGGTGGTGGTTTCATTAGAAATGGTCACCGTCGCCCCTTCGGGCAGTTCGCTGATGTTTTTGATCCGGTGAGAATAGGCGGCGATAGGGAAGACAAAGGTTTTACCGACCACCGCAAATTTATAGCCGCGCTCTTTCGACTGCGCCTCAAGGTACGGCAGGGTCTGGAAGGCGTTGGCATCCACATCTTTGTTGTTCAGTGCTTCGTTGGGCAGCACATAATCATTGAAGGAGACCACTTCGACGTCGAGATGATATTTATCCTTCGCAACCTGCTCCACCACTTTCCAGATGGCTTCGTCCGGCCCGGTATTGATAGCGACTTTCACTTTATTATCTTCATCCGGAGAGCAGGCGCTCAGCAGGGCGACAGAGGTGGCGATTAACGCCAGGCTAAACAACTTCTTCATCAATAAAACTCTCTTAAATTAACAAGTAACGAAACCATATTACATTACCGGGACACTGTACACGGAAATGGTCGACTGCCCAATTGAGAGGATTTCATGTTGCCGGCGGCCAGCGAAGCGCTGTTACATCATGCGACAACTCGGGGGGATTGGCAGTAGAATGGCGGCCGCTGAATCCGCTACAGTAGATAGGGATCACCTTCACCGGAAACCGGTTTATCCATTGAGGACAGGCTATGCAACATGACATTCTGAATACCGAAGTGACGACCATTGATGGCGAGAAAACCACCCTGGCATCCTTTGCCGGCAAGGTGCTGTTGATCGTCAATGTGGCCTCGAAATGCGGCCTGACGCCGCAGTATGAGCAACTCGAGGATCTGCAAAAGCAATTTGCCGGCGAGGGCTTTAGCGTACTGGGGTTCCCCTGCAACCAGTTCCTCGGCCAGGAGCCGGGCAGTGAAGAAGAGATTAAGACCTTCTGCAGCACCACCTACGGCGTCACCTTCCCGCTGTTCAGCAAAATTGACGTCAACGGTGAACATCGCGCGCCGCTGTATCAAAAACTGATTGCCGCCGCGCCGAAAGCGGTGGCCCCGGAAGGCAGCGGTTTTTATGAGCGGATGGCCAGCAAAGGCCGGGCGCCGCTGTATGTGGACGACATTCTGTGGAATTTCGAAAAATTCCTCGTCGATCGCCAGGGCAACGTTATTGAGCGCTTCTCTCCGGATATGACGCCGGACGATCCGCAGCTGGTGGCGGCGATTAAAGGAGCGCTGGCGAAATAATGGCGTTTCTGATGCAGCTACAGGATGTAGAAGCGGCGGGGCGTCTGGCCCCGTTTTCTGCGGCCTTTCGCGCCGGGGAGATTGTCCACCTGGTGGGGCCGAACGGCGCAGGGAAGAGCACGCTGCTGGCCCGCATGGCGGGGCTGTCCGACGGCCCCGGCACGGTTCATTTTAACGGACGGCGGCTTGACGAGTGGCCGGCGACGGAGCTGGCGCGCCGTCGCGGATATCTGTGTCAACACCAGACCCCGCCGTTCGCCATGCCGGTGTGGCACTACCTGACGCTGCATATGCAGCAGCAGGGCGATAGCGCCCGTCTGAGCGATATCGCGGCCAGGCTTGGTCTTGACAATAAGCTGGACCGTCAGGTTAATCAGCTTTCGGGCGGTGAGTGGCAGCGCGTGCGGCTGGCGGCAGTGATCCTGCAGATCGATCCCTTGAGTCATCCCACGGGTCAACTGCTGCTGCTGGATGAGCCGATGAACAGTCTGGATGTGGCCCAGCAGGCGGCGCTGGATCGGCTGTTACGTGAGCTGAGCGCGGCGGGGATTGCGGTGGTGATGAGCAGCCACGATCTCAACCATACCCTGCGCCATGCCGGACAAAGCTGGCTACTCTGCCAGGGCGAAGCCATCGCCTGCGGAGAGACCGCCGAGGTGCTGAATGAGGAAAATTTAACCGCTGCCTATGCGATCCCGTTCCAGCGCGTGGAGGTGGCCGGTCATATTATGCTCATCGCGTCACAGTAGCACGCAGTTATCTTGTCACTATATTGATAAACAAGCTAAATTATTGCGATAAAGAGACTAGGGACAGAGGGATCATCTGAAATGCGCTTCTGGTTCATGTTGGCGGCGGCGTTAATTTTAGCCGGCTGCAGCAGCCATCGGGCACCGCCGCCGAATCCACGGCTGGCTGACTCCATCACGGTGGTGGCGAATCTGAACGAGCAGTTGCGTAGCTGGCGTGGCGCACCGTATCGCTACGGCGGCATGACGCCGCGCGGCGTCGACTGCTCCGGCTTCGTGGTGCGCACGTTTCGCGATAAATTTGCCCTCCAGCTGCCGCGTGAAACCCGCGAGCAGGCGGAAATCGGCACCCGTATCGATAAGCGCGATCTGCTGCCCGGCGATCTGGTGTTCTTCAAAACCGGCTCAGGGGAGAGCGGTTTGCACGTTGGCATCTACGATACCGACAACCAGTTTATCCATGCCTCCACCAGCCAGGGCGTCACCCGTTCCTCGCTGGATAACGTCTACTGGAACAAAAAGTTCTGGCAGGCGCGGCGTATCTGACGTCATTCAGAAGCAAGAGGGAAGCGAGCGCTTCCCTTTTTTATGCCGATAACCCTGCACTCCGCCCGTGTTAATCCGCTGTTTGAGGCACTACACTGAAGGAAGGAGGAACCATGACCCTTTCTTTTACCACCCACTGGCGGGATGAACTGCCGGATTTTTACACTTCCCTGTTACCGACGCCGCTGGATAACGCCCGACTCATCTGGCGTAACGCCCCGCTGGCGCAACAGTTGGGGGTGCCCGACGCCCTGTTCGCGCCTGAAAATGGAGCCGGTGTCTGGGGCGGCGAAGCGCTGCTTCCGGGCATGTCGCCGCTGGCGCAAGTATACAGCGGCCATCAGTTTGGCGCCTGGGCCGGCCAGCTGGGCGACGGACGCGGGATCCTGCTCGGTGAGCAGCAGCTTGCGGATGGTCGCCGTTACGACTGGCATCTGAAAGGCGCCGGCCTGACCCCCTATTCGCGGATGGGGGACGGGCGCGCTGTACTGCGCTCGACGATCCGGGAAAGTCTGGCGTCGGAGGCGATGCACGCCCTGGGGATCCCGACGACGCGCGCCCTGGCGATGGTGACCAGCGATACCCCGATCTACCGCGAGCGCGTGGAGCCTGGCGCGATGCTGATGCGGGTGGCCGAGAGTCATGTCCGCTTCGGCCATTTCGAACATTTTTACTATCGCCGTGAGCCGCAGAAGGTCCAGCAATTGGCCGACTATGTTATTCGCCACCACTGGCCGCAGCTGCAGGATGAGGCAGACAAGTATCTGTTATGGTTCCGTGACGTTGTCACGCGCACCGCGCAGACCATCGCCAGCTGGCAAACCGTGGGCTTTGCCCATGGGGTGATGAATACCGACAACATGTCGATTCTCGGTCTGACCATCGACTACGGCCCGTATGGCTTCCTTGACGATTTTCAACCGGACTTCATCTGCAACCACTCCGATTATCAGGGGCGCTACAGTTTTGAAAACCAGCCGGCGGTGGGGCTGTGGAATCTGCAGCGTCTCGCCCAATCGCTGTCGCCGTTTATCAGCGCTGAAGCGTTAAACGCGGCGCTGGATGAGTATCAGCACGCCTTGCTGACCGCTTATGGCCAGCGGATGCGCGATAAACTCGGCCTGTTCAGCCAGCAGAAAGGGGATAACGACCTGCTGGACGGGCTGTTTGCCCTGATGATCCGTGAGAAGAGCGACTATACCCGAACGTTCCGCCTGCTGAGCCACAGCGAACAGCTCAGCGCCGCCTCGCCGCTGCGCGACGAGTTTATCGATCGGGCGGCTTTCGACATCTGGTTTGCCGGGTATCGTGCGCGCCTGCGTGATGAACAGGTGGATGACGCGCAGCGCCAGCAGCGGATGCAGGGCGTAAATCCGGCGCTGGTGTTACGCAACTGGCTGGCGCAGCGGGCGATAGAGCAGGCCGAGGCGGGCGATATGGGCGAGCTGGAGCGCCTGCATGCCGCGCTGGCAGACCCCTTTACCGATCGCGAGGACGACTACGTCCGCCGCCCACCGGACTGGGGGAAACGTCTGGAAGTCAGCTGCTCGAGCTAACTCGCCTCGCCCCGCGCTCAGCGGGGCGCTTACTTGGTCAGAATTAACTTCCCGGCGTTGGTCTGGCGCAGCAGATAGCGCTGGCCGCCATGTTCAATGACTACCCGTCCTTCGCTACCTAACAGCACCCGACTGCTAATCTGCCTGTCCGTCGCCACGGGATAGGGGGCATTGTCTTTTGGTTTTTCAGCTGTGGCAGTGTTATCCATACGCGTCATAGCTCTCAAAATAAAAATCAAAGCAACAATGATAATCATTATCAATAATGTTGTTTTTGACGGCAAGCGTTATTTATCGTGTTACCGGATTTGGTAGGGGAGTCACCGAAGGAAATAGCCCGCCGCAGGCGCGACGGGCGGAGCGGTTACAGACGGGTAGCGGTGGCGGCGGCCAGCTCGCTCAATAACCTTTCGCTGTCATCCCAGCTCAGGCAGGGGTCGGTGATCGACTGGCCCCAGGTCAGCGGCTGGCCGGGGACCACTTTCTGGGTGCCTTCCTGCAGGAAGCTCTCTGCCATAATCCCGGCGATGGCGGTGGAGCCCGCGCGAATTTGCTGACAGATATCGGCGCACACCTCCAGCTGACGGCGGTGCTGCTTCTGGCAGTTGCCATGGCTGAAATCAACGACCAGCTGTTCCGGCAGATCGAATTCACGCAGCGCCTCGCCGGCGGCAGCGATATCCTCGGCATGATAGTTTGGCTGTTTGCCGCCGCGCATAATGATATGCCCGTACGGGTTGCCGCTGGTCTGGTAAATCGTCATCTGCCCCTGCTTGTCCGGGGAGAGGAACATATGGCTGGCGCGGGAGGCGCGGATGGCGTCCACCGCGATGCGCGTATTGCCATCGGTGCCGTTTTTAAACCCGACCGGGCAGGAGAGCGCTGAGGCCATCTCACGGTGGATCTGGCTTTCTGTGGTGCGCGCCCCGATGGCACCCCAGCTGATGAGATCGGCGATAAACTGACCGGTCACCATATCGAGAAACTCGGTGGCCGTCGGTACCCCCAGCTCATTAACCTGCAGCAGCAGGCGCCGCGCCAGCTCAATTCCGTGGTTGACCCGGTAGCTGCCGTTGAGGTCCGGATCGGAGATTAAGCCTTTCCAGCCCACCACGGTACGCGGTTTTTCAAAGTAGGTGCGCATCACGATCTCCAGCTGCGGCTGGTAGCGCTCGCGCATGCCCTGCAGGAGGCGGGCATACTCCAGCGCCGCGTCGGTATCGTGAATGGAGCAGGGGCCGATAATCACCAGCAGGCGGCGGTCTTCGCCGTTGAGGATTTTTTCAATTCGGCGGCGGGAGGCCGAAACGTGGGCGGCCACGTCGGCCGTGACGGGATGGCGCTGGGCCAGTTCCGCGGGCGTTACCAGGCTTTCAATGCGCGCGGTACGCAATTCGTCTGTTTTATTCATTGGGGTCTCAAAAATCTGTTTCTTCCGCGGCGAAAATGCCGGGAAGTGATGCGCATCACGATAAACCAATCCCTGCTTATTGCAAGAGCAGGGCATGATCCTGTATAGGCCACGGGTGATAGCATAAACAAATTTTTAATAATGTACTAGTGTGTTAGTACATTCTGCGATTCAGCCCCATGATGTCCATGATTTTGGTGGCAATTTCCTCAACAGAATAATTGGTACTGTTCAGGCACGGGATTTTATTTTTGCGATACAGGGCCTCCACTTCGGTCACCTCCATCCGACACTGACGCAGAGAGGCGTAGCGGCTGTTTTCACGACGCTCTTCGCGGATGGCCGCCAGCCGTTCGGGGTTGATGGTCAGGCCGAACATCTTATGTTGCAGGGGCTTCAGCGACGCCGGCAGCACCAGATTGTCCATATCGTCGGCGATAAACGGATAGTTGGCGGCGCGAATGCCGTACTGCATGGCGAGGTACAGACTGGTGGGCGTCTTGCCGCAGCGCGACACACCGAGGAGGATCACCTGGGCCTGATCGAGGTTACGCAGGGAGATGCCATCGTCGTGGGCGAGGGTGTAATCGATGGCGGCGATACGCGCATCGTATTTGATCAGGTTCCCGGGGTTCAGGCCGTGAGTACGGTGGGCCACTGGCGTCGGGTCGAGGTTGAGCTCCTGCTGCAGCGGGGCCACCAGCGCCTGCACGATGTCCTGACAAAAACCTTCACTTTGCAGAATAATGTCGCGGATTTCCGGGATCACGATGGAATAGAACACCAGCGGGCGAATACCCGTTTGCTGGTAGATGGCGTCGATCTGCTCCTTTACCGCCCGCGCGCGGCTGATGTTTTCGACAAACGGCAGAGTCACGCTGCTGATGGCAACCGGGAATTGCGACATCACGGCATGCCCCAGCACTTCTGCCGTAATGGCGGTACCGTCAGAAATATAAAATACGTGGCGATCTACAGCACTTTCCATTTTGACCATCCGGTATAATGAGTTTAATTGCCTGAATACGGATATTAAATTTAAGCATATCCCTGTTTGATTTGTCTCTTGTTAAAATTGAAACGCTATTTTTGTTTTTTATGAAAAGGGTGGTTCATTTTCTTATTTTTGTCGTTATTTCCAGCGTTTTTCGTCATAATTCCTAAAAATCATCAAGTTAGCAATATCGCGGGAACAGTCCGAAAAATGAAAAAATAATTTGCTTGAACGATTCACCGTTTTTTTCAGCCCCATAAATATGTCAGGATAATCCTGCAGTCGATCGTGAAATTTTTTTCACTGGTATTAAATCACAAAAGGATTGTCTCGATGTCCAACAATGGCTCGTCACCGCTGGTGCTTTGGTATAACCAACTCGGCATGAATGATGTAGACAGAGTTGGGGGCAAAAATGCCTCCCTTGGTGAAATGATTACAAACCTGTCCGGTATGGGTGTTTCCGTGCCTAACGGGTTTGCCACCACCGCTGATGCTTTTGATCAGTTCCTGGACCAAAGCGGTGTTAACCAGCGCATTTATGCACTGCTGGATGAAACCGACATTGACGACGTTTCCGCATTAGCGAAAGCGGGCGCGCAGATCCGTCAGTGGATCATCGACACCCCTTTCCAGAGCGAACTGGAAAACGCGATTCGCGATGCTTATGACCTGCTGTCCGCCGATGACGCCGAGGCCTCATTTGCCGTGCGCTCTTCCGCTACTGCGGAAGATATGCCGGACGCCTCCTTCGCCGGGCAGCAAGAGACATTCCTCAACGTGCAGGGCTTTGACGCCGTGCTCGTTGCCGTGAAGCACGTGTTTGCCTCACTGTTTAACGATCGCGCGATCTCCTATCGCGTGCATCAGGGTTACGATCACCGCGGCGTGGCGCTTTCCGCCGGGGTGCAGAGGATGGTCCGCTCCGATCTGGCCTCCTCCGGCGTCATGTTCTCTATCGATACCGAGTCCGGTTTTGACCAGGTGGTGTTTATCACCTCGGCGTGGGGCCTCGGCGAGATGGTGGTGCAGGGCGCGGTGAACCCGGATGAATTCTACGTCCACAAGCCGACGCTGGCCGCTGGCCGCCCGGCCATCGTGCGCCGCACCATGGGGTCGAAAAAGATCCGCATGGTATACGCGCCGACTCAGGAGCACGGCAAGCAGGTGCGTATCGAAGATGTGCCGCAGGCGCAGCGCGATGTTTTCTCGTTAACCAACGAGGAGGTGCAGGAGCTGGCGAAGCAGGCGGTGCAGATCGAGAAGCACTACGGCCGTCCGATGGATATCGAGTGGGCGAAAGATGGCCACACCGGTAAGCTGTTTATCGTTCAGGCGCGTCCGGAAACCGTGCGTTCCCGCGGCCAGGTGATGGAGCGTTATACCCTCCACGCTCAGGGGCAGATCATCGCCGAAGGGCGCGCCATCGGCCACCGCATTGGCGCCGGCCCGGTGAAGGTGATCCACGATATCAGCGAGATGAACCGCATCGAACCTGGCGACGTGCTGGTCACCGACATGACCGACCCGGACTGGGAACCGATCATGAAGAAAGCCTCGGCGATCGTCACCAACCGCGGCGGACGTACCTGCCACGCGGCGATTATCGCCCGTGAGCTGGGGATCCCGGCGGTGGTCGGTTGCGGCGATGCCACCGATCGCATTCAGGAAAACCAGAACGTGACCGTCTCCTGCGCCGAAGGCGACACCGGCTACGTTTACGCCGAGCTGCTGGACTTCAGCGTCAAGAGCTCCAGCGTTGGCGAGATGCCGGATCTGCCGCTGAAGGTGATGATGAACGTCGGCAACCCGGATCGTGCGTTTGACTTTGCCTGCCTGCCGAACGAAGGCGTGGGTCTGGCGCGGCTGGAATTTATCATCAACCGCATGATTGGCGTTCACCCGCGCGCGCTGCTGGAGTTTGACGACCAGGAGCCGGGCCTGCAGAACGAAATCCGCGAGCTGATGAAAGGCTACGATTCGCCGAGAGAGTTCTACGTCGGCCGTCTGACCGAAGGGATCGCTACCCTTGGCGCCGCCTTCTACCCGAAACGCGTCATCGTGCGTTTGTCGGACTTCAAATCGAATGAGTACGCCAACCTGGTGGGCGGCGAGCGCTATGAGCCGGAAGAAGAGAACCCGATGCTCGGCTTCCGCGGCGCCGGACGCTACGTTTCCGAAAGCTTCCGCGACTGCTTCGCGCTGGAGTGTGAAGCGATGAAGCGCGTGCGTAACGACATGGGGCTGACCAACGTTGAAGTGATGGTGCCGTTTGTGCGTACCGTCGCCCAGGCGAAAGCGGTGGTCGAAGAGCTGGAGCGTCAGGGGCTGAAGCGCGGCGAGAACGGGCTGAAGATCATTATGATGTGTGAGATCCCATCGAACGCCTTGCTGGCCGAGCAGTTCCTCGAGTACTTCGACGGCTTCTCCATCGGTTCGAACGACATGACCCAGCTGGCGCTCGGTCTGGATCGCGACTCCGGCGTGGTCTCTGAGCTGTTTGATGAGCGCAACGACGCGGTGAAAGCCCTGCTGTCGATGGCGATCCGCGCAGCGAAAAAACAGGGAAAATACGTCGGCATCTGCGGCCAGGGGCCGTCTGACCATGAAGATTTTGCCGCCTGGCTGATGGAAGAAGGGATCGACAGTCTGTCCCTCAACCCGGATACCGTGGTGCAAACCTGGTTAGGTCTGGCGGAACTGAAAAAATAAGTTCGCCCTGACAGCACCGATCCCCGGCAGCGATGCCGGGGATTTTTTTTGCCTGTTGCAGGCTGTCCGGTGTGGCGATGCGCAGGACAAAAAAAAGCCCATCGTGGGAGATGGGCAAAGACTACACACAGCAATTCGTTGTTTCACTCAGGGGATTTCCATGCTTATAAATCAAGGTGTTGATTTATAACCGTGAGCTAATAGTAGGCAGCGAGGCCTTTGCCGTCGATCAGATTCCTCTCAATAGTTAAATTGTTGTGAAGGACCGGGGGAGGAAAGCGAGGGGAATGGCGCTCAGGGCCAGCGCGTTGCCGGCGATCGATAAATTTTGCTTAACAATAGGCGGGCAAGGAAACAGGCGGGTCTCCCCGCCTGCCAGGGCATTACTTGCGCCCAGCCTCCAGCTCGCTAAGCTCTTCGAGGACGACATCGGGGTCTTTCGGCGGCGGCGGCACTTCGTGTACCCAGGCGTCATACAGACGCCAGGAGACGGCCAGCAGCACTGGACCGATAAACAGACCGATCATGCCGAAGGCGATCAGTCCGCCAATGACGCCGGTAAGGATGAGGATCATCGGCAGGTCGGCGCCCATACGGATAAGCACCGGACGAATGACGTTGTCCATGGTGCCAACCACGCAGCTCCACACCAGCAGCACGGTCCCCCAGGTGGTGTCCCCGCTCCAGTAAAGCCAGATAATCGACGGCACCAGAACCAGCAAAGGGCCGAGCTGGACCAGACAGGTAAAGATCATCACCACGGTCAGCAGAGCGGCGTAGGGCACGCCGGAGATGGCAAGGCCGATCCCGCCCAGCACCGCCTGAGTAAGGGCCGTCACCACCACGCCCAGCGCCACGGCGCGCACGGCCTGGCCGGCCAGCAGCACCGCCGCATCGCCGCGTTTGGCTGCGAGGCGTGTAGCGAAGTAGCGGAAACCATAGGCCACCTGCTCGCCGCGCCAGTAGAGCAGCGCGCTGAACAACAGCATCAGACCGCAGTAGACCAGCAGCTTGCCGATGTGCGCCGCTTGCCCGACAAACCAGCTGGTGGTAGTGCCAATATAGGGGCGAACCTTGGCCATAATCGCCGAGCCGCCCATATCCAGCAGACCATGCCAGGCGGAGTACAGCTTATCGCCGACCAGCGGCACGCTGTTCAGCCAGGCGAAATCCGGCAGCGTCACATTTCCACTGCTGATAAGTTTGATCAGCGGGACGCTGTTATCCACCAGGCTGTTGACCAGCAGAGCGATAGGAATAACGAATAGCAAAAACAGCAGCAAGGTCATCGCCAGCACCGCCAGCAGTCGTTTGCCAAACAGCACGCGCTGCAGACGCAGCAGCACCGGCCAGGTGGCGATCACCACCGTACCGGCCCAGGCGAAGGACAGAATAAACGGCTGCACAACCCACAGGCAGGATATGATAATCAGGGCCAGGAACAGCACCGACAGCAGTATTTGCGGAATGTCCCGAGGCTGATGGGGGTTTATCATAGAGAAATTTTACCTTTCCAGTCGCGCCAAAAAGCTGGCGCCGCGTAAATCCATGTACTGATAATAATATCAATAATATTGCCGGGCTGATTTTGCACAGAAAACACGTGGGCGCATATGAAAAAAATGTGATAAAAAGTTGAATGCGCTACGCAAACGTTTAGTTAGCACCAACACAATATTTTCAAACACAACATAGTCAGGCAGGGTCAAGTGTGATGATCCCACAAATTTCTCAGGCACCAGGGGTAGTTCAGCTGGTGCTGAATTTTTTGCAGGTACTGGAGCAACAGGGTTTTACCGGCGATACCGCCACCAGCTATGCCGACAGGCTGACGATGGCCACCGACAACAGCGTCTATCAGCTGCTGCCGGATGCGGTCCTTTTCCCGCGTTCTACGGCGGACGTGGCCTTGCTGGCGCGCGTCGCCGCCGAACCGCGCTTTACATCGCTGGTCTTCACGCCGCGCGGCGGCGGCACCGGCACCAACGGCCAGGCGCTGAACGGCGGGATTATTGTCGATATGTCCCGCTATATGAATCGCATCATTGAGATTAACCCCGAAGAGGGCTGGGTGCGAGTTGAAGCCGGGGTCATCAAAGATCAGCTGAACCAGTTTCTTAAACCCTATGGTTACTTCTTTGCACCTGAGCTTTCCACCAGCAACCGCGCCACGCTGGGCGGGATGATAAACACCGACGCGTCCGGACAGGGATCGCTGGTGTACGGTAAAACGTCGGATCACGTGCTCGGTCTGCGAGCGGTGCTGATGGGCGGCGATATCCTCGACACCCAGGCGGTGCCAGTAGCGCTGGCGGAGACGCTGGGCAACACCCCATCGACGATTGGCCGGATCTATAACACGGTCTACCAGCGCTGCAAGACGCAGCGTGAACTGATCATTGATAAGTTTCCTAAACTTAACCGCTTCCTCACCGGGTACGATCTGCGCCATGTCTTTAACGATGAGATGAGCGAGTTCGATCTGACCCGTATTTTAACCGGTTCGGAAGGCACGCTGGCGTTTATTACCGAAGCGCGGCTGGATATCACCCGCCTGCCGAAGGTGCGCCGTCTGGTCAACGTCAAATATGACTCCTTTGACTCCGCGTTGCGTAATGCGCCATTTATGGTGCAGGCGAAAGCGCTGTCGGTGGAGACTGTCGACTCCAAGGTACTGAATCTGGCGCGCGAGGATATCGTCTGGCACTCGGTAAGCGAACTGATCACCGACGTGCCGGATAAAGAGATGCTCGGGCTCAATATCGTCGAATTCGCCGGGGATGACGCTACGCTGATTGACCAGCAGGTCACTACCCTGTGCCAGCGGCTGGATGAGCTGATGGCCGGCAGCGAGGCGGGCGTCATCGGCTGGCAGGTCTGTCACGATCTCGATGGCGTAGAGCGGATCTACGCCATGCGCAAGAAGGCCGTCGGCCTGTTGGGCAATGCCAAAGGCGCCGCCAAGCCTATTCCTTTCGCTGAAGACACCTGCGTACCGCCTGAGCATCTGGCGGATTATATCGTCGAGTTCCGCGCGCTGCTCGACAGCCACGGCCTGAGCTACGGCATGTTTGGCCACGTTGATGCCGGGGTGCTGCACGTGCGCCCGGCGCTGGATATGTGCGATCCGCAGCAGGAGGTGCTGATGAAGCAGATCTCCGATGACGTGGTGGCGCTGACGGCGAAGTATGGCGGCCTGCTGTGGGGCGAACACGGCAAAGGCTTCCGCGCGGAGTACAGCCCGGCCTTCTTTGGCGAGGCGCTGTACGGCGAACTTAGGAAGATCAAAGCAGTCTTCGATCCCGATAACCGCCTGAACCCAGGGAAAATCTGTCCTCCGGAAGGGGTCGACGCGCCGATGATGAAAGTCGATGCGGTGAAGCGCGGCACCTGGGATCGGCAGATCCCCATCGCGGTGCGCAGCAGCTGGCGCGGGGCGATGGAGTGTAATGGCAACGGGTTGTGCTTCAACTTTGACGTCAAGAGTCCGATGTGTCCGTCGATGAAAGTCAGCAACCAGCGCATCCACTCGCCGAAAGGGCGCGCGACGCTGGTGCGTGAATGGCTGCGCCTGCTGGCCGACCGCGGCGTCGATCCCAACCAGCTGGAGAAGGCGCTGCCGGAGCAGGGCGTCAGCCTGCGTTCGCTGGTGGCGCGCACGCGGAACAGCTGGCATGCGCGTAAAGGGGAATATGACTTCTCGCACGAGGTCAAAGAGGCGATGTCCGGCTGTCTGGCCTGCAAAGCCTGTTCGACCCAGTGCCCGATCAAAATCGATGTGCCCGAGTTCCGTTCGCGCTTCCTGCAGCTGTATCACAGCCGCTACCTGCGCCCGGTACGCGACCATCTGGTGGCCTCGGTCGAATCCTATGCGCCGCTGATGGCGCAGGCGCCGAAGACCTTTAACTTTTTTATTAACCAGCCGTGGCTGAAAAAGCTGTCGGAGAAGCACATCGGGATGGTCGATCTGCCGCTGCTTTCGGCGCCGTCGCTGAAGCAGCAGATGGCCGGCCACCGCTCTGCCAACATGACGCTGGAGCAGCTCGAAGCGCTGAGCGCTGAGCAGAAAGCGAAGATGGTGCTGGTGGTACAGGATCCCTTCACCAGCTATTACGACGCCCAGGTGGTGGCCGACTTTATTCGCCTCGTCGAAGCGCTAGGCTATCAGCCGGTGCTGCTGCCGTTCTCGCCGAACGGTAAGGCGCAGCATATTAAAGGATTCCTCACCCGCTTTGCGCGCACCGCGCAGAAGACGGCTGACTTCCTCAATCGCGTGGCGCAGCTTGGCATGCCGCTGGTCGGCGTCGATCCGGCGCTGGTGCTCTGCTACCGCGATGAGTATAAGCAAACCCTTGGCGATAAGCGCGGCGATTTCCAGGTGCTGTTAGTCCATGAGTGGTTGCCGAAGGCGTTGACGACCGCCGCCCGTCCCGAACAGGGAGGCGAGCCCTGGTACCTGTTCGGTCACTGTACGGAAGTGACTGCGCTACCGGCGGCGACAAAACAGTGGGCAGAGATTTTTGCCCACTTTGGCGCGAAACTGGAAAACGTCAGCGTTGGGTGTTGCGGGATGGCAGGGACCTATGGCCATGAAGTGAAAAACCATGCCAACTCGCTGGCCATTTACGCGCTCTCCTGGCAGCAGGCGATGCAGCGGCTGCCGCGTAACCGCTGTCTGGTGACGGGCTACTCCTGCCGCAGTCAGGTGAAGCGCATTGAAGGCAGCGGCGTTCGCCATCCGCTGCAGGCGTTACTGGAGATAATAGGATGATTTGGAAACGTCAGGCCACGCTGGAGCAGCTCAACCGGCTCGGTGAGGGAAACATGGTAGGGCTGCTCGATATTCGCTTTGAGACCTTTACCGACGATACGCTGGAGGCCACGATGCCGGTGGATAGCCGTACGCAGCAGCCGTTTGGCCTGCTGCACGGCGGGGCCTCGGTGGTGCTGGCGGAGACCCTGGGGTCGGTAGCGGGTTATCTGTGCAGCGAAGGCGAACAGAAGGTGGTGGGGCTGGAGGTTAACGCCAACCACATTCGTTCGGCGCGCGGGGGCCGGGTGCGGGGGGTCTGTAAAGCGCTGCATGTCGGCACTCGTCATCAGGTCTGGCAAATCGAAATCTTCGACGAACAGTCGCGATTATGCTGTTCATCGCGGCTAACCACCGCAGTAATATAAGCCGTGACCGGGAGGCGAATAGCCTCCCTTTTTTCAGGGTAATAAACGGTAACGGGTTTGTCAGGACCAGAGATTTTGTCGCACGGACCACCCTGCAGCGGCAAGGAATTATCTAATAAATATATTATTGCCGATCCACTCTCGTTATATATGCTACTCTTTTCAATACTAAATGCTTAAAGGTAACAAGAGGACGGTTAACCATGGGTATTCTTTCCTGGATCATTTTTGGACTTATTGCCGGTATTTTAGCCAAGTGGATTATGCCGGGGAAAGACGGCGGCGGGTTTATTGTCACCGTTATTCTGGGGATCATCGGCGCCGTGGTCGGCGGCTGGATCAGTACCCTGTTTGGTTTTGGCAAGGTCGACGGGTTTAATTTCGGCAGCTTTGTGGTTGCGGTAATCGGCGCGCTGGTCGTGCTGTTTATCTACCGGAAAGTGCGCAGTTAATTCTCTGCCATTCTGTTTCATTCTCGTTAACAAAGCTGCCGCGATAAGCGGCAGCTTTTTTTATTGCAGTGCCCAGGTCAGGCGACCCGCGCAAGGGCTATTGCCCGTCGGCATCCCCGGTAACGGGCACCACCTCAACGTGAACTTCGTAGTGCTTCGCCGGGCTGGCCGGGATCAGCGCGGTCAGTTTGTTAATGGTTTCTGCCGGCGTATCGGTCGCTACCGTGGCCGAAAACAGCATCGGTCTGTGCGGCGGAAGCTGCGGCGGGAACGGCGGCAGGGGGCCACGGCCCATCTCCAGCGGGGGGCGGGCCCCGTTATCAACGGCGGGCGCCGGGACGTCGGTTTTATCGGCCGCAAAGGCGCTGGCGGCGGCAACCGCGGCGATGGCGAACAGGGCAGTCATAGCTTTTTTCATCTGGTATTCCTCGATTAGCAAGTACCAAAAGAGTAGAGGGCGGCGGCAGGCGGGACAATCCCATGCGACGCGAATCCTCTGAATCTCCTTTTTTCTTCGCGAATGTGAAGGTCAGATGAGAGCTTGTGTCATTGGGGAAGCATTTTAGTTCAGCAGTACGCTCATAATCAGCAGCACGGCCATGCACATCGACATAATACTGATATCAACAATCATTCTTTACGACAAAAGCTCCAGCAAACGGGTACGGCACGGCGGCGACGTCAAAGCACGTATTATAGTGGTTAAAGATTGTACCCTGGCATATATTCACTGGACAAATGATTATTCGCCAGATGTTGCCTGAGTTGCCCGCGCCTGACCATAGCGCCATCACCACGACCGGTTCCACACCTTGCAACCAGCGCTCAGCGGAGCAACATGAGGATGGCTCATGTTGCAATGAATTTAAGTCGCTTTCCCTCCACCGCCGACTCTGGCAAAAATAGACTCATTAACGAATCAACAACATTTATCGGTTGAAGCGCGCCAGGCCTGACCCCGCGTTGCTTGTGGAATGGCAATCTGCTCATTCAGCTTCATACCCAACACCAGAATGGACAATCGCCATGACTAACGAATTTACCTATACGATTAAGCGCAGTCGTTTTGATGAAAACTATAACCCCGCGGAAAATACGCGTATTACCACCAACTTTGCCAATTTAGCCAGAGGGGAGAACCGTCAGGAAAATCTGCGCAATACGTTAATCATGATGAATAACCGGTTTAATACCCTGGCGCACTGGGATAATCCTCATAACGATCGCTATGCGGTGGAACTGGATATTATTTCTGTCGAGATGAATATTGCTCAGGATGGCGCCAGCTTCCCGGTGATAGAGATCCTGCAAACGCATATTGTCGATAAAAAGAGCGGAGAGCGCCATGCCGGTATCGCCGGTAATAACTTCTCCTCCTATGTGCGGGATTATGATTTTAGCGTGCTGCTGCTGGAACATAATAAAAACCGGGGTAGCTTTAGCGTGCCCGATAACTTTGGCGAGCTGCATGGCAATATCTTTAAGGATTTCGTGCAATCCAGCGCCTATAAGGCCAGCTTCAGCAAGGCGCCGGTGATTTGCCTGAGCGTCTCCAGCAAAGATGTTTACCGGCGTACCGGTAATGAACATCCGGTCCTCGGCATTGAATATGCTCAGGAAGGCGTGTCGCTGACGGAGCGCTATTTCAGCAAAATGGGCCTGCAGGTGCGCTATTTTATGCCGAAGCACAGTGTCGCGCCGTTAGCCTTTTATTTTACCGGCGATCTGCTCAGCGATTACACCAGCCTGGAGCTGATCGCGACCATCAGCACGATGGAGACGTTCCAGAAAATATACCGCCCGGAGATCTACAATGCCAATTCCGCGGCGGGGCAATACTATCAACCCAATCTCAACCACCTGGATCATTCATTAACAAAAATTGTTTATGACCGGGAAGAGCGCAGCCTGTTGGCGATAGAGCAGGGTAAATTTACACAACAACATTTTATCAACCCGCACAAGACGTTGCTTGAGCAATGGTCTGCTAACTTCGCGCTTTGCTAAACCAAAATAAAAGGCTACTTATTATGAAAACATGGCTTCCGACATCGACCGCCGGCAGTTTACCGAAACCGTCCTGGCTGGCGCAGCCAGAGACCCTGTGGTCGCCCTGGAAACTGTCCAGCGAGGAATTACTGGCCGGCAAGCGCGATGCCCTGCGTTTGTCCCTCGACGACCAGCTGCGTGCCGGGATCGATATTGTCAGCGACGGCGAGCAAACGCGGCAGCACTTTGTCACCACCTTTATTGAGCACCTCAGCGGCGTTGATTTTGCCAAACGCGAGATCGTGAAAATTCGTAACCGCTATGAGGCCAGTGTTCCAACCGTGGTGGGCGCCGTGGAGCGCCAGAAACCGGTCTTCGTGGAGGACGCGCGCTATCTGCGTCAGCTCACTAGTCAGCCGATCAAATGGGCGCTGCCAGGCCCAATGACCATGATCGACACGCTGTATGACAACCACTATAAAAGCCGGGAAAAGCTGGCCTGGCAGTTCGCCAAAATCCTTAATCAGGAAGCGAAAGAGTTAGAGGCCGCCGGAGTCGATATTATTCAGTTCGATGAGCCGGCCTTCAACGTCTTCTTTGATGAAGTCAACGACTGGGGGATCGCCGCCTTAGAAAGAGCGACCGAAGGGCTGAAGTGTGAAACGGCGGTGCATATCTGCTACGGCTACGGCATCAAGGCGAATACCGACTGGAAAAAAACGCTGGGTTCTGAGTGGCGACAGTATGAGGAGGCCTTCCCGCAGCTGCAGAAATCCTCCCTCGATATTATCTCTCTCGAGTGCCACAACTCGCGGGTGCCGATGGATCTGCTGGAACTGATCCGCGGTAAAAAGGTGATGGTCGGGGCGATCGATGTCGCCAGTCATGCTATCGAAACCCCGGAAGAGGTGGCTGAAACCCTGCGCAAGGCGCTGGCGTTCGTCGATGCCGACAAATTCTACCCGTCCACCAACTGCGGTATGGCGCCGCTGCCGCGCCATGTCGCGACCGGCAAACTGCATGCCCTGAGCGCCGGCGCCGAGATCGTTCGCCGCGAGCTGGCGGCAAAGTAAGGCGGGGCGCATTCCCGTTATCTTCCTCTGGCGGTGTCACTCATCGCCGGTTCACCTCCTGAGCGGGCTGTTGCCCGCTCAGCGTCATGTTGCCGCCAGCGGGCGGCAGATCGTCCGCAGGGCGACGGCACTGCACAGCGGAAACAGCGCCAGCAGAAGCCAGGGATAAACCGCCTGCGGCGAGGGGGTGAGCGCCTGGTCAAGCAAATGACCGAGCAGTAAATTTCCGGCTAACACCGCGCAACCCCCCGCGGTGGCGAGCGCCCCGTAGTGGGCGCCCAGCGTCGACTCCTCAGCGAACAGCGGGATCAGATCCTTGGCTGAGGGCACCAGCAACATCTGGCCGAGGGTGAGCAGCGTGACAAAGCAGGCCGACGGCAATAATCGCAGCCAGCCTTCGGCGGGCGGGGTGGCGGCAAATAACGCCACGCTGACAAAAGAAGCCGACAGCAGCAGAAAGCCCACCGGCAGGATGCGCACGGCGCCAATTCGTCGGGCGAAGCGGGCGAGAGGGAGCTGCAGGGTGATAATCAACAGCGAGGCCAGCATAAAGAGCGGCGCCAGATCCTGCTCACGACCGCCGGAACGTTGGATCTCCACCGGCAGGGCGAGGTACAGCTGGTTGTAGCTCAACAGCCAGGAGCTGTAGGCGAGAATAAACGCGACAAAGCGCGGCTGGCGCAAAGGCGTCCACCATGGGACTCGTCTGCGCGTTGTTGTCGTGTGCCCGTCGGCGGGCAGACAGAAAAAGAGCACCAGCAGCGCCAGGAGAAAGATTCCCGCGCCGGCGAGGGCGATATGCCGAAAGCCGATCCCGCTCAGCAGCCCTCCGGCCACCGGGCCGATAACCGCCCCCAGCTCACCGCACACCGCAAACAGCGCAAACCACTCGGCGCGGCTGCGTTTCCCGTTGGCCTGGCTGTGGGTACCGGTCCGCGCCAGCAGGGCCTCGATCGACGGGGAAAACAGAGCGCCGCCGACGCCGGTCAGGCAGGCGCCGAGGATAATGGGCCACAGCGACGTAGCGCACGCCAGCAGCAGATAACCGGCGACGCGAACGACGCAGCCGGCGAGGATGATGGCCTTAGCGCCATAGCGGTCGGCCAGCGTCCCGCCGATGATAAACATGCCCTGCTGAGAGAAGGTGCGCAGCCCGAGGATCAGGCCGATAAGTCCCCCCGAGAGCAGCATGTCGTCGCGCAGGAAGAGGGCGAGGAAAGGAACGACCGCGTAAAAGCCAATATTAAAAACGAACTGACTTCCCAGTAACACGGGAGGCCAGAGGGTTGCCGCAGGGCGCAGGGAGAAGAGAGGCATATCCGCCCAACCTAAACGATGAAATGAATGTGTTTTTTACCGTGGTAAGGGGAGATCTCGATTTTGGTTTTCACCCGGAAAACGTCCCACAGCAGCGCTTCGGACAAAATCTCCTCCGGCGTCCCGCTGGCGAGGATCTGCCCCTGCTGCATCACGATCAGCGAATCGCAGAACATCGCGGCATGGTTAAGATCGTGAATGGCCACAATGCTGGTCACCGGCAGCTCGCTGATCAACTGCATTAACTGCATCTGATGGTGTATATCCAGATGGTTGGTAGGCTCATCCAGCAGGATTTCGCTCGGGCTCTGCGCCAGCGCGCGGGCGATATGCACCCGCTGCCGCTCGCCGCCGGAGAGGCTTAACCATCCCTGCTCGCTTTTTTCCAGCATCGCCACCCGCTGCAGCGCGGCGGTGATCGCCTCATCATCCTGAGCGCTCCAGTTTGAAAACGGGGAGTGGTAGGGAATGCGCCCCAGGCGCACGACGTCGCGCACCCGCATATTGGCCTCGGTCATGCCGTGTTGCTCGACGAAAGCCACGCGGCGGGCGAGCTGCTTTTTCGCCATCCGGGTGATGTCCTGGCCGTCGAGGGTGACGCGACCCGCATCCGGGCGGCGCAGGCCCGCCAGAACGCGCAGCAGCGAGGATTTGCCGCAGCCGTTGGGCCCCAGCAGTCCGACCGTTTCGCCGCGCGACACCCGCAGCGAGACATTATTGACGATGACCTTTTTGCCTGCCTTCCAGGTGATATTTTCAGCGCAAATACTCATCACTTATTCCTTGAGCGGTAGATAATCACGGCAAAGAAAGGCACCCCAAACAGGGCGGTTACCACCCCAACGGGCAGACTCTGCGGGGCAATCAGCAGGCGCGACGCAATGTCCGCCAGCACCATCAGGATCGCCCCTGCCAGCGCGCTGGCGATCAGCAACGTCCGGTGTAGCGGGCCAAAGAAGAAGCGCATCACGTGCGGCACCACCAGGCCGACAAAGCCGATCGAGCCGGCCATACTGACGATGGTGGCGGTGATCAGCGCCGCGGTGGTGAAGAGGATCAGGCGTACCTGTGGCACGGCAATCCCCAGCGAGGCGGCGGCATCATCGCCGAAGGTGAATGCATCCAGCGCCCGGGCATACCACAGACAGACCGCCAGGCCCGCGAGCACCACCACGATGACCAGCTGGAATTCGGGCCAGCGGACGCCGCTGAAGCTGCCCAGCAGCCAGAACATCACATCGCGCGCCTGCTGCGCGCTGGCGGAGGTGCTGATGGTGTAAGCCGTGATGGCGTTAAATAACTGCGATGCGGCAACGCCCGCCAGAATCGTACGCTCATTGCCGCCGCGCGCGCCGTTAGTCAGCAAGGCGACAAAGGCGAAGGCGGCGAAGGCCCCGGCAAAGGCCCCAGCCGAGAGGGAAATCGCGCCAGCGCCAAGGCCCAGCACCACGATCGACACCGCGCCGGTGGAGGCCCCGGCGGAGACGCCGAGGACGTAGGGTTCCGCGAGGGCATTTTTCAGCAGGCTTTGCAGCACGACGCCGCAGATAGCGAGGCCTGCGCCGCAGCAGGCGGCGACCAGCGCGCGGCTGAGGCGGAAATCCCAGATCACGCTCTCATAGATACGGTTGAGAGGCTCAGCGGTTAAGCCGGTTCTGTTGCTGATAGCGTAAAAGACATTCTGCAGCGGGATGGCCAGCTCGCCGACGCTGACGCCCACCGCTATCACCAGCGCCAGCACGATCACGGCCAGTAAACACCAGCCGGTGAGCAGCATGCTGCGGCGCGTCTGAAGCACGGCGACGCTCATCAGTTCAGCCCCATTTTTCTCAGCTGTTCGCCCACCTGTTCCGCGCCATAAAGCGTGCGGATGGTCGGGTTCATCGCCTGACCGTCCATGACCACGATATGGCCTTTTTTCACGGCCTCCAGCTGGCTGACGGCGGGATCGCTTTTGAGGAATTTGATCTTCTCCTCGGCCTTATCCAGCGCCCAGCGGTTACGATCCAGGCTGGAGACCACGATCACATCCGGGTTGGCGGCAATAATGCTCTCCCAGCTCACCGTGGGCCACTCGGTTTCGGAGGTAATCGCATTATGTCCGCCCAGCACACTGGCGATAAATCCGGAGGCGCTGTTTTTGCCGCCAACATAGGCATCGGCCGAAGGTGAGGCGCTGGAGAACCAGAAGACGAAGGAGAGATCCTTTTTGCTTTTACCAAACTCCTGGCGCAGGTCGGCTTCACGTTTTTTGAAATCGGCAATCAGCGCCTGACCACGATCTTCGACGTTGAAAATGCGGGCAAAATCGCTAATTTCCTGATACAGCCAGGTCATATCCCACAGCTTTTGCCGGCTGCCGTACATATCGCCGGTGGCCTTTTTGGTGGCGCACATCCCCGGTGAGACGTAGCTGTTTACGCCGACGGTAGCGAGATCTTCACGCCTGGCGACTTTGCTTTCCGGCCCCAGCAGCAGCGGCAACTGGGCGGGAACGAAATCGGGATTTTGCGCCAGCACGGATTCCAGGCTCGGAATTTCCACCGTCAGGGTTTTAATCTTCGCGTTTTGCTCAGCCAGCTGCGGTAAAACGCTGGTCGGCCAGAAGGCGCTGGCGACCACCTGCTTTTGCAGCCCGAGCAGCAGCAGAATTTCGACCGTATTTTGCCCCAGCGCGACCACGCGCTCCGGCGGCCGGGTGAAGGTCTCCTGATAGCCACAGTTTTCAATCGTCAGGGGGTAGGTTGTTGCCAGCGCGGAACTGACGGCGGTGAACATCAAGCCTAACGCGCAGAGGACCTTCTTCATTAAACGCTATCCTTGTAAACAGGCGAGTGGATGACCAGCAAATGGGAGTAATGCAAATGAAACTCATTATTGGGGCGGGGTTTTATACAATGCCATATTTACAGTGTCAATGAGTGACTATTTCGGCAGGCAATGAAATGCCCGCGCGATGGGGCGGGTCAGCTCGCCAGTGGGCCACGAATATACGCCTGCAACCCCTGGGCGAGAAAATCAAATACCCGCTTACAGGCAGGGCTGTGGCGCAGATCCTCATGCATTACCAGCCAGGTATCGAGATTCAGGGAAAAGTCGGCCGCCAGTACTCGCTGCAGGGGAATAATGCCATCCGCAAGGGGCACCTGGCAGATGCCGATCCCCGCCCCGGCGCGGATCAGGCTCAACTGGGCGAGGTCGCTATCGGTCCGCATCGCGAAGGCTTCGCGCTGAAAACGGGGGTAAGCCTGCAGGGCCCGGCGAACAAGTGGGGTGGCGCTATCGAAACCAATTAGCGCGTGGCTGGCCAGATCGTCGAGGGTAGCGGGCAGGCCCTGGCGCGTCAGGTAGGCGGCGGTGGCATGTAACCCAAGCTCGATCCTGCCGAGACGGCGGGCGATAAGCTGCTCCTGCTGCGGGGCGACCATCCGCACCGCAATATCCGCCTCCCGGTGAAGCAGATCCTGAAACCGATTGGAGAGCATCAGTTCGATGACGATATTCGGGCACGCCTGCCTGAGCCGGGCAACCAGCGGCGGCAGCACCTCGGCGCCGACCACCTCGCTGGCGGCCACCCGCACCACGCCACGCAGTTCGGTTCGGTCGCGACTAAAGTTAGCCGCCGTGCGTTCCAGCGCCCGGGCGGTATTGTCCATCGCCTCGGCGTGCACCCGCAGCGCCAGCGCCGCGTCGGTCGCCAGCAGGCCGGTCTGCGAGCGGGTAAATAAGGCCTGGCCGAGCGCGGCCTCCAGCCCGGCAATATGGCGCCCCGCCGTCGGCTGGGTGATGTTCAGGGTGCGTGATGCGCCCGATAAGGAACCTTCCTGCAGGACGGCGAGAAAGGTTCGGTACCACTCCCAGGGAATAGAGGTATTCATACAAAAATGTATAGCTGCTCGATGATGGTATGCAATTTCATTTGATATGAGCGGCAGGTAGGCTGTCAAGCATCCATTAGCGAACGGGGAAAGAGGATGAACAGCAGCGGCAAAGTACTTATTCTGGGAGCAAGCGGGGGGATTGGCGGGGAAGTGGCGCGCCGGCTGGTGGCGGACAACTGGCAGGTTCGGGCGCTGAAGCGCGGCGCTCAGATTCGCGGTCCCGCAGATGGCATGCAGTGGATAGCCGGCGACGCGCTGAATGCCGGGCAGGTTGCCGCGGCGGCTGCCGGTTGCGACGTTATCGTCCATGCGGTCAATCCGCCGGGCTACCGGCACTGGCGGCAGCAGGTACTGCCCATGCTGCACAACACCCTGCAGGCCGCCGAACAACAGCGGGCGTTAGTTGTTCTGCCCGGCACGGTCTACAACTATGGACCGGATGCCTTTCCGCTGATTGATGAAGCGGCCCCTCAGCAACCGGTGACCCGTAAAGGCGCTATTCGGGTAGAGATGGAGCAGGCGCTGGAGGATTACGTGCAGCGTGGTGGCCGGGCGTTGATTGTTCGGGCGGGCGATTTTTTTGGTCCACGCGCCGGAAATAACTGGTTTTCTCAGGGGCTGGTCAAGCCTGGTCAGCTTCCCCGCGTCATTAGCCGCCCGGGGGCGATCGGCGTCGGGCATCAGTGGGCTTATCTGCCCGACGTCGCCGACACCATCGCCGCGCTGCTGGCCCGCAGGCATGAGCTTGAGCCGTTTGCTCGTTTTCATATGCAGGGCCACTGGGACCCGGACGGCAGCGAAATGAGTCAGGCGATCCAGCGGGTGGTCGCCCGCTATGGCGGCCGAGCGGCAGTGAAGTCTTTTCCCTGGTGGCTGGTAAAGCTGGCGGCGCCCTTTAACGCCACCCTGCGGGAAATGGTCGAGATGCACTATCTCTGGCGTCTGCCGGTACGCCTGCGCAACGATAAACTGGTTGATTTTTTAGGTGCGGAGCCGCATACCCCACTCGACAGCGCGGTGCTTCAGACGCTGCAAGGCATGGGTTGTCTGCCCGCCGGCGCGATAAACCAAGAGGCGGGTGAGGCGTAACGCGGCAAGAGGATCACAGAGCGGGGTGTTATTGTGACCAAATCATAATAACGTCACTCGTTGTCAAACGATAGCGATCGCATTAAGCTAAACGGATGACGAAAAATACCCCCACCCCTGCAAGCCGTGGTCCCCATGACCACAGCGTTCGGGACCAGATTCTTGACGCGGCCATGGCGCACTTTAGTCGCTATGGCTATGAGAAAACGACGGTCACCGATCTCGCCAAAGCGATAGGCTTTTCCAAAGCCTATATCTATAAATTCTTTGACTCCAAGCAGGCGATTGGCGAGGCGATTTGCGCCAGCCGGCTGGAGAAGATCATGGTGGCCGTCAGCGCGGCTATCGCCGATGCGCCGTCCGCCAGCGAGAAACTGCGCCGCCTGTTCCGGGCACTGACCGAGGCCGGCAGTGAACTGTTTTTCGAGGATCGCAAACTGTACGACATCGCCGCCGTCGCAGCGCGCGATAAATGGCCTTCAACGGAACAGTATGCCGGTCATCTGCAGCAGCTGATTGGTCAAATCCTTGTCGAAGGCCGCCAGGCGGGTGAGTTCGAGCGCAAAACCCCGCTGGATGAGGCAACCCTGGCGGTCTATATGGTGATGTGTCCTTTCATCAACCCGGTGCAACTGCAATACAATCTCGACACTGCGCCCACCGCGGCGGTGCTGCTTGCCTCCCTGATCCTGAGAAGCCTCTCCCCCTGATTAGTGACTATTGACTTTATTGGTCACTCGTCTGAGAATGCGGTCACTGTCCGGTCTTTTCATTAAGGTGACCCATGCTCAGGCTCAATGCCGTCCATCTTGCCGTCTGCCTCCTGCCGCTGGCCCTCGCGGGCTGCGGCGAACCTGCCGATCATGACGATCCCCGCACCCGGCCGCCGCTGGTCCGGGTGGCGACCGTCGAGCGCGCGGAGGCCAGCGCGCGGGCCTTTACCGGCGTGGTGGTCGCTCGTACCCAAAGCGATCTCGGCTTCCGGGTATCGGGAAAAATCCTTGCCCGACTGGTGGAGACCGGGCAGAGCGTCAAGCGCGGTCAACTGCTGCTGCGTCTGGATCCGGCTGATTTAACCTTGCAGGCGCAGTCTCAACAGCGGGCCGTGGATGCCGCGCGGGCGCGAGCCAAAAAGGCGACCAACGATCTGGCCCGCTATCGCGGCCTGGTGGCGAGCGGCGCCGTCTCGGCCGCGGAATTCGACCAGGTTAACGCAGCGGCAGAGGCGGCGAGAGCCGACCTCAGCGCGGCCCAGGCGCAGGCCAATGTGGCGCAAAACGCCACCGGCTATGCCGGACTGCTGGCGGACGCTGACGGCGTGGTGGTGGAAACGCTTGCCGAACCGGGGCAGGTGGTCAGCGCCGGACAGGTGGTGATCCGCCTGGCGCGGGCGGGGCAGCGCGAAGCGCGGGTGCAGCTTCCGGAGACGCTGCGCCCGGCGGTCGGCAGCGAGGCGCTGGCGACACGCTATGGCAGCGAATCTCAGCCGGTCACGGCGACCCTGCGACTGCTTTCGGACGCGGCTGACGCCACCACCCGCACCTTTGAAGCGCGCTATGTGCTGAACGGGGCGCTGGCGAATGCGCCGCTGGGGTCTACCGTGACCCTGCGTATCGGCAGCGACCAGGCGCCAGGCCAGGTGCTGGAGGTGCCTCTGGCGTCGGTCTACGATCCGGGCAACGGCCCTGGCGTCTGGCGCATTGCCTCGCGTCCGGCCACCGTCTCCTGGCAACCGGTGACCGTGCTCGGCCTGAATGATGAAACGGCGCGGGTGACCGGCCCGCTGAAGCCCGGCGAGCCCATCGTCGCCCTGGGCGCCCATCTTCTGCACCAGGGCGAGGCGGTGCGTCTGGCGGAACGACGCGAGCATAATGCCGCCGGGAGCCAGCCATGAGCGCCGGGCGTTTTAATCTCTCCGCGCTGGCCGTCCGCGAGCGGTCGGTGACCCTGTTTTTGATTATCCTCATCTCCGTCGCCGGGCTGGTGGCGTTCTTCGGACTCGGGCGGGCGGAAGATCCGCCCTTCACGGTCAAGCAAATGACGGTCATTACCGTCTGGCCCGGCGCCACCGCGCAGGAGATGCAGGATCAGGTCGCCGAGCCGCTGGAAAAACGGCTCCAGGAGCTGAAGTGGTACGATCGCACGGAGACCTATACCCGCCCTGGTATGGCGTTGATCACGTTATCGCTGCAGGATCAGACCCCGCCGTCCGAGGTGCCGGAGCAGTTTTATCAGGCGCGCAAAAAGCTCGGGGATGAGGCGAAAAACCTGCCTGCCGGCGTCTCCGGCCCGATGATGAATGACGAATTCGCCGATGTCACCTTTGCCCTCTTTGCTCTGAAAGCGCGGGGAGAGCCGCCGCGGCAGCTGGTGCGTGACGCTGAAGCCCTGCGCCAGCAGCTGCTGCATGTACCCGGAGTGAAAAAAGTGAATATCCTCGGCGAACAGGCGGAGCGCATTTATCTCTCCTTTTCTCATGATCGTCTCGCCACCCTGGGCCTTTCGCCAGAGGCGATTTTTGCCGCGCTGAACAGCCAGAATGTGCTGACCGCCGCCGGGGCCATTGAGACCCGGGGCGGGCAGATCTTTATCCGCCTCGACGGGGCGTTCGACCGCCTGCAGCAGATCCGCGACACGCCGATTATTGCCGGGGGCAGAACGCTGAAACTGGCCGATGTCGCCACGGTTGAGCGAGGGTATGAAGATCCCGCGACCTTCCTGATCCGCAATCAGGGCGAACCGGCGCTGCTGCTGGGGGTGGTGATGCGCGAGGGCTGGAATGGTCTGGCGCTGGGGAAAGCGCTCGACGCCGAAACGGCCAGCATCAATCAGAGCCTGCCGCTCGGCATGTCGTTGACCAAAGTGACCGATCAGTCGGTGAATATCAGCGCCGCAGTCGATGAGTTCATGATCAAATTCTTTGTCGCCCTGCTGGTGGTGATGGCGGTGTGCTTTGTCAGCATGGGGTGGCGCGTGGGGGTGGTGGTCGCGGCGGCGGTGCCTTTAACTCTGGCCGTGGTGTTTGTGGTGATGGAGGCGACCGGCAAAAACTTCGACCGCATCACTCTCGGCTCGCTGATCCTCGCCCTGGGCCTGCTGGTGGATGATGCCATCATTGCCATCGAAATGATGGTGGTCAAAATGGAGGAGGGGTACGACCGCCTCAAAGCCTCCGCCTATGCCTGGAGCCATACCGCGGCGCCCATGCTGGCCGGTACCCTGGTGACGGCCGTGGGCTTTATGCCCAATGGATTTGCGCAGTCTACCGCCGGGGAGTACGCCAGCAACGTGTTCTGGATCGTCGGTATCGCGCTGATTGCCTCCTGGATCGTGGCGGTGATTTTTACCCCCTGGCTGGGGGTGCACCTGTTGCCGGACAGAAAGCCCGCGGCGGCAGGCCACGCCGCGCTGTATGACACCCCACGCTATCAGCGTTTCCGTCGGCTGCTGACCCGGGTTATCGCCCGCAAATGGCGCGTGGCCGCCAGCGTGGTGGTGCTGTTTATGGTGGCGATACTGGGAATGAGCGTGGTGAAAAAGCAGTTTTTCCCCACCTCCGATCGTCCGGAAGTACTGGTTGAAGTACAGATGCCTTACGGGTCGTCGATTATCCAGACCAGCGCCGCGACGGCGAAAATTGAGCACTGGCTGCAGCAGCAGCCGGAGGCGAAGATTGTCACCAGCTATATCGGCCAGGGCGCGCCGCGCTTTTACCTGGCGATGGCCCCGGAGTTGCCCGATCCTTCCTTTGCCAAACTGGTGGTGTTGACCGACGGTCAGGACGCCCGCGAGGCGCTCAAGCGGCGGCTGCGGGAGGCGGTGGCCAATGGCCTGGCGCCGGAAGCGCGGGTGCGCGTCACTCAGCTGGTCTTTGGCCCTTATTCGCCCTATCCGGTTGCCTGGCGGGTGATGGGGCCCGATCCGCACACCTTGCTCGACATCGCCGAACGGGTTAAATCGGTGCTGCAGGCCAGTCCGCTGATGCGCACCGTCAATAGCGACTGGGGTTCGCGGGTGCCGGTGATGCATTTCAGCCTCAATCAGGACCGGCTGCAGGCGAGCGGACTCAGCTCCCAGTCCGTCGCCCAGCAGCTGCAGTTCCTGCTGTCAGGGATCCCCATCACCACTGTTCGGGAAGATATTCGCGCCGTGCAGGTCATCGGCCGCGCGGCGGGCGATATCCGTCTGGATCCGGCGAAAATCGCCGACTTCACCCTGGTGGGCAGCGGCGGGCAGCGGGTTCCCTTGTCACAGATTGGCGACGTGTCGATCAGAATGGAGGACCCGCTGCTTCGCCGTCGCGATCGCACGCCGACCATCACCGTCCGCGGAGATGTCGCGGATACCCTGCAGCCGCCGGATGTCTCCACCGCGCTGATGAAATCGCTGCAGCCCATTATCGACTCGCTGCCGCCGGGGTATCGCATCGAGACGGCGGGGTCGATCGAGGAGTCAGGCAAAGCCACGCGGGCGATGGTGCCGTTATTTCCCATCATGATCGCCCTCACGCTGCTGATCATTATCCTGCAGGTGCGTTCGCTGTCGGCGATGGTCATGGTTTTCCTGACCGCGCCGCTGGGGCTGATTGGCGTGGTGCCGACACTGCTGCTGTTCAATCAGCCGTTTGGCATCAATGCTCTTGTGGGCCTGATCGCCCTGTCGGGGATCCTGATGCGCAATACGCTGATCCTGATTGGCCAAATCCACCACAACGAACAGGCAGGGCTCGATCCGTTCCACGCGGTGGTGGAGGCGACGGTGCAGCGCGCCCGCCCGGTTCTGCTGACCGCGCTGGCGGCGATCCTGGCGTTCATTCCGCTCACCCATTCGGTCTTCTGGGGAACGCTCGCCTATACGCTGATTGGCGGGACGCTGGGGGGAACCATCATGACCCTTATTTTCCTGCCGGCCATGTACGCGATCTGGTTCCGCATCCGACCTCAGCACCCGGCTGACGCAGTGCAACAGCCGGCGCTGCACCCGCAGGGGTAATTCCCTCTTGCCGGACCTGGCCGATAAACGCGGTCAGGCCCGGCCCCGGGCAGCGTCAGGCGGGTAAGGATACCGGCACCGCATGAGTGCGATGTTGATCCTGTTCGAGGCGGTCAAGGCAATCGAGGCTGATGGCCGATGGCGAGGTCGCGCCGGTGAGGGTCATGGTGACCTTCATATCCTCGGCAAATAAGCGCAGCAGATGCGCCACGCCCGCTTCGCCCGCCGCGGCCAGGGCATAAATATAGGCCCGCCCGAGCAGCACACCCTTCGCGCCGAGTGCGAGCAGGCGAATGACGTCCACGCCGGAGCGCACCCCGGAATCAGCAAGCACCGTCAGATCGTCGCCGACCGCATCCACCACCCTTGGTAGCGCCCGGGCAGTGGGGATGGCGCCATCGAGCTGTCTGCCGCCATGATTCGACACCACAATGCCATCGGCACCGAGGCGCACGGCATTGCGCGCATCGTCGGCATCGAGGATCCCTTTGATGATTAATTTCCCTTGCCAGCTGTCGCGGATCCACTCCAGATCGTGCCAGGCGATGGACGGGTCGAAGTTGTTGCTGATGAACCCCATGTAGTCGTCCATGGTCATTTTGTGGCCGGTGTAGGCTTCGATATTACCGAACGACAGGGGCCTGCCCGCCAGCCCGACGCTCATTGCCCAGCGTGGATGAGTACAGGCCTGGAGATACTGTCGCAGGGTGGCGTGCGGCCCGGACATGCCTGATCGATTATCCCGATACCGCGAGCCGGGGATCGGCATATCGACGGTGAATACCAGGGTTTTCATGCCGGCGGCCCACGCGCGCTCCAGCGCATTACGCATGTAGCCGCGATCTTTCAGCACGTACAGCTGGGACCAGAGTGCGCCGCTGGCCTGGCTCGCCACCTCTTCAATCGAGCAGACCGACACCGTGGACAGGGTGTACGGGATCCCGGCGCGGGAGGCGGCGCGGGCCGCCTGAACTTCGCCGCGGCGGGCGTACATCCCGGTGGCGCCGACGGGCCCCAGCGCCACGGGCATCGCCCATGAAGCATCAAGGATCGTGGTGGCCAGCGTCGGTTCGCCCGCCCCGCACAGCACGCGCTGGCGAAGGGCTACCGAGGCAAGCTCGGTGGCGTTGGCGTTCATGGTATTTTCCGCCACCGCGCCACCGTCAATATAATCAAAAAGGAAGCGGGGCAGACGGCGACGAGCGGCTTCGCGATAATCGCTGGGGGCTGAAACAATCATTATTATGTCCTTATGTCTTTTAACCTAAGTGGATGTTCTGCAGGCAAAAAAACTATAGGCTTCTAAAAACCGGTGGGGAAATGAAATATTAGCATCCCAGCTATTCCCTGCTGGAATAATCTGGTTTTATCGCTGAGGCTGTTATTTCCTTTTTTTACTCTTCGGCGCGCGCGTTATTTTTATTTATTTCCGCGCAACGTGAAGCTGGCAAAATAAAGACCCGGTATGAGGCGACAGCGCTTTGCGCCATCGCCACCAGGGGGAAGGAGAGGTCAGCGCGGCGCCTGCGTTTTCCGGGAGGTGTAAAGAAGATGAATTTGAAATTGAGCTGGTGGTATCTTTTGCTAGCCTTTCTCTGGAGGACAGACGGAGCGACACCATGAAAGATAAAGATGAACAAACGGCATTGATTGGCATGGCCATCGGCGCGGCGGTCATTAGCTTAGTGGCTACACAGAAGCAGATTAATCAGGGGAGTATCGTGGATGAACTGGTGAGACTGGGCAGACAGAAGGGGGACGGGGTGGAAGATGAGGTTTTTGTTCAGGCCGCCCGGCTGGTCAGAAAAGGCACCTAGCCAACCGCGACCCTGCCTGGCAATCCATTTACCCGTTTCATCACAGTTTTCATTCCCTGGATCGCGGCCTGGCGAGCGGCGATTGTTGCTTTCCGAAAGCGTCACGGACTGGCGCTTTCTTATCCTGACCACCGGACCTGCGCCTTCTCGGCCTTGTTGGCCTTTAGGTGACACTGTCATTTTTCCTTCTCCAGGCTGTGCGATAAACAGGAACCGGGTCATCTGCTATTGCATAAATCGGTATTTTCGATACATCTTTACCATTGCGTGCGAATATAGAACGATTTCAGAATAACATATTATAAATCAAAAGATTAAGTTCACCCTGCACACCCTGATAATCCCCGGGCGAGGGTCTATGCTTATAAAAAGCGCTAAATGGGGCAATACCCCTGCTGCAGATGGGTTGAAGTGATAATCATTATCACTAACATGGCGGTATGCCTTGATGGCGCCAACCTGGAGGTCTATCGATGGAAGTACAAGCAGGAACCTTTAATCCCGCCGATTTTAGCTGGCAGGGACTGACCATGACGCCGGCCGCTGCCGCGCATATTCGCGATCTGATGCGCAAGCAACCGGACAAAAAAGGGCTGCGGCTGGGGATAAAAACCAGCGGCTGCGCCGGTTTTGGCTATGTGCTCGAAATGATTGCCGAGCCGGCAGCCGACGATCTGCTCTTTGAACATGACGGGGCGAAACTGTGGGCGCCGCTGCAGGCGATGCCGTTCATTGACGGCACGGAGCTCGATTACGTCCGGGAAGGTTTAAATGAAATCTTTAAATTTCATAACCCGAAAGCGCAGCACGAGTGCGGCTGTGGCGAAAGTTTTGGGGTGCAGGCGGAGTAACTATGTCGCGTAATACTGAAGCAACTGACGATGTCAAAACCTGGACCGGCGGCCCGCTCAATTATAAAGAGGGCTTTTTCACCCGGCTGCAGACCGATGAGCTGGCCAAAGGGATTAATGAAGAGGTGGTCCGGGCCATTTCCGCCCGTCGCAATGAGCCGCAGTGGATGCTGGAGTTTCGGCTCAATGCTTTCCGGGCATGGCTGGAGATGGAGGAGCCGCACTGGCTGAAGGCGCATTACGATAAGCTGAATTATCAGGACTACAGCTACTATTCCGCCCCCTCCTGCGGCAACTGCGATGAGACCTGCGCTTCAGAGCCGGGCGCGGTGCAGCAGACCGGGGCCAACACCTTCCTGACCAGCGAGGTGGAAGAAGCCTTTAACCAGCTGGGCGTGCCGGTACGTGAAGGGCGCGAGGTGGCGGTGGACGCCATATTCGACTCCGTGTCGGTGGCGACCACCTACCGCGAAAAGCTGGCGGAGCAGGGGATCATCTTCTGTTCTTTCGGCGAGGCGATCCACGACCATCCGGAACTGGTGAAAAAGTATCTGGGTACCGTGGTGCCAGGCAATGACAACTTCTTCGCCGCGCTGAACGCCGCGGTGGCTTCGGATGGCACCTTTATCTATGTGCCGAAGGGCGTCCGCTGCCCGATGGAGCTGTCGACCTATTTCCGCATCAACGCCGAAAAGACCGGGCAGTTTGAACGCACCATTCTGGTGGCCGATGAAGGCAGCTACGTCAGCTATATTGAGGGCTGCTCGGCGCCGGTGCGCGACAGCTATCAGCTGCATGCGGCGGTCGTTGAAGTCATCATTCATAAAGATGCGGAAGTGAAATACTCCACGGTGCAGAACTGGTTCCCCGGCGACAACAACACCGGCGGCATTCTCAACTTCGTCACCAAGCGCGCGCTGTGCGAAGGGGAGAACAGCAAGATGTCATGGACCCAGTCGGAAACCGGCTCGGCCATCACCTGGAAATACCCCAGCTGCATCCTGCGCGGCGATAACTCGATCGGCGAATTCTTCTCGGTAGCGCTGACCAGCGGTCACCAGCAGGCGGACACCGGCACCAAAATGATCCATATCGGCAAGAACACCCGCTCGACCATCATCTCGAAAGGGATCTCCGCCGGACACAGCCAGAACAGCTATCGCGGGCTGGTCAAAATCATGCCGACCGCGACTAACGCCCGCAACTACACCCAGTGCGATTCGATGCTGATCGGCCCGGACTGCGGGGCGCATACCTTCCCGTATGTGGAATGCCGCAACAACAGCGCCCAGCTGGAACATGAAGCGACCACTTCGCGTATTGGCGAAGATCAGCTGTTCTACTGTTTGCAGCGTGGGATCAGCGAAGACGATGCCATCTCGATGATCGTCAACGGTTTCTGTAAAGACGTCTTCTCCGAACTGCCGCTGGAGTTCGCCGTCGAAGCGCAAAAATTGCTGGCCATTAGCCTTGAACATAGCGTCGGCTGATAATTAAGGAAAAAAGATGTTAAGTATTCAAGATTTACACGTCGCCGTCGAAGATAAAGCGATCCTGCGCGGGCTGAACCTTGAGGTGCGCCCGGGGGAGGTCCACGCCATTATGGGGCCAAACGGCTCGGGGAAAAGTACGCTTTCGGCCACCCTGGCCGGGCGTGAGGATTACGAGGTGACCGGCGGGCGCGTCGAATTTAAGGGTAAAGACCTGCTGGAACTTGCCCCGGAAGATCGCGCCGGAGAAGGTATCTTTATGGCCTTCCAGTATCCGGTGGAAATTCCCGGCGTCAGCAACCAGTTCTTCCTGCAGACCGCGCTGAATGCCGTGCGCAACTATCGCGGCCAGGAGCCGCTGGATCGCTTCGACTTCCAGGATCTGATGGAAGAGAAAATCAGGCTGCTGCAGATGCCGGCAGATCTGCTGACCCGCTCGGTGAACGTTGGCTTCTCCGGCGGTGAGAAAAAGCGTAACGATATTCTGCAAATGGCGGTGCTGGAGCCGGAGCTGTGCATTCTTGATGAGTCAGATTCCGGGCTGGATATTGATGCACTGAAGATTGTCTCGGAAGGTGTCAACTCGCTACGCGACGGCAAACGCGCCTTCATCATTGTCACCCACTATCAGCGCATTCTTGACTATATCAAGCCGGACTACGTCCATGTTCTGTATCAGGGGCGGATCGTGAAGTCGGGGGATTTCACCCTCGTCAAACAGCTGGAGGAGCAGGGCTATGGCTGGCTTACCGAACAGCAGTAACGCGCTGCAGCAATGGCACCACCTGTTTGAAGCGCAGGGCGGCCAGCGTACGGCGGAGGCCACCCAGCATCTGCAGCAGCTGCTGCGCCTGGGGCTGCCGACACGTAAGCACGAGGACTGGAAATACACCCCGCTGGATGCGCTACTGAACGGTCACTTTGTCGCCGACGAGGGGGCATCGCTCAGCGCTGAACAGCGTGATGCGCTGGCGCTGCCGCTGGACGCCTGGCGGCTGGTGTTTATCGATGGCCGCTATCATCCTGAGCTGAGCGACGATCTCGCCGCCAGCGGCGTGGAGGTCAGCGTCGATAACCAACGCCAGCATCTGCCGGATGCTTTGCATCCGGAGGTGTTTCTCCATCTGACCGAAAGCCTGGCGCAGACGGTGACCCGCCTTCGCGTACCGCGCAACCGCCGCCTGGATAAGCCGCTGCTGCTGATGCATATCACCCGCGGTCTGGCCGGCGATGCGCTGAATACCGCCCACTATCGCCATCACCTGGCGCTGGAAAGCGGGGCGGAGGCGACCGTGGTCGAACATTACCTGAGCCTCAATGAGCAGCCGCACTTCACCGGCGGGCGACTGACCATGACGGTGGCCGATAACGCGCACCTCCAGCATATCAAGCTGGCGTTTGAGAACGCGCTCAGCTACCACTTCGCCCATAACGACCTGCTGCTGGGCCGCGACGCCTCGGCTTTCAGCAGCAGTTTCCTGCTCGGCGGGCAGGTGCTGCGTCATCACACCAGCACCCGCCTGGGCGGTGAAAACAGCAATCTGCGCCTCAATTCGCTGGCGATGCCGGTGAAAAATGAGGTCTGCGACAGCCGCACCTGGCTCGACCATCAGGTTGGCTACTGCAACAGCCGCCAGCTGCACAAAACCATCGTCAGCGATAAGGGGCGGGCGGTGTTTAACGGGCTGATCAACGTCGCGCCGCACGCGCTGAAAACCGACGGCCAGATGACCAATAACAATCTGCTGCTTGGGCGGCTGGCGGAGGTCGACACCAAACCGCAGCTGGAGATTTACGCCGATGACGTGAAATGCAGCCACGGGGCGACCGTCGGGCGCATTGATGAAGAACAGCTGTTCTATCTGCGCTCGCGCGGTATCGAACAGCAGGCGGCGCAGCAGATGATCCTCTACGCCTTCGCCGCCGAGCTCACCGAGGCTATCCGCAGCGATGCGCTCAGAGAGCAGGTGCTGGCGCGGATTGGACTGCGTTTGCCGGGAGGCACTGTATGACATTTTCAGTAGAACGGGTTCGCGCCGATTTTCCGGTACTGAACCGGGAGGTCAACGGTCAGCCGCTGGCCTATCTCGACAGCGCCGCCAGTGCCCAGAAGCCGGAGGCGGTGATCGGCGCCGAAGCGGAATTCTATCGCCACGGCTACGCGGCGGTGCACCGCGGCATCCATACCCTCAGCGCGGAAGCCACCGCGCGGATGGAAGCCGTGCGTCAGCAGGCGGCCACCTTCCTTAACGCCGGGTCGGCGGAGGAAGTGGTGTTCGTCCGCGGCACCACCGAGGGTATCAACCTGGTGGCCAACAGCTGGGGAAACGCCAACGTCGGCGCCGGGGATAACATCATCATCAGCGAAATGGAGCACCACGCCAACATTGTGCCGTGGCAGATGCTGTGCGCCCGCGTCGGGGCTGAGCTGCGGGTGATCCCCCTGAACCCGGACGGCACCCTGCAACTGGATGTTGTCCCGGGACTGTTTGACACGCGCACCCGCCTGCTGGCGATAACCGAGGTCTCCAACGTGCTGGGGACGGAAAACCCGCTGGCGGCGCTGATTGCCCTTGCGCATCAGCATGGCGCGAAAGTGCTGGTGGATGGCGCTCAGGCGGTGATGCACCACCCGGTAGATGTGCAGGCGCTGGGGTGCGATTTCTACGTCTTCTCCGGACACAAGCTGTATGGCCCGACCGGGATCGGCGTGCTCTATGGCCGTTCCGAGCTACTGCAGGCGATGGCGCCATGGGAAGGCGGCGGGTCGATGATCGCCACCGTCAGCCTGACGGAAGGCACCACCTGGAACCGGGCGCCGTGGCGCTTTGAGGCCGGTACGCCGAATACCGGGGGGATCATTGGCCTCGGCGCGGCGCTGACCTACGTCAGCCAACTGGGGCTGACGCAGATCGCGGAGTACGAGCAGACCCTGATGCGCTATGCGCTGGAGGCTCTGCGCGCCGTGCCGGATCTGATCCTCTACGGGCCGGCGCAGCGCAAAGGGGTGATCGCCTTTAACCTCGGCCAGCATCACGCCTATGACGTCGGCAGCTTCCTCGACAACTACGGTATCGCCGTGCGAACCGGGCACCACTGCGCCATGCCGCTGATGGCCCGGTATCAGGTACCGGCTATGTGTCGGGCCTCGCTGGCGATGTACAATACCACGGAAGAGGTGGACCGCCTGGTGGCCGGCCTGCAGCGGATCCACAAATTATTAGGGTAAAGGACGTGACGATGGCGACACTACCAGACAAAGACAAACTGTTGCGCAATTTTAGCCGTTGCGCCAACTGGGAAGAGAAGTATCTCTATATCATTGAGCTGGGCCAGCGGCTGGCGCCGCTAAGCCCGGAAGAACATAGCGTGCAGAACATTATTCAGGGCTGCCAAAGCCAGGTGTGGATTGTGATGGCGCAGGACCCCTCCGGCGTTATCACCCTGCGCGGTGACAGCGATGCGGCGATCGTCAAAGGGCTGATTGCGGTGGTGTTTATCCTTTATGATCGGATGACCGCCCAGGACATCACTGAGTTCGATGTGCGCCCGTGGTTTGAAAAAATGGCGCTCACCCAACACCTGACGCCTTCCCGCTCGCAAGGGCTTGAAGCCATGATCCGTGCGATCCGCGCGAAAGCCGCAAATATTAGCTAGAATAAACAGGTAGATTTCATTCTGTTACGTCCGGTAGGGGTTCTGCTCCTGCCGCCGTTCAGTCTCCTGGCGTTTTATCAGCGAAAGAAGGAATCTCAGTATGAAACGCAAAACGATGATCACCTTAGCCCTTCTCAGCGCGCTTGGCGCCTCCTCGGCCGCCTGGGCCGTCGACTACCCGCTTCCTCCCGCCAACAGCCGGCTGATTGGCCAGAACCAGTACTGGACCGTACAGGAGGGAGACCGCAACCTGCAGGCGATCGCCCGCCATTTCGATACCGCGGCGATGCTGATCCTCGAAGCCAACGATACCATCGCGCCGGTGCAGCCGAAGCCAGGTACTCAGGTCCTGATCCCCTCCCAGATGCTGCTCCCCGACGTACCGCGAGAGGGGATTGTCGTCAACCTTGCGGAACTGCGGCTGTATTACTTCCCGCCGGGAGAGAATCAGGTGCAGGTCTATCCGCTGGGTATCGGCCAGTTAGGGCTGGAAACGCCTGAGATGACCACCCGCATCGGGCAGAAGATCCCCAACCCGACCTGGACGCCCACCGCGGGCATTCGGGCGCGTTCGCTGGAGAAAGGGGTGACGTTACCAGCGGTGGTCCCGGCCGGGCCGTACAATCCGCTGGGGCGCTACGCGCTGCGTCTGGCCTATGGCAACGGCGAATATCTGATTCATGGCACCAACGCGCCGGACAGCGTCGGTTTACGCGTCAGCTCAGGCTGTATGCGAATGAACGCCGATGACATCAAAGCGCTGTTCAACCAGGTGAAAACCGGGACGCCGGTACGGATTATCAATCAGCCGGTGAAGTTTGCCGTCGAACCGGATGGTAAACGCTATGTCGAGGTCCACAGGCCGCTTTCGCAGACGGAAGGGGAAAACACCCGGACCATCGCCTACACGCTGCCTGCGGCGTTTCACGCCTTCGCAGAGGATAAAGCGGTCGATGATGCACAGCTGAAAAAAGCGATGTCGAGAAGGGCGGGATATCCGGTGGTGGTGTCCACGGGGACGGGGAGTGCGCCAGCTACGCTGTCGGCGCAGAACACGCCGTCAGACAACAGCCTGCTTACCCAGTAGCCCTCATGCTGAGGGCAAAAAAAATGGCGCACAGAGTGCGCCATTTTTATTACCAGAACTCTTACTTACGGTAAGAGTGAGCCTGGTTGTCCAGACGCTGGTTAGCGCGAGCTGCGTCGTCTTTAGCAGCCTGAACGTCGGAACGGATTGCGTTCACGTCGTTGCTCAGCTGGTCAACTTTAGCGTTCAGAGTCTGAACGTCAGAAGACAGCTGATCGATTTTAGCATTGCTGGAGCAACCAGCCAGCAGAGTAGAACCCAGGATTACCGCGCCCAGTACCAGTTTAGTACGATTCATTATTAATACCCTCTAGATTGAGTTAATCTCCATGTAGCGTTACAAGTATTACACAAAGTTTTTTGGGATGAGAATATTTTTTTTACCTGAACGCACTTATTTTTGATCGTTCGCTCAAAGAAGCATCGAATTGGACAAAATCGCTGAAAAAGGCGAGTGAAAACAGCGCGCTTCCATCGGATTCATCTTAGATAATCTCTTATTAAATAGTAAATTCCGATTTGCATTTTTAATAGGAAGAGCTAATCAATGAATAAAAAAAAGCGCCCCGAGAGGCGCTTTATTAAAAAAAACCAATTAACCTGTAAATTATTACAGCACGTGTACGGAAGCCGTATTAGTGGTACCGCTCGGCACTAATGCGCCGGAAACCATCACCACCACGTCGCCTTTACGCGCGAGGCCGCTTTTCAGCGCCAGATCTTTGCCCAGATGATAGAAGTCATCGGTAGAGGCGATCTCTTCCACCAGCTGCGGCACAACGCCTTTGCTCAGCACCAGCTGGCGAGCGGTGGTTTCGTTGGTGGTCAGGGCCAGGATGGTGGCGTCCGGGAAGTATTTACGCACAGCGCGTGCGGATTTACCGCCCTGGGTGGCGACAACGATCAGCGGCGCTTCCAGTTTCTCAGCGGTTTCTACCGCGCCGCGGCACACCGCTTCGGTGATGCGCAGTTTACGATTGTCGTTATTGAAGTCCAGACGGCTGGTCATCACGCGGTCAGTACGTTCGCAGATGGTGGCCATGATGGTGACGGCTTCCAGCGGGTATTTACCTTTCGCGGATTCGCCGGACAGCATCACTGCATCGGTACCGTCGAGGATGGCGTTGGCCACGTCGCCGGCTTCAGCGCGGGTCGGACGCGGGTTCTTGATCATGGAGTCCAGCATCTGAGTCGCGGTGATAACCACTTTGCGCGCGCGGATACATTTTTCGATGATCATTTTCTGGGCGAAGATAACTTCTTCAACCGGGATCTCAACGCCCATGTCGCCACGAGCAACCATGATGCCGTCAGAAGCTTCGAGGATTTCGTCGAAGTTGTTCAGGCCTTCCTGGTTTTCGATTTTGGAGATGATCTGGATGTTTTCGCCGCCGTGGGCTTTCAGGTGCTCACGGATCTCGACGACGTCGGAACGTTTACGGATGAAGGAGGCCGCGACAAAGTCCACGCCCTGTTCGCAACCGAAGATCAGATCCTGTTTGTCTTTCTCAGCCAGCGCCGGCAGGGCGATGGAGACGCCCGGCAGGTTTACGCCTTTGTTCTCGCCAAGGTCGCCGTTGTTCAGCACTTTACAGATAACTTTGTTACCTTCGATAGCCGTCACTTCCATGCCGATCAGGCCATCGTCCACCAGAACGGTGTTGCCGACGGTGAGGTCAGACGTGAAGCCTTCGTAGGTCACAGCAACGATTTCGTTGTTGCCGACGACGGATTTATCGGTGGTGAAGGTGAAGGTCTGGCCTGCTTTCAATGAGACGTCGTTGCCGCCTTCCAGCTTGATGGTACGAATTTCCGGGCCTTTGGTGTCCAGCAGAATAGCGGCTTTCTTACCGGTTTTGCTCATCACATTGCGCAGGTTCTGGATGCGCTGACCGTGTTCCGCATAGTCACCGTGGGAGAAGTTCAGACGCATCACGTTCATGCCGGCTTCCAGCATTTTGGTCAGCATCTCTTCAGATTCGGTTTTCGGACCGATGGTGCAAACAATTTTGGTCTTTTTCATGACAGTTTTAGTCTTTAAGTTGTGAAGGATATGGAATTCTCGCTCCGCGGGCGCACTGCCGGGGAGCCAAACCTGTATTACGAAAGTTGCTAAGCCACGCCCTAAGGATAGGTGACAACCCCGGAGCGTGCAGAAGAATGTGTGCTGGCGGTTCAGCCCATGAAATGTGGCAAGGTGTTATGCGTTTTATCATGCAGTCCAATGCGCTGAAACCATTCAAGAAAGAATCGAAGCGCATTATACGCTGCCGAAATCAAAAAGGAAAATAAAAACCTCGTTTCAAATTATGGACAAAACGCGTAACAAAACCGGCACGTTATGCATAAAAGTACGCAACACATTTTTTCATCACCGGGCAGGCAAAGGGGCAGCGGAAGGCGCTTTTTCTCGCGTGATGAACCAGTAAAATGCGCCATTGGCCCATTCCGCCGGGGATAATTTGCGTTGCGGAAAAAATCTATCAATAATGAATTGATTGATAATAATAAAGTGCGAGCAAAACCAGATGGGAAATAAAGCCAAAGACGACGAGCTGTACCAGGAAATGTGCCGCGTGGTGGGTAAAGTGGTGCTGGAAATGCGAGACCTGGGCCAGGAGCCGAAACACATTGTCATTGCCGGCGTACTGCGCACCTCGCTGGCGAACGCCAAAATTCAGCGTTCGGCGCTCACCGTGGAGGCCATGGAGAAAGTCATTCACGCCCTTTCCGGGCATTAACTTCTGTCGCCGGCGGGTCAGGATATCACGAAGCGGATCACCGCCCGGACGGCAATGTCGCAGTGGTGGGCCACCATCGCTTCGTCGTCGATGGCGGGCAACGGATCGTCAAGGTACAGGCTGCTGAAGGTGTAGAAGTTCGACACCTGATAAAAGCTGAAGCTGCTGATTAACCGGTGCACATCGCGTGCTTCGAGCCCCGCCTGAAAGACGCCTTGCTGCTGGCCGCGCTGTAAAATGTCTTCCAGAATCGACAGGGCGGTACGATTCAGCGGTTTCAGTTCACCCGAGGTTTGTAACCACTTGCCGCGCTGCATATTCTCCATGCAAATCACCCGCATATAGTCCGCGTGGGTGGCGTGATAACGCACGCTCCAGCGCACCAGCCGCACCAGCGCCTCCACCGGCGGCACATTCTCCAGCCCCAGCTGCTGCTCGGTTTCGCGGATCCGCGCATACACATACTGCAGCACCTCCTGATAGAGCTGCTCTTTGCTTTTGAAGTAGTAAACCACCATGCGCTTGGTGGTCTGCGCTTCGGTGGCGATCTGCTCCATGCGGGCGCCTGACAGCCCGTGTTCAGCAAAAACAGCGATAGCAGCGCTGAAAATCCGCGCCTTCAGGGATTGTGCTTCATCATGAGCAACGACGGTCATGGCAACTCCTTTTTCTTGGGTGACAAAAAATACACATAATGATCACAATTTAGCAACCTAGTATGGCGCAAATGAACCAAATGATACATATTCAAGGCTCACGTCAGTTGTTGACCCGAGGACCTTATGCTGCGCTCTATCGCCACCGTTTCGATTTCCGGCACCCTGCCTGAGAAGCTGCACGCTATTGCGGCGGCGGGCTATCAGGGTGTGGAAATTTTCGAGAACGATCTGCTCTATTATACGGGGACGCCGGCGGAAATCCGCCAGCTTGCCGCCGATTTAGGGTTAAAAATCACGCTTTTTCAACCCTTTCGCGATTTTGAAGGCGCCAGCCGGGCGCAGTTTGCGGCGAATATAGCCCGCGCTCGGCGCAAGTTTGCCCTGATGCACGAGCTGGGCTGCGACACGCTGCTGCTGTGCAGCAATGTGCAGCCGGACTGCTCGGCGGATAGCGAATTGCAGGTCGCGGATCTGCGGGCGCTGGCCACGCTGGCGGAAGAAGAGGGGATCACCATCGGCTATGAGGCCCTGGCCTGGGGAACCCATGTGAACCGCTGGCAGCAGGCCTGGGAGCGGGTACGGCGGGTGGACAGCCCGGCGCTGGGCCTGGTGCTCGACAGCTTCCATATTCTGGCTCGCGGCGACACGCTGGACGCGCTACCGTCGGTGCCGGTGGAGAAAATCACCTTTGTTCAGCTCGCCGATGCGCCGTACATGAAAATGGATCTCCTGGAATGGAGTCGCCATTTCCGCTGCTTCCCCGGGCAGGGCGAGCTGCCGCTGGAGCCGTTTGCCGAGCAGGTCACCCGCTGCGGCTATCGCGGCCCCTGGTCGCTGGAGATCTTTAATGACGGTTTTCGCGCCTCGCCGAACGGCGCGACGGCCAAAGATGGTTATCGTTCGCTGCTGTGGCTGGAGGAGCAAACCCGCCGTCGGCTCCCGACGTGCGATGCCGATCTGTTTTCACCGCCGCCGCTGCCGGTCTATCACGGGCTGGAGTTTATCGAGTTTGCCGCCAGCGCCGCCGAGGCGCAGCGCCTGGGGCAGCATCTGCAGGCGCTGGGTTTTCAGCACGAGGGAAGCCACCGCTCCAAACAGGTGACGCTGTGGCGCAACGGCGGGGCGCGGATCGTCATCAACCATCAGCCCCACAGCTGGGCCGATCATTTCTATCAACGCCACGGCGTATCGCTGTGCGCCATGGCGCTGCGGGTCGATCGCAGTGCGCCGATTGTGGCCCGCGCCCGGGCGCTGGGGTATGCCACCTGGCAGGGCGATGCCGGGCCGAACGAAACGCCGATCCCGGCGATCTGCGCCCCGGACGGTAGCCTTATCTATCTCATCGAGGCCGGGGAAGGGATCTATGAGCGCGATTTTCATCTGCGCGACGGACTGACGGTGCGCGAGGATTATCTCGGTATCGACCATCTGGCGCTGGGGATGGAGGCCGACAGCCGCGACAACTGGGTGATGTTCTTCCGCACGGTGTTTGGTTTTACCCTTGAGCATGAGCAGACGCTGCCGGACCCGTATGGACTGGTGCGCAGTCTGGCGGTGCGCAGCCCGCAGGGCGATATCCGTCTGGCGCTGAATATTTCGCAGAGCCGGGCGACGCAGATTGCCCGCTCGGTCGCCTGCTACCAGGGGGCAGGGCTGCAGCATGCGGCCTTTGCCTGCCGCGATCTGCCGGCCACCTGCGACCAGCTTGCCGACGTTGCCCGCCATGCGCTGCAGATCCCGGCCAATTATTATGACGATCTGCTGGCGCGCTTCGGCGGCGAGCTGGACGTTGGGCAACTGCAGCGGCGGCAGCTCCTCTACGACCGCGATCCGCAGGGCGGGGCCTTCCTGCATCTTTATACCCGCCCCTTTACCGCCGGGCGCTTTTTCTTTGAGTTAACCGAACGACGGGCCGGTTACGCGCTCTATGGCGCGGCGAATGCCGCCGTCCGTCTGGCGGCGATGCAGTATTGTTAGCCCGAATCAAATGGTTCATTATGCTTTAAACACAATAACAACATCCTCTGTACCCGAGACAGGAACTGACTATGAGCTCATATAGCCCTAACCCGACGGCTGCCGCCCAGCCTGCCGTCACCGTGCGCCGCTCCCGGCGGCGCATCGGCATCCTTGCGCTGTTGGCCGTTGGTACCATGATCAACTACCTCGATCGCACCGTGCTGGGGATCGCCGCCCCAAAGCTCACCGGTGAGCTGGGGATCGACCCGGCGATCATGGGTATCCTTTTTTCCGCCTTCGCCTGGACCTATGCCCTGGCGCAGATCCCCGGCGGGCTGTTCCTTGACCGCTTTGGCAACAAAGTGACCTATTTTCTGTCGCTGACCCTATGGTCGCTGTTTACCCTGTTCCACGGCATGGCGGTGGGGCTGAAAACACTGTTGCTGTGCCGCTTCGGACTCGGCATTAGCGAAGCGCCGTGCTTTCCGGTCAACAGCCGGGTGGTCAGCGCCTGGTTCCCGCAGCATGAGCGGGCGAAAGCCACAGCGGTGTACACGGTAGGGGAATACCTCGGGCTGGCCTGCTTTGCGCCGCTGCTGTTCTGGATCATGGACGGCTTTGGCTGGCGGGTGCTGTTCGTCAGCGTCGGCGCGGTCGGTATTCTGTTTGCCCTGGTGTGGTGGCGCTGCTACCGCGAACCGCATGAAGATCCGCGCCTCAGCCAGCAGGAGCGCGAGCATATCGAAAACGGCGGCGGCCTGAGCGCCCCGACGGACCAGCAGGTGGCGTTCAGCTGGCCGCTGGTCCGCCAGCTGCTGAGCAAGCGGCAGATCATCGGCGCCAGCATCGGCCAGTTTGCCGGCAATACCGTGCTGGTGTTCTTTCTCACCTGGTTCCCGACCTGGCTGGCCACCGAGCGGCATATGCCCTGGCTGAAGGTCGGCTTCTTCTCCATCCTGCCGTTTGTCGCCGCCGCGGGCGGGGTGATGTTTGGCGGCTGGATCTCCGACAAACTGCTCAAGGCCACCGGGTCGGCCAACCTTGGCCGAAAGCTGCCGATCGTCGCCGGTCTGCTGATGGCCAGCTGCATTATCACCGCCAACTGGCTGCATAGCGACCTGGCGGTGATCCTGGTGATGTCGTTTGCCTTTTTTGGTCAGGGAATGGTGGGGCTTGGCTGGACGCTGATCTCCGATATTGCCCCGAAGGGGCTGGGCGGCCTGACCGGCGGCCTGTTTAACTTCTGCGCCAACCTCGCGGGGATCCTCACCCCGCTGGTGATCGGCTTTATCGTTGCCGGGTTCGGCAATTTCTTCTACGCGTTGATCTACATCGGCGGCGCCGCGCTGCTGGGCGTGGTGGCCTATCTGTTTATCCTCGGCGACGTCAAACGTATCGAGTTATCGCAGTAAGCAAAGGAGCAAGGCATGGTGATTAGTGGAAATACGCGGCTGATAGCGCACCTTGGCTATCCGACCGCCAGTTTTAAGGCGCCGATGATCTATAACCCGTGGTTCGTCGACCAGCAGGTGGACGTAAAGGTGGTGCCGATGGGGGTCAGGCCGGAGGACTACGCCGCGTTTATTCCGCCGCTGTTTACGATGACCAACATCATCGGCGCGCTGGTGACGATGCCGCATAAAATCGCCACCTGCGATCTGGTCCAGCGCCTGAGCCCGACGGCGGCCATCGCTGGCGCCTGCAATGCCATCCGTCGCGAGGCCGACGGCAGCCTCTCCGGGGATATGTTCGATGGCGACGGCTTTGTGCTGGGCCTGCGTCGTAAAGGGTTTAATCCGCAGGGGACGCGGGCGCTGGTGGTCGGCAGCGGCGGGGTAGGATCGGCTATCGCCGCCTCTCTCGCGGCGGCGGGAGTCAGCGCCCTGACCCTGTACGATACCCGGCCCGAGGTGGCGCACGCCCTCGCCGGACGGCTGCATCAGCACTATCCGCAGCTCGATATCACCCTGATGCAGCACGACCCTGTCGGACACGAGCTGGTGGTCAATGCCACCCCGCTGGGGATGAAGGCCAGCGATCCGCTGCCGCTGGACGTTGACCGTCTGGCGCCAGGCACCTGGGTGGGGGAGGTCGTCATGACCCAGGAGTACACCCCGCTGCTGAGGGCCGCTCAGGCGCGACAGTGCCATATCCAGCGCGGGACCGACATGTTGTTTGAAATGATCCCCGCCTATCTGCGCTTTTTCGACCTGCCGGTAGCCACCCCCGAGCAGCTGCGCGCGCTGGCGGAAATTCGCTACTGACGCGACGGCAAACCGGGTAATATAGCGTTATATTATCCGGTTTATAGCGACTATCTATGATGTCCACTCCTCTCACGCTGCTGGCGGCGGGAAGCCTGAGAAGCGCTTTCCTACCGCTGGTGGCGCACTTTCAGCAGCACACTGGCCTGGCGGTCGATGCGCAGTTTGGCCCTGCCGGCCTGCTGCGCGAGCGGATCGAGGCCGGGGCGCCGTGCGCGGTTTTTGCGTCCGCCAACGCGGCGCACCCGCAGGCGCTGCTGCAGGCCGGTCTGGCGCAGGAATGCCAGGGATTTGCCGGCAACCAGCTGATGCTGACCGCCCGGTGGTCGCCGGACAACGATGGCCTGGATTGGCTGGCGCTGCTCAGCACGCCCCGCCTGCGGCTGGCGACCTCCACGCCGGGATGCGATCCGTCGGGAGATTATACCTGGCAACTGTTTGCCCGAATTGAGGCGCACTATCCTGGGTTGGGCAACGCGATAGCCGGGCGGGCGCAGCCGCGGGTCGGCGGTAGAGACTCACTGAGCGTGCCGCCGGGCGAGATAGCCGGCGCGTGGCTTATTCGCCAGAATCTGGCGGATCTGTTTATCGGCTACGCGCACTATGGCCCCGCGCTGGCCGCCTGCGACGATCTGCGTACCCTGACCATCCCGGCGCCGTGGAATATTCGTTGCGATTACCAGCTGGCGCGCCTCAGGGCGGATCCCGCCGCGCTGGCCCTGTATCGCTTTATCCTCGGCGACGTTGGCCAGGGGTATCTCCGGCAGGCGGGTTTTATGCCGTTCAGCGACGCAGAGTAAACCCCGGCGCCAGCAGAGGGGACGCGGACGCTGGATGGTAGATCAGACGTACCGGCAGGCCGTACGCTTGCCGGAGGTGCGTTTCGCTCAGCACGTCGGCGGTCTCGCCTGCCAGCCACTGGCCCTCCGGCAGAAGCAGCAGCGTATGGCTGGCCACCTGCAGCGCATGGTTTGGATCATGGGTGGTGAACAGGACGGTGCGTGCCTGGCGGTGAGCGAGGTCGCCGATCAGCTGCAATACCACCTGCTGGTTACCGAGGTCCAGCGCCGAGCAGGGCTCATCCAGCAGGATATTCTGGCTGGCGCTGACCAGCGCGCGGGCAATCAGCACCAGCTGCTGCTGGCCGCCGGAGAGGGCGCCGAAGTCATCCCCGGCCAGGGCGGCAATCCCCAGCTGCGCCAGCGCGTTCTCAACCCGCCGGGCATCTTCCTCGCCCGGCTGGGCAAAGAGATCCACATGACGGGCGCGGCCCATCAGCACCACATCGCTCACGCGCCAGCGAAAAGCGGGACGAAACGACTGCGGGACCAGGGCGATGCCCCCCTCGCACTGCACCTGGCCGCCCAGCGGCGGCAACACGCCGGTTAGGGTGTCCAGCAGGGTACTTTTTCCCCGGCCATTGGCGCCCAGCACCGCCCAGATCTCACCGGGCCGGCAGGTCAGCGTGAGCGGGGCGAAGAGCGGCTGACGGTGGCCGTAGCGTAGCGCTTCCAGCGATAATGAGCTGTTCATCGGGCGGTACTCCGGCGCCGGGATTGCACCAGTAAAAAGGTAAACAGCGGCGCCCCGAGCAGGGCAGTGATGATCCCGATCGGGATTTCCGCCTGGGTCAGCGTGCGCGCCAGATCGTCCACCACCAGCATCAGCGCGGCGCCAAGCCAGAAGGCGGTGGGCAGCAGGCGACGATGGTCAGCGCCCACCAGCAGGCGGGCGAGGTGCGGGACCACCAGCCCCATCCAGGCGATGCTGCCGCTGACCGCCACCTGGGCTGCCACCAGCACTGCACAGCACACCAGCACGCCGCGACGCAGCGCGGCCACCGGAACGCCAAGACTGCGGGCATCGCGTTCCTCCAGCGCCAGCAGGTTGATACGCCAGCGCAGCTTCCACAGCACCCCGACGGCTAGCGCCATGGGCAGGGACATAAGCAGAACCTTATGCCAGCTGGCGGTCGCGAAGCTGCCGAGCAGCCAGAAAACAATGTTCGGTAACGTCTCTTCGCTATCGGCGAGGTACTGCATCAGGCTGACCAGCGCGGCGAAGAAGCCGCTGAGAATGATCCCGGACAGAATCAGCCCCAGCGTGCTGTCCCGCCCCTGCAGGGCGGCGAGGGCGTAAATCAGCCCCAGCGCGATGAGGCCGAAGAAAAAGGTCGAGGCCATCATCAGCAGACCGCCGACGCCCAACAGGATCGCCAGCGTGCCGCCGAAGGCGGAGCCGGCGGTCACCCCGATGATGTGCGGGTCCACCAGCGGGTTCTGGAACACGCCCTGCAAGGTGGCGCCGCACAGCCCCAGCGCGCCCCCGGCCAGCAGAGCCATGACCACGCGCGGCAGGCGAACCGACCAGACGATCTGCCCGATCACCCCTTCACCTGGCGGCAAATGGACCAGGGTGTGGCCAACGGCGCGCAGGCTTAACGGGTACTGGCCGAAACAGAGCGAGGCGACCGCGATCGCCAGCGTCGCCAGCGCCAGGCTACCCTGCAACCGCCAGGGATGGTGGTTAGCGCGCATCTGGCGTCCACGCCACGCGGTAAAAACGCTGATAGTAATCCCTGGCTTTACTGTCCACATCGATGCTCTGGTAGCGCGAAGGATAGAGTTTTTTCGCCATCCATAGCTCGCCCAGCGCCAGGGCCTCCGGCATCGGGTAACCCCAGGCTTTGGCGTACTCCGGCATCAGCCACACGCGGTGGTGTTTCACCGCATCGATCGCCTGCCACTGCGGGTCGTTCTCTATCTGTTTGACCACCTGCGGATAACGGTCCTGGACGAAGATCACCTGCGGGTTCCACTCCAGCACCTGCTCCAGCGACACCTGACGGGCGCCTTTTACGCTGGCGGCCGCCACGTTCAGCGCCCCGGCGTGCGCCATCATCAGCCCGGTGTATTTACCGGCGCCGTAGGTATTCAGATCGGGGTTGGCCATATACACCCGCACCCGCTGGTTCGGTGGAATATCGGCCACCGGCGCATTGGCTTGTTTGCGCGCCGCAAAGGTGTAGTGAATCAGCGCCTCGGCCTCGGGCTGGCGCTCGACGACCTCGCCGATAAGGCGGATCCCCTCCACCAGCCCGGCGTTATAGGCCTGCTCTTCGTCTGCCATGGTGGGGTTCATTTTATTTTTTTCACCCGCGGCGTCCTGGCGCAGCGAGATGGCCACTACCGGGATCCCGGCCTGTTGGATCTGCGCGATCATCGCCGGCGGCGCATAGTTGGCGACAAAAACCACCTGCGGACGCAGCGCCAGCAGGCTTTCAATATTGACCTGGGTGAGATCGCCCGGGGTCGCCAGCTGCCCGATCTCAGGCATAAAGCGGGCGAACTGCGGCCCGAGCTGTTTCTGCCAGCTGCTTAAGACGCCGACGATATCCTCGGCGGCATGCAGTTGCACCAGCAGGTTGAGCGTCTGATGTTGCAGAACCACGACGCGGGTGATGTGGTCGGGGAGCGTGACCTGGCGACCCAGCTGGTCGGTGACGGTGCGGTCGGCGAAGGCCTGGCCGGTGAACAGGCTGACGCTGAGCAGCGTCAGGCCCAGCAGTAAGGGGTGTTTTGACATGGTGTGGCCCGAATGGCGTGAAAAATTCGTTATGTATTAAATTATATAACGAAGCCGGGCGCAATGGGTGATCGCATTTACCCTCATCACGATCAGGGCATTTCGTACCACACTTCTTCCTCTTCCATGCGGGCCTCTATCTGCCTCGCCACCCTCTGCAGCGCAGGGAGATGCTTCTGCGCCGCCTGCTCAATGGTCATTGCGCTGGCGATATAGACCAGGTTCAGGCAGCCGATAACCCGCTGCTGGCTGCAGACCGGCACGGCGATGGAGGCGATTTTCTCCTCCTGCCGCCAGCCGCGGAAGTTTTCGCCATAGCCGTTCTGGCGGGTGCGGGCGAGGATCGCCGCCAGCCGTTCCGGTTCGCGGGCCAGCTGATACTCAGCTTCCGGACGGGCGGCCAGCATGCTGACGATGGCGTCGCGCTCCGCGTCGGGGGCAAAGGCCAGCCACGTCAGCCCGGAGGCGGTGAGCAACAGCGGCAGCCGCCGTCCGACCATCGCGCGGTGAAACGACAGTCGGCTGAAGCGGTGGGTAGTCTCGCGCACCACCATGGCGTCGACGTCGAGGGTGGTGATGTCTGTCGGCCATTGCACCTCGCGCAGCAGCTCGCCGAGCAGCGGTGTGGCGAGGGCAGAAATCCAATGTTCGTCACGAAATCCATCGCTCAGCTGGCGGACGTTAATGGTCAACCGGAAGCTGTCGTCGGAGCGGCTGCGGCGGACAAAACCCTCCTCCTGCAGCGTCTCCAGCAGCCGGCGCACGGTGGTGCGATGCAGGCCGCTAAACTCCGCCAGCAGGCCCGGCGTCGCGCCGCCGTCGAATTTATTTAACAATTTTAATAACAATAAACCCCGGCTTAACCCACGCACCGTTTTGTACTCAGTGGACCCATCGTCACGCATAAATCCTTCCTTAAAATGCTTTATAAACAGCGTAGTGCACCTGGTGCACATTCGGCGATGTTTTGATTGTAGCCGAAAACCCCCGCCCTATACTCAGCCCATTATAAAAATACGTTTACACATGATTAACAAATTGCCTGTCAGCCGGGCAGTTTCCGAGTCGTGAGGTCGCTGAAAATGACAACATCTACACCCGATATTCAACCCGCCGTGCAGCATACCGCTCAGGTCGCCATCGCCGGCGCCGGTCCGGTTGGCCTGATGATGGCCAACTACCTTGGCCAGATGGGCATCAGCGTGCTGCTGGTGGAAAAGCTCGACACACTGATCGATTACCCACGTGCCATCGGCATTGACGATGAATCCCTGCGGGCGATGCAGGCGGTGGGGCTGGTAAATGACGTGCTGCCGCACACCACGCCATGGCACGCCATGCGCTTTCTGACCCCGAAGGGGCGCTGCTTTGCTGATATCCAGCCGATGACCGATGAGTTTGGCTGGTCGCGGCGCAACGCCTTCATTCAGCCGCAGGTCGATGCGGTGATGTATCACGGCCTGCAGCGTTTCCCGCAGGTCCGCTGCCTCTTCTCCCGCGAAGTAGAAGCCTTTAGCCAGAACGGTGACGGTGTCACGTTAAATCTTAAAGGACCGGACGGCGAGCGGGAGACGGTGCGCGCGGACTGGCTGGTGGCCTGCGACGGCGGCGCCAGCTTTATTCGTCGTACGCTGAACATCCCCTTCGAAGGTAAGACCGCGCCGAATCAGTGGATCGTCATCGATATCGCTAACGACCCGCTGGCCACCCCGCACGTTTACCTGTGCTGCGACCCGGTGCGACCCTACGTTTCCGCCGCGCTGCCCCATGGCGTGCGCCGCTTTGAATTTATGGTGATGCCCGGAGAAACCGAAGCCCAGCTCAGCGAGCCGCACAATATGCGTCGTCTGCTGAGCAAAGTGCTGCCGGACCCGGACCGCGTCGAGCTGATCCGCCAGCGGGTCTACACCCATAACGCCCGCCTTGCCGAGCGTTTTCGCATTGACCGGGTGCTGCTGGCCGGCGACGCGGCGCACATCATGCCGGTCTGGCAGGGGCAGGGATACAACAGCGGCATGCGCGACGCCTTCAACCTGGCGTGGAAGCTGGCGCTGGTGGTCAACGGTAAAGCGGGAGAGGCGCTGCTCGACAGCTATCAGCAGGAGCGCCGCGACCACGCGAAAGCGATGATTGATCTGTCGGTCACCGCCGGCAACGTGCTGGCGCCGCCGAAGCGCTGGCAGGGGGCCGTGCGCGACGGTCTCTCCTGGCTGCTGAACTACCTGCCGCCGGTGAAGCGCTACTTCCTCGAAATGCGCTTTAAGCCGATGCCGCAGTACCGCGAGGGGGCGCTGCTGACCGACGGCGCCGGCAAAACCTCGCCGGTGGGCAAAATGTTTATTCAACCGCAGGTGACGCTGGAGAGCGGCGAGAGCGTGCTGCTCGACGACGTCATCGGCGCGAATTTCGCCATTATCGGCTGGGGCTGCAACCCGCAGTGGGGGCTCGACGCCGGGCAGATCGCCCGCTGGCGCGCGATGGGCGTGCGCTTTATCCAGGTGGTGCCGGCGGTGCAGATCCATCGCGAGCAGGATAACGCCCCCGGCACGCTGCGGGTGGGCGATACGCAAAACCGCCTGAAGAGCTGGTTTGCTCAGCATAACACCGCCATTGCCGTGGTCAGACCGGACCGCTTTGTCGCCGCTCTCGCCATCCCGCAGACCCTCGGCGCACAGCTGACCGCCCTGGCGGAAAAAATGGCCCTCGCAACCGGGGATACCGCCCACGCTGAAGAGAAGGTGGCCTGATATGCATGCCTATTTGCACTGTCTCTCCCACACTCCGCTGGTGGGATTGGTGGACCCGGAGCAGGCGGTTCTTGATGAAGTGAACGGGGTGATTGCCGACGCCCGGCGGCGGATCGCCGCCTTCGAGCCCGAGCTGGTGGTGCTCTTCGCTCCCGATCACTACAACGGTTTTTTCTATGACGTGATGCCGCCGTTCTGCCTCGGCGTCGGCGCCACCGCCATCGGCGACTTCGCCAGCGCCGCCGGCGACCTGCCGGTGCCGACCGAGCTGGCGGAAGCCTGCGCCCACTCCGTGATCAACAGCGGTATCGATCTGGCGGTGTCGTACAACATGCAGGTGGACCATGGCTTCGCCCAGCCGCTGGAATTTCTGCTGGGCGGCCTGGACCGCCTGCCGGTGCTGCCGGTGTTTATTAACGGCGTCGCCGCGCCGCTGCCGGGTTTTCAACGTACCCGGCTGCTGGGCGAGGCGATGGGCCGCTTCCTCAACACCCTCAATAAGCGGGTGCTGATCCTCGGCTCGGGCGGACTCTCGCACCAGCCGCCGGTGCCGGAGCTGGCGAAGGCCGACGCCCATCTGCGTGACCGTCTGCTTGGCAGTGGCAAACAGCTGCCGCCGGACGAGCGCGAGCTGCGTCAGCAGCGGGTGATCAACGCCGCCAGACGGTTTACCGAAGACCAGCGCTCGCTCCATCCCCTCAACCCGGTCTGGGACAACCGCTTTATGAGCCTGCTGGAGCAGGGGCGGCTGGCGGAGCTGGATGCGATCGGCAACGACGAGCTGTCGGCGATGGCCGGGAAATCGACGCACGAAATTAAGACCTGGGTGGCCGCTTTTGCCGCGCTATCCGCTTTTGGCCGCTGGCGCAGTGAGGGCCGCTATTACCGGCCGATCCCCGAGTGGATCGCCGGGTTCGGCTCGCTGAGCGCCACCACCGAGATTTGATTAACCGGGAGACTAACATGAGCTATCAACCGCAAACCGAAGCCGCCACCAGCCGATTCCTCAATGTCGACGAGGGGGGCCGCACGCTGCGCATCCATATCAATGACTGCGGCGACGGGAAAGAGACCGTGGTCATGCTGCACGGCTCCGGGCCGGGGGCCACCGGCTGGGCCAACTTCAGCCGTAACATTGACCCGCTGGTCGAGGCGGGCTATCGCGTGCTGCTCCTCGACTGTCCGGGGTGGGGCAAAAGCGATTCGATCGTTAACAGCGGCTCACGTTCGGACCTCAACGCCCGCATTCTGAAAAGCGTGGTCGATCAGTTGGGGATCGATAAAGTCCATCTGCTGGGCAACTCGATGGGCGGCCATAGCGCGGTGGCCTTCACCCTGAGCTGGCCGGAGCGGGTGGCGAAGCTGGTGCTGATGGGCGGGGGGACCGGCGGCATGAGCCTGTTCACGCCGATGCCGACGGAGGGCATCAAGCTGCTGAACGCCCTGTACCGCGAGCCGACCATAGAAAACCTGAAGAAGATGATGAGCATCTTCGTCTTCGACACCCGCGACCTCACCGAGGAGCTGTTCGAGGCGCGGCTCAACAATATGCTGTCGCGCCGCGACCATCTGGACAACTTCGTCAAGAGCCTCGAAGCCAACCCGAAGCAGTTTCCTGACTTTGGCCCGCGGCTGGGCGAAATCACCGCGCCAACCCTGATCGTCTGGGGACGCAATGACCGCTTCGTGCCGATGGATGCCGGGTTGCGCCTGCTCGCCGGGATCGCCGGTTCGGAACTGCATATTTACCGCGACTGCGGCCACTGGGCGCAGTGGGAACATGCCGACAGTTTTAATCAGCTGGTGCTCAATTTCCTCGCACGGGCTTAAGGAGTAAATGATGACTTTTTCTCTTGACGCGCTGGCCCGGCAGCTGCGCGACGCGGAACAGACCGGCCAGGCGATCGCCCCGCTGCGCGATATCCTCGGCGTCGACAATGCCGACGCCGCCTATGCCATCCAGCGTCTGAACGTCCAGCACCACGTGGCCCATGGCCGGCGGGTAGTGGGCCGCAAGGTGGGCCTGACCCATCCCAAAGTGCAGCAGCAGCTGGGGGTCAACCAGCCGGATTTCGGCACTCTGTTTGCCGACATGTGCTACGGCGACAACGCCGAGGTACCGTTTGGTCGCGTGCTGCAGCCCAAAGTGGAGGCCGAGATCGCCCTGGTGCTGAAGCAGGATCTGCCGCATGCCGATACCACTTTTGATGAACTGTATAACGCCATCGAATGGGTGCTGCCGGCGCTGGAGGTGGTGGGCAGCCGCATTCGCGACTGGTCAATCGGCTTTGTCGACACCGTCGCCGATAACGCCTCCTGTGGCCTGTACGTCATTGGCGGCCCGGCGCAGCGCCCGGCAGGACTGGATCTGAAGCAGTGCGCCATGCACATGACCCGCAACCAGGAGCTGGTCTCCAGCGGTCGCGGCAGCGAGTGTCTGGGACATCCGCTGAACGCCGCAGTCTGGCTGGCGCGCAAGCTGGCCAGTCTCGGCGAACCGCTGCGGGCGGGGGATATCGTGCTGACCGGGGCGTTAGGCCCGATGGTGGCGATTAACGAAGGGGACAGCTTTGTCGCCCATATCGAAGGTATTGGCTCAGTCGCGGCACGTTTCGTCGCCGCCGGAGAAGGACATCGTGATGCGTAAACGTAAAGTCGCCATTATCGGCTCCGGGAATATCGGCACCGATTTAATGATTAAAATCCTGCGCCACGGCCAGCATCTGGAGATGGCGGTGATGGTCGGCATCGACCCGCAGTCGGATGGCCTGGCCCGCGCCCGGCGCATGGGCGTCGCGACCACCCACGAAGGGGTGGGCGGCCTGATGCAGATGGCGGAATTTGCCGACATCGATTTTGTTTTTGACGCCACCAGCGCCGGGGCGCACATCAAAAACGATGCCGCGCTGCGCGAAGCGAAGCCGGGGATCCGCGTCATCGACCTGACGCCGGCGGCGATTGGCCCGTACTGCGTACCGGTGGTCAACCTCGCGGCCAATCTCCATCAGGGCAACGTCAATATGGTGACCTGCGGCGGGCAGGCGACCATCCCAATGGTCGCCGCGGTCTCGCGAGTGGCGAAGGTGCATTACGCGGAGATCGTGGCCTCGATCGCCAGCCAATCCGCCGGACCGGGCACGCGGGCCAATATTGACGAATTTACCGAAACCACCTCGCAGGCGATTGAAAAAGTCGGCGGCGCGGGCAAGGGCAAAGCGATTATCGTGCTGAATCCGGCGGAGCCGCCGCTGATGATGCGCGATACCGTCTACGTCCTGAGCGAGCTGGCGTCGCAGGAGGCGATTGCCGCCTCGATCGCCGAAATGGCGGCGGCAGTGCAAGCTTACGTCCCAGGCTACCGGCTGAAGCAGCAGGTGCAGTTTGAGGTTATCCCCGAGGATAAGCCGGTCAACCTGCCCGGCGTCGGCTGTTTTTCCGGCCTGAAAACCGCGGTTTACCTCGAAGTGGAAGGAGCGGCGCACTATCTGCCAGCGTACGCGGGCAACCTCGATATTATGACCTCGGCGGCGCTGGCGACGGCGGAGCAAATGGCCGGGGCAATGCACAGCGCGGCGGGAGCGACAGCATGAACGGTAAAAAACTTTATATCTCGGACGTGACGCTGCGCGATGGCATGCACGCCATTCGTCACCAGTATTCCCTGGCGCAGGTGCAGCAGATCGCCGGCGCGCTGGATAAGGCTGGGGTCGACTCCATCGAAGTGGCCCATGGCGATGGCCTGCAGGGATCCAGCTTCAACTACGGCTTTGGCGCTCACAGCGACATCGCGTGGATTGAAGCGGCGGCGGAGGCGGTCAGCCAGGCGAAAATCGCCACCTTGCTGCTGCCGGGCATCGGCACGCTGCACGATCTGAAAGCGGCGTATCAGGCCGGAGCGCGGGTGGTGCGGGTCGCCACCCACTGCAGCGAAGCAGACGTCGCGGCGCAACATATTGCCTTTGCCCGCGAGCTGGGAATGGACACCGTCGGTTTTCTGATGATGAGCCATATGATCTCCCCGCAGGCACTGGCGCAGCAGGCGCTGAAGATGGAATCTTATGGCGCGACCTGTATCTATGTGGTGGATTCCGGCGGGGCGATGAACATGAACGACATTCGCGACCGTTTCCGTGCCCTGAAGGCGGTGCTGAAGCCGGAGACCGCCACCGGGATGCATGCCCACCATAACCTGAGCCTCGGGGTGGCGAACTCGATCGTCGCGGTGGAAGAGGGGTGCGATCGCATTGACGCCAGCCTGGCCGGGATGGGGGCGGGGGCGGGCAATGCGCCGCTGGAGGTATTTATTGCCGCCGCCGACAAGCTCGGCTGGCAGCATGGCACCGATCTCTACGCCCTGATGAACGCGGCCGATGAGCTGGTGCGGCCGTTGCAGGACCGCCCGGTGCGTGTCGACCGCGAAACGCTGGCGCTGGGCTACGCCGGGGTCTACTCCAGCTTCCTGCGCCACAGCGAAGCGGCGGCCGAGCGCTATGGCCTCAGCGCGGTGGATATTCTCGTCGAGCTGGGCAAGCGACGGATGGTCGGCGGCCAGGAAGATATGATCGTCGACGTCGCGCTGGATCTGCTGAACCGCAATAAATAACGAAAAACGTGCGGCTGACAAAGCATCAGCCGCCAGTCACCTGCTCCGTTTGTTCGGCTATCGCCAAGGTACCCTATGACCAAGATAACGACTGCAAACCCCTCGCGCCTGGTGGTTACCATCGGGCTCTGTTTTATGGTGGCCCTGATGGAAGGGCTGGATCTGCAGGCGGCGGGGATCGCCGCCGTCGGCATGGCGCAGGCCTTTGCGCTGGATAAAATGCAGATGGGCTGGATCTTCAGCGCCGGGATCCTCGGCCTGCTGCCCGGCGCGCTGGTGGGCGGCATGCTGGCGGACCGCCACGGGCGCAAGCGCATTCTGCTGGGGTCGGTGCTGCTGTTTGGCCTGTTCTCGCTGTCCACTGCGGTGGCATGGAGCTTCCCGACGCTGCTGCTGGCGCGCCTGCTCACCGGCGTCGGGCTCGGGGCGGCATTGCCTAACCTGATTGCCTTAACCTCGGAAGCCGCTGGCTCACGCTTCCGCGGCCGGGCGGTAAGCCTGATGTACTGCGGCGTACCCATTGGCGCCGCGCTGGCGGCAGCGCTGGGCTTTTCCGGTCTCGCCGCGGCCTGGCAGACTATTTTCTGGATTGGCGGCGTGGTCCCGTTACTGCTGATCCCGCTGCTGATGCGCTGGCTACCGGAGTCGCAGGCGTTTCAGCGCGCGGAGGCCAGCGTGCCGCTGCGCACCCTGTTTGCCCCAGGGCATGCCGCCGCCACCCTGCTGTTGTGGCTGGGTTATTTTTTCACCCTGCTGGTGGTCTATATGCTGATCAACTGGCTGCCGATGCTGCTGGTGGGCCAGGGATTCCGCGCCAGCCAGGCGGCGGGGGTGATGTTCTCTCTACAGATCGGCGCCGCCTGCGGCACGCTGCTGCTGGGAGCGCTAATGGATAAGCTCACCCCGCTGCGGATGTCGCTCCTGATCTACAGCGGGATTCTGGCTTCCCTGCTGGCGCTGGGCAGCGCGTCGTCGCTAAACGGAATGCTGCTGGCGGGGTTTGTCGCCGGGCTGTTCGCCACCGGCGGCCAGAGCGTACTCTATGCCCTGGCGCCGCTTTTTTACCCCGCAGCGATCCGCGCCACCGGGGTCGGCACCGCCGTGGCGGTGGGCCGTCTCGGGGCGATGAGCGGCCCGCTGCTGGCCGGCAAGATGCTGGCCCTCGGCACCGGCACCGTCGGGGTGATGGCGGCCTCGGCGCCCGGCATTGTGCTGGCCGGCGTGGCGGTGTTCTGGCTGATGCATCGTCAGCAGCGCGCCGCGATTGTCTGAGACGCATCCGGCGGTCTGGCAAAAAAATGCCGGGCCGCCGCCTTGCCTGTCCGCGTCACCTGGCCTATGGTAAGACATCATTCCCTGACGCTTATCGTCCCTATGGCTTACACCTCCCGTTTGCTCAATGCTATCCCTGGCATCCGCCACGCTTTTCTCGATGTCCACGAAACCGCCGCCTTTCCCTATGCCGAGCTGGCTCCGGTGAAGCTGGTGCATGGTAATGAGGTTCATCATTATCAGCAGCCGCTGCCGACGCGCCCGCACGCCGACGCGGTGTTTACCGCGGTAGCCGGGCAAAAGGTGGGGGTGGTGACCGCCGACTGTCTGCCGATGCTGATCGCCTCGCACGACGGTCGCTTCGTCTGCAGCGTGCATGCCGGCTGGCAGGGGCTGGTCAGCGGCATTGTCGATAATAGTCTGGCCTGTTTTCGCCAGCAGGGGGTGGCATTGGCCGATCTGGTCATCGCCGTGGGGCCGCATATTCACCCTTGCTGTTACGAAGTCTCCGCCGGATTTTATCAGCAACTGCTGGACCAGCCCGGCGGTGATCGGGTGGCCCGCCATCGCCAGCGGCTGTTTCATTCCCGTTCGGGCCCGGTCAGCGATCCGCTCAAAGCCGCCGCACGCGGCAGCGATAATCTGTGGTTTGATCTGCGCGCCTTTGCCGAAGCGATCTTCGCAGAGGCGGGAGTGTCGCCGGCGAGCGTTGAATGGCTGGGGAGTTGCACCTACTGCACCCCGCAGTCGCTGGGCTCCTACCGACGCCGGACCCATTTTCCGGCGCCGAAGAGCTTTCAGTATTCGTGGATCCTGCGCGAGGCCTGAGGCGCGCTCGCGCTAGAGCACCCGAAAACCGTGGGTGCCGTCGCGGGCCAGCTGATCCACCAGGCCATACTCCCACTCCAGATAAGCCTGCATGGCCTCGGCGGAATTATCGGTTCCTTCGTACGGACGACGATAGCGGTCAAGGCGCTCGACGGCGAGGCCGCTGTCGCCATGCGCCAGCGGCAGACCGGCGGCGATCCACGCCAGCGTCCCGCCGGTAAGCAGCTGCACCGGTTTACCGGTCAAGGCCGCCACCTCCGGCACCGCGTAGCGGGCCAGCAGACTACTGCCGCAGGTCACCACGTAACGTTGGGCGGGAGGGATCACATCCAGGGCCTGGCGCAGCTGCGAGCGCGTTAGCCACCACGCGCCGGGGATATGGCGAGCGACAAAGTTGGCGCTGGTGGTGAAATCGAGCACCACCGTACCGGGTTCGTCCAGCTGTTGCGCCAGCTGCGCCGGGCTTATCTCCTCCGCCTGCGGGCCGGGCGGCACCTCGGCGGCCGGCACCCCGCGTTCGCTCAACTGGCTGGCCGACAGCGCACTCAGCCGCGCCGTCTCCCAGCCCATCTGCGCCAGCCACGAGCCGGTTATCGCCGCCCGGATGCCATCGTCATCCAGCAGCACAATTCGCGCCCCTCGTACGCTGGCGAAGTGATCGGTCTCCTGCAGCAGCTGGCCGCCTGGCGCGCTCAGGCTGCCGGGATAGTGACCCGCCGCGTACTCCTCGGGGCTGCGGACATCAAACAGGAAGGTAGTGCGGTCGCTCTGCTGCAGCCAGCGTTGCAGCGTGGCCTCATCGATGACCGCCACCCCGGCCCGTTCGGCAAGATGCGCCACCTCAGCGGCCCGGACGCCGGAGGCGCGGGCGGAGGGATCGTATTGCCGCTGCTGCTGGTGCGCCAGCGTCTGGCCGGCCAGCGTCCAGCCGATAGTGCCATTGCGCAGGGCATGGACCGGGTTTGGCACGCCGGCGTTGATCAGCGACTGGGTGCCGATGATGCTGCGGGTGCGTCCGGCGCAGTTGACGATAACCGGCGTCTGCGGGGAGGGCGTCAGGCTCTCCACCCGCAGGGCCAGCTCGCCGCCGGGCACGCTGATGCTGCCGGGGATGCTCATGGTCTGGTACTCATCGAAGCGCCGGGCGTCGACGATCACCACCTCCTGCCGGCTGTCGATGAGCGCCTGAACCTCCAGGGCGCTGAGCGACGGCGTGTGACGCACGCTTTCCACCAGTTCACCAAAGGCTTTGCTGGCGGAGTTGACGTCCTGAAACAGCTCGCCGCCGCTGCGGCGCCAGCCGGCGAGCCCCTCTGTCAGCAGGGCCACATCCTGATAGCCCCAGGCCCGTAGCCGTTCGACGGCGATCTCCGCCAGACCTTCGCCGTTGTCGTAGACGGTGAGCGGGGTGGTGAAGCGCGGTATCCGCCGGCGGACCTCCAGCTCCAGTTTGCTGAGCGGCAGATTGACGGCAAACAGCGGATGAGCGGTGGCGAAATCGGCCTCTTCACGGACGTCGATCAGCGCCAGTTCACGACGGTCGAGCAGCGCCTGGCGTATCCCGGCGGCCTGGCGATAAGCGTAGGTGGGCATAGTGGTTATCCTTGATGTTCGCGGGACAAATCCCAGATATTGGGTAAATGGCGGTTAGAGTAGCCGGAGATAAACGGTTTCTGCTGCCCTTCCGGGGTATACACGGCGCGCTTCACCGCGCCGATATTGCCGCCGTAGATGTGAATGCTGATGGAGACGCGATCCGCCAGCGCATTGCTGACGCGATGAATATCGCCATCGTCAGCGGAGACTTTCTCCACCTGGCCTGCTTCCAGAAGCGTGGCGGCGCCCAGCGCGCGCGGGATGCCATCGGCATCCAGCTGGTAGCGCTGGTTTTCCTCCGCGCCGCGCAGCATACCAATGGCCCCCCACACCCGATGGTCATGGATCGGCGTCGCTTGCCCCGGTCCCCAGACGAAGCTGACAATCGAGAAGCGCTCCCCGGAGTCGGCATGCAGCAGATACTGCTGGTAATGGTGCGGATGCGGCAGGGTGTACTCTTCCGGCAGCCAGTCGTCGTGACGCACCAGCGCCGCCAGTCGCTGCGCCACGGCGTCAAGCAGCGGGGCGGTCTGGTGGTGCTCACGGTGCAGGCGGTCTACCTCATGAATGAAATGGCGTAATTTTTCCAGTCGTGGTGCAGTCATGTGCGGTTCCTGTGAGAGGGACTGGTCAAAACGCTAACAGAGGCGTTAATATTATTTAAATGCAATTTATGCATATATTAATATGCAAATTTCACATAAGGATCCTATGCGCATTGACGATATTGACGCTTTGCTGGCCACGGTGCAGTTTTCCTCCCTCAATCAGGCCGCGGAATATCTGGGGATCACCCAGTCGGCCATCACCCGGCGTCTTCAGCGTCTGGAACAGGAGCTGAACGTGACGCTGTTGGAGCGCCAGACCCGCCCGCTGACCCTGACCGCCGCCGGACACCGGGTGTACGAGCAGTGTCTGAGCATTAAGCGTGAGACGAAAAAACTCTACAGCCTGTTGGATCCGGAAGGCGAGCCGCGCGGCGCGCTGCGTCTCGGCGTGCCGCAGAGTCTCAGCGAGATTGCCCTGCCGGCGGCGCTGTCAGCGCTGAGCCAGCAGTTTCCCGGACTGTCGCCGCAGATCACCTGCGGCTGGAGCGGACAGCTGCAGCGCCGGCTGGAAAACGGCGAGCTGGACGGCATGCTGGCGATGGGGCCCGCCCAGCAAAGCTTCGCCGAGGGCTATAGCGGGCGCCTGCTGTGTCCCCTGGAGGTGGTGCCGATCGTCGGCCGGCGTTTGAATTTGCGCGCGTCATCCCTGCGGGAGTGCGCCGAACAGGGCTGGATCCTTAACCCCGACGGTTGTGGCCTGCGCGCCGGGCTCATTCGCGAGCTGCAGAGTCAGGGATTGCGGTTGAAGCTTAATGTCGAAAGCGCGGGCGCGCAGCTGCAGATAGCGCTGGTGGCGCAGGGACAGGGGCTGGGTCTGGTGCCGCGGGCGGCGCTGGCCAACAGCCCGTGGCGGGACGAGATCGCGGTCCTCAATCTCAGCGATTTTCAGCCTGCGGTCTCACTGTGGCTGATCCACGCCCAGTATCTGGCAAACCTGCAGGCGCCGCTGACCTTTTTCGCCAGCAAAGTGGTGCAGCAGCTGACAGTATCCGACTGAAAGCACTATGCATTTTTGTTTAATGCTAATTCAGCATATTAAGATATGATAAAAATGCATTTTGCTCATTAACACACTCTGTATAGGGTAATGACCAGCGCCGCTGTCGCGGCCACTCCATTACCCTGACGCAAGGAGTTGTTCATGAGCATTCAGTTTCTCGGCATGATTGGCCACCGCCTCTCTTCCGAAACGATTGCCCCGGTGGGGCCGATCTTTGACCGCGACTATATCGTTCGCTTTGCGCAAACCCATGAAGCCGCCGGGTTTGATCGTCTGCTGGTCGGCCACTGGTCCGATCAACCCGACGGCTTTCTGGTGACGGCCCTGGCCGGGCTGTCGACGCAGAAAATCCATTACCTGCTGGCCCATCGCCCCGGTTTTGTTTCGCCAACCCTCGCCGCGCGCAAATTCGCCACCCTTGAGCACCTGTTGGGGGGCCGGCTGGCGGTCCATATCATCAGCGGCGGCAACGATGCCGAGCAGCGCCGGGATGGCGATTATCTCGACCACGACCAGCGCTACGCCCGCACCGACGCCTTCCTCGACACCGTGCGCCAGGTGTGGACCAGCGAGCAGCCGGTGGATATTCACAACGATTTTTATCAGGCCGAGCAGGCCTGGTCCGCCATTCGCCCGCTGCAAAAACCGCATCTTCCCATCTACTTCGGCGGCTCGTCGGAAGCGGCCATCGCCGTCGCCGGCAAACATGCCGACGTCTTCGCTCTGTGGGGCGAGTCGCTGGCGCAAACCGGAGAGACCATCCAGCGTGTGCGCGCCGAAGCGGCGAAACACCAGCGTGATATCGGCTTCAGCGTCTCGTTCCGGCCGATTATCGCCGACAGCGAAGCCGAAGCCTGGGAGAAAGCCGAGCATATCCTGCACGTCGCCACCGAGCAGGCGGCACAGCGCGGAGGGGGTTTCAAAGCCAAACCGGACAGCATCGGCGCCCAGCGGCTGCGGGCCACCGCGGCGCAGGGCAGGGTGGTGGACAAACGTCTGTGGACCGGCATCGCCCAACTGGTGGGCGGCGGACATAACTCCACCGCCCTGGTGGGCACCCCGGAGCAGGTGGCGGATGCGCTGCTCGATTACTACGACCTCGGCGTGCGTAACTTCCTGATCCGCGGCTTCGATCCGCTGAACGACGCGGCCGACTATGGCCGGGCGCTGCTGCCGATCGCCCGGGAAAAAGCTGCCCGGCGTGCGGTGGCGGAGCGCGCATCGTGATCCATCCTGAGCGCGACGACTGGGCCCGGCAGCTGACGGCGCTCCGCCAGCAGATGGCGGAGCAGGCGGCCAGCCTTGATGCCAGCGGCGACTTTCCCCAGCGTAATATCGACCATCTGCGCGCGGGGGGCTGGTTAAGTCTCGCCGTGCCGTCATCCTGCGGCGGCGCGGGCGCCACTCTGGCCCAGCTGCAGCAGGTCATCGCCGCCATCGCCTGGGGAGAGCCGGCGACAGCGCTGATTGTCTGCATGCAGTATCTGCACCATTTGCGGCTGGCGGAAAATGACGCCTGGCACGCGCCGCTGCGCCAGCAGGTTTTTCACGATGCTGTCGAACACGGTGGCCTCATCAACAGCCTGCGCGTCGAGCCGGAGCTGGGATCCCCGGCGCGGGGCGGCCTGCCGGACACCGTGGCGACCCGTCGCGCGGAGGGCTGGGACATCAGCGGCCATAAAATTTATACCACCGGCATTGAAGGGCTGCGCTGGCTGGCGGTGTGGGCCAGAAGCGATGATAACCCGCCGCTGGTGGGCACCTGGCTGGTGGCTGGCGACAGCCCGGGTATCAGCGTGGTGAAAAGCTGGGATCACGCCGGGATGCGGGCCACCGGCAGCCATGAAGTTATTTTTAACCACGTGCGGGTGGCGGCAGAGCACGCGGTGGATGTCTGGCCGGCCGATGCGCCACCCGCCGCGGAGGCCGAACCGTTTCGCCTGTTCGCCAACCGGCAGACGGCGCTGCTGGCGGCGATCTATGACAGCATTGCCCACGCCGCTCACGACTGGCTGGTGAGGTGGCTGGCGGGACGGGTACCCGCCGGTCTCGGTCATCCGCTCTCTCGTCTGCCACGGGTGCAGGAGAAAGTCGGGCAGATCGCCGGGCTGCTGCTGGTCAACCGCAGCCTGCTGGAGCAGGCCGCCGCGCTGCGCTTTTCCGCCATCGAGGCCAATCTGGCGAAAGTCACCATCACCGACAACGCCATTCAGGCGGTGAATATTGCGCTCGAGCTGACCGGCAATCATGGCCTGAGCCGACAGAACCCGCTGGAACGCCACTACCGCAACGTGCTCTGCGGACGGGTACATACCCCACAGAGCGACAGCGCCTGGCTGGCAGCCGGCAACTTCGTCTTTCAATCACAAGGATAATCACGATGCGTCTATCATTTTCATGCCGGGTGGCGGCAGCGCTGATGCTGCTGGTGCTGGGCGGCTACGCGACAGCGCAGGAGCGGATCACCCTGCGTATCGCCGATCAAAAAGGCGGCATGCGTTCGCAGCTGGAGGCGGCCAACGCCCTGCAAAATCTCCCTTACGACATTAAGTGGGCCGAGTTCCCGGCCGCCGCGCCGCTGGCGGAAGCCCTCAACGCGGGCGCTGTGGACGCGGGGATCATCGGCGATGCGCCGTTGCTCTTTGCCCTGGCCAACGGTGCGCCGGTCAAGGCCATTGCCGTGGATAAAAGCAACCCGGCGGGGACCGCGGTGCTGGTTTCCCCCGGCAGCACGTTAAAAAGCGACGCCGATTTAAAAGGCAAGCGCATCGCCACCGGTAAAGGGTCGATTGGTCATTTCGTGGCGCTGAAAGCGCTGGAGCAGGCGGGGATTTCACCGAAGGAGGTGCAGTGGGTGTTCCTCGGCCCGGTGGACGCCAAAGTGGCGCTGCTTAACGGTTCGGTAGACGCCTGGGCGACCTGGGAGCCCTACACCACCCAAATGGTGAAGACCAACGAGGGGCAGATTCTGGTGAGCGGCAAAGGGCTGCTGCCGGGGAATACCTTCCTCGCGGCAACGGATTCCGCGCTTAACGATCCGCAAAAACGCGCCGCGCTGCAGGATTATCTCCAGCGCCTGGCCGGCGCTGAGCGCTGGGCCTACGCCAATCTCGACAGCTACGGCAAAACGCTGGGGGAGATCATCCGCTTCCCGGCGGAGATCGCCCGCGCGCAATTTGCCAACCGCCAGTCGCAGTGGCAGCCGCTGGCAGAGGAAACGGTGACCCAGCAGCAGGCAACGGCGGACTTTTATCTCGCCAACGGCCTGATCCGCACCCGGCTGGACGTGAAGCCGACCTTTGACCCCAGCTTTAGCGTGCCCGCCGCCGAGGTGACACCATGACCAGAAACACTTTTTCCCGCCGCCGTTTTTTACAGCTCAGCGGCGGCCTGGCGCTGGCCGGGGTCTCTCTGCCGCTGTGGGCTCACGATATGGCGAACATGGCCAGCGGCGATGCCCATCCGGCGCTGCGCCTGCCAGAGCCCTACAAGATCAAGCTGGCGATCAATAAAAGCGCGGTATGCCTTGCGCCGGTCGCCGTCGCCGAGCAGCAGAAGATTTTCAGTAAATATAACCTCGACGTTGAGTTTGTTAACTTCGGCAACTCCACCGATGTGCTGCTGGAGGCGATCGCCACCGGTAAGGCCGACGCCGGGGTGGGGATGGCGCTGCGCTGGCTGAAGGCGCTGGAGCAGGGCTTTGACGTCAAGCTCACCGCCGGAACCCACGGCGGCTGTCTGAACCTGCTGACGGCCAAAGACTCGCCGTTCGGCGGCCTCGAGAGCCTGAAGGGACAAACCATCGGCGTCACTGATATGGCCGGGCCGGATAAAAACTTCTTCGCCATTCTGCTTAAGCGCCACGGTATCGACCCGATCAGCGACGTGCAGTGGAAAGTCTACCCGGCGGATCTGCTCAGCGTGGCGCTGGACAAGCGCGAAATCGCCGCCAGCAGCGGCAGCGAGCCATTCAGCTATCGTCTGCTGGAGACCGGCAAGTATCAGCTGATCGCCAGCAATATGACCGGGGATTATGCCAATCTCAGCTGCTGCGTGCTGGGGGTGAGCGGGAGCCTGGCGCGGGACCATAAACCGGCCGCCGCCGCGCTCACCCAGGCGATCCTTGAGGCGCACAGCTATGCCGCTGCGCATCCGGAAAGCGTGGCGCAATCCTTCCTCGCCCATGCCCTGAACACCAGTGAAGCGGAGGTGAGCGGCATCCTGCACGGGCAGGGCCACGGCCATCACGCGGTGGGTGAAGCGTTCGTGAAAGAGCTGACGCAGTACGCGGTCGACCTGCAGCGGGTGCAGGTGATCAAACCGGGTACCGATCCCCATCAGTTCGCGGAGAGTATCTATGCCAACGTATTCGCCTGAGCAGGCTCTGGCGCGCCCCACCGACCGCGCGCCGCTGTGGGGAGAAGGGCTGCTGGCCGCCGCGCTGTGGCTGCTGGGCGGTCTGTTTACCCTGGCCTGGCCCGATGCCGGGCGGCGCTGGCCATTTAGCGAAGGGTGGGCGCTGGCGCAATTCACCCTCGGCGGCGGATTACTGCTGCTGGCGCTGAGCTATCGCTACTGGCGAGCGCGCGGCGCGCGTGTGCGGCATGCCGGCAAGTGGCTGGCGCTGTTGCCGGTGCTGTTTGCTGTCTGGGAAGGGCTGACCGCCAAGAGCGCCGTGCTACCGGTGCCGTTTTTCGCGCCGCCGCAGGCGCTGATCGAGGTGCTGCACGACGACTGGCCGCGCCTGCTCGACAGCCTGCTGCACTCGCTGGGGCTGCTGGGGCTCGGCGTGCTGCTGGGCACCAGCAGCGGGTTCATCACCGGTCTGGCCATTGGCTGGTCGCAACGGATTGGCTACTGGGTGCATCCGGTGTTACGTCTGCTGGGGCCGGTGCCGTCCACCGCGCTGCTGCCGCTGTGCCTGTTTATTTTTCCCTCGAGCTTCGGGGCCAGCGTGTTTTTGATCGCGCTGAGCACCTGGTTCCCGGTCACGGTGCTGACCTGGTCCGGAGTGATGGGCATTGATAAGGCGTGGTACGACGTGGCGCGGACCCTCGGCGCCAGCCAGCGTTTCCTGATCCTGCGGGTGGCGATCCCCGCCGCGCTGCCGAACGTCTTTGTCGGCCTGTTTATGGGGCTCGGCGCGTCGTTTTCGGTGCTGATTGTCGCCGAAATGGTCGGGGTGAAGTCAGGGATCGGCTTTTACCTCCAGTGGGCCCAGGGCTGGGCGGCCTATCCGAATATGTACGCCGCGCTGCTGGTGATGGCGTTGTTATGCTCCGGCCTGATAAGCGGATTATTTATGCTGCGTGACCGGCTGCTTAGCTGGCAGCGAGGAGGAATGCAATGGTAACAGCGACGCCAGATTCGCCGGCGATAGCGCGCGGCGCGGCGGTATCCATCAGCCATCTTCATCATGCGTTTACACTTGGCAAACAGACGGTACCGGTGCTGGAGAATATCAGTCTGCAGCTGCGCCCGGGGGAAAGCGTGGCGCTGCTGGGCCCTTCCGGCTGCGGTAAATCAACCCTGCTGCGGCTGCTGGCGGGGCTGGAAGCGCCGCAGAGCGGACAGATGCAGATCGACGGCGCGGCGCTCGGCGCCCCGGGGCCGGAGCGGATCCTTGTGTTTCAGGATCCGACGCTCTACCCATGGCTGACGGTACGGCAGAACGTGCTGCTGGGCCCGCAGGCGCAGGGCAAAAAGGGGCTGGAGGCGAAGGCCGACGCGCTGATTGACCGCATCGGGCTGCAGGCCTTCAGCGAGGCGTGGCCGCGGCAGCTGTCCGGGGGGATGGCGCAGCGTGCGGCGCTGGCGCGCGCCTTATTGAACGAACCGCGCCTGCTGCTGCTCGACGAGCCGTTGGGTAAGCTGGATTCCCTGACTCGCATCAGCATGCAGCGGGAGCTGATCGCCCTCTGGCAGCAGCAGGGGTATACCAGCCTGCTGGTGACCCACGATATCGAAGAGGCGCTGCTGCTGTGCGAGCGGGTACTGGTGATGTCGCCGCGTCCAGGGCGGATTATCGCCGAGTTCGCGCTGCCGCTGGATTTTCCTCGTCATCGCGATAACCCGCAACTGCTGCAGCATCGTCAGGATATATTGCGCATCCTCGGCCAGGAGGAGGACTGGTAAGCTGAACGCATTGCCCGGTGGCGGCTGCGCCTTACCGGGCCTACGAACTCGACAGGAAGGGGAAGGACTGCAGGTCATGCAGTTGCAGGCCGGTGCATGCGCAGCGCTGCCCGGTTATGGGCATCCGGCGCCAGGCGCCACATTTTTGCCCGGTGGCGGCTGCGCCTTACCGGGCCTGCGAACTCGACAGGAAGGGGAAGGACTGCAGGTCATGCAGTTGCAGGCCGGTGCAAGCGCAGCGCTGCCCGGTTATGGGCATCCGACGCCAGGCGCCACATTTTTGCCCGGTGGCGGCTGCGCCTTACCGGGCCTACGAACTCGACAGGAAGGGGAAGGACCCCAGGCTATGCAGTTGTAGGCCGGCGCAAGCGCAGCGCCGCCCGGCAATGAACATCCGGCGCGACGCCATGGCCCGGCTTAAAAATCCATCTTCACCGTGAACTGCACTTCTCGCGGGTCGCCAATCTGGTTGCCGAGGTTATTGGTGCCGATCGAGGAAGTGTAATAGGTCTTATCAAACAGGTTCTTCACATTCACCTGCAGCGTCACCGGATACTGCAGCTTCATCTTATAGGCGGCGAACACATCCGCCACCGCATAGCCCTGCAGATAATAATCCGCGCCGTTGGTGCCGGAGCGCTTGCTGACCGCATGGCCGCCGCCGCCGACGGTCAGGGTGTTGCTGTTATAGACGTTATGAATGTCATAGGTCAGGAACAGCGAACCGGTATGTTTCGGTACGTTTGGCAGCGGTTTCCCGGCGTAATCCGGATCTTCCAGCACTTTGGCGTCGGTGTAGCCGTAGCTGGCGATCACGCTGAGGTTATCGGTGATGGACCCGGCCAGGTCCACTTCCACGCCCTGGGAACGCACCTTGCCCGCCGTTTTGGCCACCGTCTCATCGCCAATGCTCTCGGTGTACAGCACGTTACGCTTATGAATATCAAACAGCGCGATATTGGCGGTAATGCCGTTTAACAGGTCGAATTTGGCGCCCACTTCGTAAGAGGTGGACTCTTCCGGCGGCAGTTCGCCGATATAGCTGGCGATCGATGACTGTGGCATAAACGATTGGGCGACGTTGGCGAACAGGGAGACGTTCGGCGTCACCTTGTAGACCAGGCCGGCTTTCGGCGTCCATTTCTCATCGCGGCTGTCGGTATTGACGTTAAACGGTCGGCCTTTACCGGCGTACTGGGTGTAGTACTGGTAGCGCACGCCAGCGACCGCGATCCAGTTGTCAGTCAGGTACAGCGCGTCCTGCACGTATGCGGCATAGCTCTCCTGCTGGATACGCTGATCGCTGTCGGAGGCGGAGACGGTATTACAGGTGTCGAGGGTGCCGTAGACCGGATGATAGATGTTAAAGCCTTTCACGTTCTTGCAGCGCAGCATATCGGTGCGCAGCAAATCGTAATTCTCATAGGCGACGCCGGTCAGCAGTTCGTTATAAAAGCCGCCCACCACCACGTTGCCCTGCAGGTCAGCGCGGGTGGAGTGCATCTTCTGCGTTGAACCGTGGGTACCGTCGACCCGGCGGGTGAGGTTGCCGGTCGCCGAATCATAGGCCATCACCCGCGCCTGGTTATCGTTGTAATTATCCTGGCTGTAGCTGTAGTCGAAGCGCGCGGTCCAGGCGTCGTTAAGGCGATACTCGGCGTTGAGCTGAGCGAGATCGGAATAGCCATCGGTAATATTAAACGCTTCATCGAAGCGGGTTTTGCGATCGACGTTCACCGCATGGCCGGTATTCAGATCGAAAATAGTGCCGCGGTCAAAGGGGGCGCTGTAGTCGCGGTGCGAATAGGACGCGGTCACCGTCGCCCGTTCACCAAACCAGGTCAGGGAAGGGGCGATAAAGCTGCTTTTGTTTTTACCAAAATTGCGCCAGTAATCCTCATTCTGGTATTCCCCAATCAGCCGGTACGCCAGATTCGTGCCTTCGATGGGGCCGGTGACGTCGAAGCTGCCGGTACCGCCGCCAAAGCTGGTGGACGTCGCGGAAACCGAACCGGAGAACTGCCGCTCAGGCCGTTTGGTGATGACGTTGATCAGCCCGCCGGGGTCGAGGATACCGTACAGCGTCGAAGCTGGCCCCTTCAGGACTTCCACCCGTTCGGTGGCGGCGTTAAAACTGCGTGGCAGCACGGTGCGCAGACCGTTGGTCATGATCGAGCCGTCGCGGTTGGCGCCGAAGCCGCGGCGGGTAAAGGCGTCCTGGGTACCGCCGAGGGTGTTGGTCTGCACCACGTTAGCGACGTTATACAGCGCCTCATCGAGTGAGGTGGCGTGCTGATCTTCGAGAACCCGATCGCTGACGGTATTAACCACCTGCGGAATATCCAGCAGCGGCATCGAGGTCAGCGTCGCGGTGGCGGAGCTGAGTGGCTGATAGCCGCTGGTGGCGCTCTGCTGCGCGCCGTCGGCCACCACGGTGATGGTCTCTTCCGCGTCGTTATTACTTTTCGCCGCGCTATTGTCGGCGGCCATTAATCCCGGTGAGGCTAAAAAAAGAAGCGAAAAAAGCGCGCGCCCTTGCAACGCTCTGCAGGCGACATGGGGTTGAGTCATTATCTGTTTCTCGTGAACGAATCTGCCTTTGCGGTCAGATTAAGCCAATAAAATCATTGCCCTGAATAATAAAAGCACTCTGTTTAGCGTCTGAACGCGCCTTCAGATGTGTAATTGAGAATCATTCAATCATGAAGGGATGTAGTAGTAAATGTTATGTAAGATAAAAAAATGGCGGTGGGATATGGCGGGGTTATCACGTCTTTTCAATGAGGTGGTGTGTTGTTATTTTATTGATATTAAATGATTTTATCGATTTTTCTGTTGCGCAGCCTCGCTGTAGTGCTCGCGACGGACGGATGACGATGGCGAGTATTGACTACTACATCTATCCCCGTCATGATCAAAAGAGAATGAGATTTATTTTTGTTTGACTGCAGACTGTTCAGCGATGGCCTGGAACGCTGCGGCGCAGGAGCGAGTTATGCCACAGCGGGTGAAACCTGCAGAGCAGGGGATCGTACTGGATGCCCTGTCGGCCGGATACGGCCAGACCCTGATCGTTGACGATATCAACCTGACCATTCCCACCGGCAAAATGACGGTGCTGGCCGGGGCGAACGGCTCCGGTAAATCCACGCTGCTCTCGACCATCGCCAGAATGCTGAAACCGCTCGGCGGCTGCGTGCGTCTGGACGGGCAAGCCATTCACCAGATGCCGACGAAAGCCGTCTCGCGCCAGCTGGGCATCCTCCCGCAATCGCCGGTGACCCCGGAAGGGTTAACGGTTTTCGAGCTGGTCTCGCGCGGGCGCTACCCATGGCAAGGGCTGATGCGCCAGTGGTCCGAGGCCGATGAGCTGGCGGTGGAGGAGGCGCTGCGCTTAACCGGTACCGCCGAATTCGCCCATCTGCCGGTGGACAGCCTCTCCGGCGGCCAGCGTCAGCGCTGCTGGATCGCCATGGCGCTGGCCCAGCAAACGGCCACCATTCTGCTCGATGAGCCGACCACCTGGCTCGATCTGCGCTATCAGGTCGATATCCTCGAGCTGCTCCAGACTCTCACCCGCGAACATGGCCGCACGGTGGTGACGGTGCTCCATGACCTCAACTTTGCCGTGAACTATGCCGATCTGCTGGTATTCCTCAAACAGGGGCGCATCGCCGGCACGATTAGCGACAACGACGTCTGTAGCCCTGAGCTGATTAAACGCGTGTTTGACGTTGACGTGCAGATGTCGATTAATCCGCAAACCGGCAAACCGTTCTTTATGCCGTTTCGCGCCCGCCAGGCCGTTGACGCATGAGCGCCGCCGTTATGTACGCCGCGCGGCGTCATGCCCGCCCCCGACTGGCGCTCTTGCTGCTAACGCTGCTGCTTATCGCCGCCTCGCTGGTGCATCTTGGCTTAGGCGCCCGCTGGATCGCCCCACAGACGGTGCTGCAGGCGCTGCTGGAGTACAATCCGCGCAACTTCGACCAGCGAATCATCGTCGATCTGCGCCTGGTGCGGCTGGCGGCAGCGCTGCTGACCGGCGCGGCGCTCGGCGTCGCCGGGCTGCTGCTGCAGACGGTGATCCGTAACCCACTTGGCGAGCCGCATATTCTCGGCCTTAACGCCGGCGCCTCGCTGGCGGTGGTGGCGACCTCGGCGCTGGGCCTGTCTCTCGGCGCTTTTCCAGCCGGGCGCCCGCTGACCGCCGCCTGCGGCGCGGGGCTGCTGTTCGGTGGCGTGATGGCGCTGGCCTCTGCCGGGCGCGGCGGGGCGACGCCGCTGCGCATCACGTTGTGCGGAGTGGCGCTGTCAGCGTTTGCGTCGGCGGTGACGGCGGCGATATTGATCCTCGATGAACAGACGCTGCTGGCGATGCGTACCTGGCTGGCCGGCGACCTGGCCGGACTGAACTGGAGCACGCTGCAGACGGCGCTGGTTCCGGCGCTGATCGGCCTTGGCGTCGCGCTGCTCATTGCCCCACGGCTTAATGTGCTGGCGCTGGGGGATAAGGTGGCGCTGGGCCTTGGCATTAATCTCGTCCAGACGAGGCTGCTGGGTCTGCTGGCGATTGCGCTGCTGTGCGGTGCGGCGGTGGCGGTGGCCGGGCCGATCGGTTTTGTCGGGCTGGTGGTGCCGCACGTGGTGCGCCGTCTGGTGACGGAAGATATCCGTCTGGCGCTGCCCCTGGCGGCGCCGGTGGGGGCGCTGGTGCTGGTGCTGGCGGACATCGCCGCCCGGACGCTGGTCGCGCCGCAGGAGCTGGCGACCGGGGCGATGACCGCCCTGGTGGGCGCACCGCTGTTTATCTTTATCGCCGCGAGGTTTTTTAAATGACGCGCGCCGTTCACCGGGCCGGTTTTCGGCCGCTGGTTATCGCCTCCCGCCAGCTGCTGCTGCGCCCGGCGGCGCTCAACATTGCCGCCATTATGATGCTGATGCTGCTGGCGCTCGGGCTGTACAGCCTCAGCCGCGGCAGCTTTCCGTTGCCCGCGTCGACGCTGGCGCGGGCCCTGCTGGCGCCGCAGGAGATGGGCGAGCAGCCGCGCTTTATTCTGTTTGATATCCGCCTGCCGCGGATCCTGATGGCGCTGCTGTGCGGGGCCATGTTGGGGCTGGCCGGCGCGGCGATGCAGAGCATCACCCGTAACGGGCTGGCCGACCCGGGGCTGATTGGCGTCAAAGAGGGGGCCAACATCGTGGTGCTGGCGCTGGTGCTGTTTTTCCCGGCGGTAGGCCTGGTCTGGCGGCCGCTGGCGGGGATGGTCGGCGGCGTGGCGGTGGCCCTGCTGGTCCTGACGCTGGCGCGCGACTGTTCGCGGCCACGCTTTATTTTAATTGGCATCGGCGTCTCCTGGACTCTGGCGGCAGCGGTCGGCATCTTTATGACCACCGCCGACGTTCGCGACGTGCAGACGGCGATGATCTGGCTGGCGGGCAGCCTGCAGGCCGCCACATGGCCGCTGCTGGCGGTGGCCTTTTGCTGGGCGCTGCCCGGGGCCATCATCCTGTTCTGTACCGCCCGGGCGGCGGACGTGGCGCTGCTGGGCGACCGGACCGCCATCGGCCTCGGCGTACGTCTGCAGCAGCTGACGATGCTGCGCTTTTTCGCGCCGGTGCTGCTGACCTCGGCCAGCGTCTCCTGCGTCGGCAGCCTGGGCTTTGTGGGCCTGATGGCGCCGCATATGGCGCGTTTCGTGCTGCGCGGCGGTCAGGTATCGCTGCTGTGCGGCAGCGCGCTGATTGGCGCCTTGCTGGTGCTGGTAACCGATACCCTTGGCCGGCTGGCGTTTGCGCCGCTGCAGATCCCGGCGGGGATTGTCATTGCCCTGGTGGGCTGCCCATTCTTTGTTGTCTTGCTCTGGCGTCGCCGTGATGCCCTTTAACCAGGAAGGTAGTATGCGTTGGTTCGTCTCATTGCTGCTGTTGCTGACGGGGGCCGTCAGCGCCGCCGCCCCACAAACTCAAACTTTCACCGATGATTTAGGCCGCACGGTCACCGTCCCGCTGCATCCGCAGCGCATTGTTTCGATGCACGATCTCGATATTACCATTCCGTTGATTGAGCTCGGGGTGCCGCCGATCGCCAGCCACGGCCGGACGCGCCCGGACGGCAGCCACTATCTGCGCGCCAGCGCCCAGCTCACCGGTGTCGATTTCGACAACAGCGATATCCGCTTTATTGGTACCGCCGATATCGATCTGGAAGCGGTAGCCGCCGCAAAGCCGGATCTGATTATCACCGAGCCCAGCCGCCATGTGTCAGTGGAGCAACTGGAGAAGATTGCCCCGACGGTGAGCATCGACCATCTGCAGGGTAGCGCCCCGGAGATTTACCGCAAGCTGGCGCAGCTGACCGGCACCCAGCCGCGGCTGGCGATCCTTGAGCGCCGCTATCAGGAACAAATCAAACAGCTGAAAGCGATGGTCAACCCACCGCAGTACAGCGTCTCCGTGATCCAGGCGAACAACGGCAAGGTCACGGTGCACCATTCGTATCATGCGCTGGGCCGGGTGCTGCGCGACGCCGGGTTCCGCTTTCCGCCGCTGATTGAGCGGATCCCCGACGGTCAGCGCATTGACGTCAGCGCTGAACAGTTGCCGGAGCTGGACGCCGATTTTGTCTTCGCCACCTGGCGGTCGGATACCGGCGGTAAGCCGCAGGATGAGCTGCAGGCGATGGAAGGTGTGATGCCCGGCTGGTGTGACTTTTTGCGTGCCTGCCGCACCGGGCACTATATTTTGCTGCCGCGGGAAGAGGTGATCTCTAACTCCTACGCCGCGCTGTCTCTGATGGTGGCCCAGGTGCAGTCGCATATTGCCGGCAGGCCCATCCCGGCGGAGGCCAAATGAAAAGCGCGGTAAAAAAAGAGAAGGGCAAAGTCGATCTGTTCGGCGAACGCTATCGCGCCCGGGCGCACCAGCTTTCCCCCCGGCTGCGGGCCGTGGTCAGCTATATCAACGACAACCGCGAGGTGGTGCTGGAGCATACGGCGATGGAGATCGCCACGGCGACCCAGACCTCCGACGCCACGGTGGTGCGCGCCATCCAGGCGCTGGGCTTCGCCGGGCTGCGCGAGCTTAAGCAGACCATGGAGCGCTGGTTCGGCACCTCGGTTACCTCGGCGGAAAAAATGCGCTCGACGGTCACGGCGCTCTCCAGCGACGTCAACTCCAGTATTGATTTTGTGCTTGAAGGCCATCAGCGGGTCTGCGAGGTCCTGTCGCGCGCCGACAACCGCGCGGCGGTGGCCCAGGCGGTGGCATTGCTCAGCGACGCGCGCCAGGTAGGGATCTTCGGCATCGGCGCCTCGGGGATCCTCGCCGAGTACACCGCCCGGCTGTTCAGCCGCATTGGCTTGCCGGCGTATGTGATGAACCGCACGGGCTTTAGCCTCGCCGAGCAGCTTATCGGCCTGCAGCGCGGCGATGTGCTGATCATGATGGGGCAAAAATCCCCCCATCGCGAAGGGATGACCACCCTGCGCGAGGCGAAGCGGCTGGGTATCCCGACGATCCTGCTGACTCAGGCGGTGGACTCGCGCTTCAGCCAGGAGGCGCAGGTAGTGATCGACGTCCCGCGCGGCGGCGACAGCAGCCGGATGCCGCTGCACGGCACGGTGCTGGTCTGTCTGGAGATGATTGTCCTGTCGGTGGCCTCCACCACGCCACAAAAAACGGTGAAATCCCTGAAACGAATCAACGACCTGCACCGGGCCATCGGTAAATCCGGCGGTAAACGGGGCAGTTGAAGAGATAATTCACCAGCGGGAAGGTTTCCGGTTGCATATAAAAGTCAGTGTGTGTATTTTTATGCAAAATAAATGCATAAAAAGGAAATCTCATGGTCAAGAATTTGCTCAAGGCGTGTTTCATGATGGCCGCGCTGACGGCAGCCGGACAGGCGGCTGCGGAAACCTATACCGTCGGTTCCGGCGGCACCTACCGGCCGTTTGAATTTGAAAACAGCCAGAAACAGCTGGAAGGTTTCGACATCGACATCATCAAAGCCATCGCTAAAGCCGAAGGCTTTGACGTCAAGCTGGTCAATACCCCATGGGAAGGCATCTTCGCCACGCTGAACACCGGCGACCGCGATATCATCATCTCCGGGATCACCATCACCGATAAACGCAAACAGATGGTCGATTTCTCCGCGCCGTACTTCCCGGCCGAGCAGTCTATCGTCGTCGCCCAGGACTCGCAGGTGGATTCGCTGGCGGCCCTGAAAAACGAGAAGGTCGGGGTGGTGAACTCCAGCACCGGCGATATCGTGGTTTCTGAGGTGCTGGGCAAAAACAGCACCGCGATCAAGCGTTTCGATAATACCCCGCTGATGCTTCAGGAGCTGTTTGAGGACGGCGTCAGCGCCGCGGTGGGCGACGTCGGGGTGGTGAAGTACTACATCAAACAGCACCCGGAGAAGCAGTTCAAGCTGGTGCCGGATGCCAAATTTGAGCGTCAGTATTTCGGTATTGCGGTGGCGAAAGGCAACAGCGAACTGCTGGGCAAGATCAACGCCGGGCTGCAAAAGATTGTTGCTGACGGGACTTACGCCAAAATCTATAAAACCTGGTTCGACGACAACGTGCCGACGCTGCCAGCGCAATAATCCACCTTTTTCAGTGACCACGGCTATCGCCCAGGCGATAGCCGTATTTTTTAGGGAAGGACTATGACGGGATTCCGTTGGGAGATCATCGAGGAGTACGGCCCGCTGTTTGTGGACGGCGCCCTGATGACGATTAAATGTACCATTATCTGCGTGATCCTCGGGACGCTGTGGGGGTTAACTCTCGGTCTCGGGCGGATGGCGAAGGCCGAGCACGGGCCGTGGAAATATATTCTCCGCTACCTGGTGCAGTTTCCGGTGCGTTTTTACGTTAGCGCCTTCCGCGGTACGCCGCTGTTCGTGCAGATTATGGTGGTGCACTTTGCGCTGGTGCCGCTGTTTATCAACCCGCGCGACGGCCTGCTGGTGACCAGCGGCCTGATGAGCGCTGACTTTGCCCGCGAGCTGCGCGCCAGCTACGGGGCGTTCCTCTCCTGCATCGTGGCGATCACCCTTAACGCCGGAGCCTATGTGTCGGAGATTTTCCGCGCCGGCATCCAGTCGATCGACAAAGGGCAGATGGAGGCCTCCCGCGCGCTGGGCATGCCGTGGTGGAAAACCATGCGCAAGGTGATCCTGCCGCAGGCGTTTCGCCGCATTCTGCCGCCGCTGGGCAACAACGCCATCGCCATTGTTAAAGACTCGTCGCTGGCTTCGGCGATTGGCCTGGCCGATCTGGCCTACGCCGCGCGCACCGTCTCCGGCGCCTACGCCACCTACTGGGAACCCTACCTGACCATCTCCCTGGTCTACTGGGTGATCACCTTCCTGCTGGCGCAGCTGGTTAACCGTCTGGAAAAGAGGTTTGGCAAAAGTGATTCACATTAATAACTTACATAAGCGCTTCGGCGACAGCCACGTGCTGCGCGGCATTAGCTGCGATATTAAACCGCAGGAAGTGGTGTGCATCATCGGCCCGTCCGGCTCGGGAAAAAGTACCTTCCTGCGCTGCATGAACGCCCTGGAAACGGTCAGCGAAGGCGAGGTGGTGGTTAACGGCTTTGCCGCCCACGACCGGACCACCGACCTCAACAAGATGCGCGAAAGCGTCGGCATGGTGTTCCAGCGCTTTAACCTGTTCCCGCATATGACGGTGCTGGAAAACCTGATTATGGCGCCGATGAATCTGCGCAATATGCCGCGCCAGCAGGCGGTCGACCTGGCGGACGCCTTGCTGGCGAAGGTGGGCTTAAGCGATAAGCGCGACGCCTGGCCCTCGAGCCTGTCCGGCGGCCAGCAGCAGCGGGTAGCCATCGCCCGTGCGCTGGCGATGAAGCCGTCGATTATGCTGTTCGATGAGCCCACTTCGGCGCTGGATCCGGAGCTGGTGGGCGACGTGCTGGAGGTGATGAAAAACCTCGCCAGCGAGGGGATGACCATGGTGATCGTGACTCACGAAATGGGCTTTGCCCGCGAAGTAGCCGACAGAGTGATCTTCATCGACCAGGGCGTGATTCAGGAAGAGGGCAAGCCGGGGCAGATCTTTAGCGCGCCGAGCAACCCACGCACCGCCGCGTTCCTCAGCAAGGTGCTGTAAACCGAGCGGGCTGGCGCCAGGCCAGCCCGCTGAGATACGCAAAACACGACCAATAGTGAGATACAAGGGAAGACGTTGGTTGAGGCAGAAACTAGCAAAACGGCCATCAATTTCCGCCCTCTGCTGGCTGAGCGTAACGGCACAGGTATCACACATGGAAAATACGATATGCCGCCGACGACTCACCCAATTACTATGAAGACGTTACAGTAAGAGCACCGCCGGTTAGCCGTCCGGACGATGATCGCTTTATTCCTTCTCTGCTTCAGAGGGATAGTTACAACCCGGAACTGGGCTGGCGTGACAGTTTCCCAGCGGTGTTGTCTGTAACGGCTCATGTTGTTCTGAGTAGACATATTGCTGGATCTGTTGCTCCGAACGTACTGGCTGTTCAGTAGAAAAAGGCAGCTCTGGTGATGTGCTCTGAAAGGCCATGACCTGAGTGGCGTAGAGACAAAGTGCGGAGAGCAGGATAGAGTGGATGAGTAGTTTCATAATTAATTCGATTGCCGTTACCTTTTGCATGCCGCAAGTATTGCTTCAATGTCATCAAAACGGTTTACGCTGTGTGGCAGGTAATAAAAATCAACTGCTGTTACATCGTTTCCCCTCGCACTGATCTCAACTTCAGCAATATTCTTTTGCTGAATTCCCTGGAGCAACAATTTATCGGTATTGTCGGGAAGAATCCCGCTGTGGACTAAATGCAACTGATGCACTTTCGCAGCCTTACCCAAACACTGTTCGACCTCCAGGCGCGGACGGTCAATCAACGTCGTCCTCAGTTCCGGATGAATGTCAATTTGATCCAGATCGCCACAGCCCAATAATAACCCGGGAAGTAAAAATACTCCGGTCAGTCGAATCATTGACATCGTTCATCCTTTAAACCTAAGTCACGTGAATCTCATGGTATGACATATTAATTCAATAAATTGTTAACAGACGCACTTAAAATGAGGTCTGACGCAGACCTCATAGGCTTTTAATTAGTGAGGAAGATTAAATAAATTCAGCGCATTGTGACGAGATATTTTCAATTTATCATTTTCACTGAGCGGTAGTGTATCAAACCAGTCTGATGCCCATTGCATCTCTTCAAAGGGAAAATCCGTAGAGAACATTATGCGTTCAATGCCAAGTTCCTGAAGAGCAACTTGCAGAGCGGAGCTGCGGAAATTTCCAGAGGTGGTTACGTGAAAATTATGGCTAAAGTAGTGCTGGAAAGAATGGCTGCACGGATACCCTCGTGGCTCATTCTCAACCCGATGATCAATTCGCCAGATAAGGGCAGGTAAACCTTCGCCAAGGTGACCCAGAACGAGCTGGAGATCAGGATGACGGTCAAACAATCCTGAACCCATCAGGCGCAACGCATGAGTGGCTGTTTCAACGCCAAACGCCCAGGCAGACCCCAGTAGCCAGGGATGCCCCTGGTAGACCTGCGCTCGGGACGGGAGCGGATTACGTGGGTGGAGATAAAAAGGGCGCTGGAAGGCGGCAAACACCTCCCAGAATGCATCATAACGACCATCGTCGAGATAAAGAGCGGTATCCTCACTTTCATGTTGAGAAAAACCGTTGACCAGTGCACCTACGAACCCCAAATCCACAAAACATCGGGTCATTTCTTCCGTAGCAGCATCCGGGTCTTGCATTGGCAAAGCGGCGAATCCACGAAAGCGATCGCGATGTTTTTCGATCTGTTCCGCCAGCGCATCATTGGCTCTATGCGCGACCTCTATAGCACGAACAGGATCGTGGATGCGCTGAATAGCAGGTGCATTTAATGACACTATTGCCAACTCAATACCCGCGTTATCCATTTGACGTAGACGTTGCTCGCCGACCGCCTGAATATGATATTTAATTTCATGCCATTTCTCTGGATAGATAGAGTCATAGGAGTCTTCTAAAGTATCCTCAGTAGCGAAATGTTCCTCTAATGCAATTTTATTTTTCATATTGAAATACTCTTCCGTATATTTATACTGATATTAAACGAGCTTCAAAGTATGTTTTAAAAAAGTCCGCTATTGAAATATCATTATGGTCTTCAGAATATCAGCTTGATATAGAGTTGTATCATTTTCTTACAACCAGGAGGGCTCGATGGATCTAAGGCGTTTAAAGTATTTTGTCACCGTGGTGGAATTAGGCTCATTTTCCAGAGCCGCCGCTCATCTTTGTATATCGCAACCACCATTAAGCCAGCGGATCCAGGAGCTGGAGAATGAAATGGGTGGGGAACTCATCGACAGGCGTTCCCGGCCATTAAAGACAACCGTAGCGGGGGCGCTTATTTATCAGCAAGCAAAAGAGATTTTGCAGCGCACAGAACAGATGCAAGGCTACGCGCAGCGCATGTTTCATCCGGAAGTCAACGTAATCAAAATTGGTTTTGTCTCAGCCAATTTTCACGCCCATTTAGCGTCCGTTGTCAGACGTTTCATACAGTTGTGTCCTGAAGTAGAAGTTCAGGTAGTAGAGATGAACAGTATACAGCAGGTGGAAGCGCTACGTGCTGGGCATATTGATATTGGTATAGGCCGAATCAATGTGGTTGCTGATGATATAGAACAAATCACGCTGTATCAGGAACAGCTTATCGCCGTATTACCACAAACACATCCCCGGGCCAAACGCGGTTGCGCTGTTTCACTGGCCACGTTTAACGGGGGACGATTCATCATTTATACCAACCAAAAAAGACCGAGCCTTGCCGATGAGTTACTGGCACGACTGGTTTCACTCGATGTGAAACCTCAGCGAGTCATTGAGGTAGAGCAGTACGACTCGGCGCTACTGCTCATTGCCTCTGGTTACGGAATGACCGTGGCACCGGCCTCAGCCCGTTTGATTTCAATGCCCGGGATAGCCTATATACCGTTGATAGAAACGCTCACCATTCCAATGGTGATGTTCCACCGCAAGGAAACTCGCTCTCGACTATTGCAGCAATTCTTTACCGCGCTCGACGAAGTGAGAATCGATGCTGCTTGCGCAAATACTGTATCAGAGCCGCAGGGGGACAGCCTCGAGCCAGCAACGCAGCCCACAGGTTCATAACGGGCTGAATATGCTTGAAAAAATGCTGATAACCCGCGCACAGATAATTATGCCCTGCCGTGCCTGACGACGACCGGCTAAAGCGATGTTTTGGACAGCCCCCCTGACAGGCAAAGCGAAACTGACAGACTTTGCAGTCATCGGTGAGGGTTAACTTTTTGGCCAGACCAAACGCCATGGCGGCTTCACTGTTATTGATTGCATCAATACTATCATGATGGATATTACCAAGAAGATGTTGCGGATAGACATAGTGATCGCAATTGTACAGATCGCCATTCGCCTCTAATGCAAAAGCATGTCCACAGGTCTCCGCATGAACGCATAGTACGGCTGGTTGTCGAGTCCAGGCCGCAATGGCGACATCAAACATTTGCACCGCAATCTGGCCAATATCCCGGCGGATCCAGATGTCAAATACCTGACTCAGAAACTCGCCGTACTGCTTCGAAGGTACTGACCATGGGGCCAGACGCGCTTTCCGTTCGTCGGGTGTTACCAATTTGAGTCGTGGGTTTGCTTCTGTACTCACTCGTTCAACCAGCGGAATGAATTGCATGTAGCGTGAACCACTATGCCTAAGAAACTCATAGACCTCACCGGCGTGGGCGACATTATGGTGTCCCACTACCGTCAGCGTATTGAAATCGACCTGGAAGCGATGCAGCAGCGATAATGCTTTCATCACAAATCGATGGCTACCTTTCCCCGAATGACTGATGCGGTAACGATCGTGGAGAGTTTCGGGCCCATCAACAGAGAGCCCAACCATAAAACGGTGCTGTGCGAGAAAGGTTGCCCACTCTTCGTTAAGCAGTATCCCGTTGGTCTGCAACGTGTGCGTTATCTTCACCCCTTGACCATAGCGCTGACAGAGTTCGACAACCCGCTTAAAAAAGGGAAGCCCTAAGAGCAAGGGCTCACCGCCTTGCCAGGAGAACGTCACCGGATGGGAGTGTTGTGCCGCGATGTGCTGCTTAACATACTCCTCCAGAGTCTCTTCTGACATTTTCCAGTGCTGCTTACGCTGTGGATATAACGACTGCTTTTCATGATAGAAGCAATATTTACAATCGATGTTGCATTTCGCACCACCGGGTTTAGCCATAACATGACATTGACGATACATGATGTTTTCATCTCAATTAAAATTAATCTCTTATTAAACGACGAACTCTTTCAGGATCGAGATCCCAGCGGATACCATGAAGGGGAGGGATCCAGCTTCCGTCGTCTTTTCCTGTGATTTCGTTTGAGAACAATGCATTCAATTTTTCGTTCATGCTCAAAATTAGGGATACGTTTTGGTGATTATTTGCCAGATTGTTCATTTCATGGGGATCCGTCTTCAAGTCATATAACTCAATATCATTAAGGCTAAAAAGTGCATCCGGGGTCTGAGGCGTATGGTGCTGCTGTAATGAAAAATAGCGTGTAAACTTATATCGTCCATCGAAGATCATCCGGACGCCACCTCTTTTTCTGAGGTCAGGGGACAGTACAGAAAAACGTTGTTGCTTTTCTTCTTTACTTAACGTTTCATTTCTAATGATTTTAAACATATTGCCAATATAGGTCGCATCAGAAAATAACAGCATGTCGTAGCAATATAAAATGCCTTTTCTTATAGCATCAATGGGAGATGATTCTGGATTAAATAAAAGTGTACTAAAGTCATATCCTTTACGGTTTTTCAGTGTAAGGCTTTTGGCTTTGTTTGCTTTGCCCGTCAAGCCAACCAGGGTGGGAGCGATATCTACATGGGAAGTGAGCGATGAACATTTTCTGCCACCAGGAAATGCAGGGTGACTGATTATCATTGGCACATGAACTTGCTCTTTATAGGTACAAGTACCTTTGCCGTTCATCTGGTGAGCGCCACATAACTCACCATGATCGGCGGTATAAACAATGATAGTATTTTTCGTTAAATTTAACGCATCTAGTTCATCGAGGATCCTGACCAAATGAGTATCGTTATCCCGAATGCAGTTAAAATAGTAATCCTGGAGAATTCGCCAGCGCCGATCCTGATCGGCAATATTTCCAACCATTAAACCATTACATAGTTGATACTCAAGATGCGCTGGTGGTCTGCCATGCTCACTGAACGCTTGGTGTCTGGAGGGGGCGAGCGGAACCTCGGGCCATGAGTCCAGATAAATCGTATTTTGTGGTGCTTTATTTGGTGTTGAAGAGTTACTGTTGAGAATCAGAGCGCCGTGCCATTGGTTTTTATCGGTGTCACTGTCTGTATCTATGTACATCGTGTCGTGAGGGTTAACCAGGTTGACTGCCAGAAACCACGGCTTATTATTAGATTGCATTTCACTACCTTTATCTCTCAACCAGTTTATCGCTTCTGCAGCAGTGAGTTCATCGTATAAATAACCGCCATGGCTATGCCCAATAATGTCACCAATTCCGGTATAGTCGTGAAAACCATATCCTTCCATAATTTCATGTAGTTTGATCCTGGGTATCATGCCGAGATCAGTACTTCCATCAGTGTTTTTGGTTACTGGATCTTCCATTAAAGTACTTAGGTGCCATTTCCCTTTATAGGCAGGATAATAGCCCATGTCACTCATGATATTACCAATGGTGCCTAATTCAGGGTCAAGGCTATCCGGCATCCACGGGAAACCAGGATTATCGAACATTTTGGTTTCTGGCATATGTAAACCGGTATATAACACCGAGCGCGATGGCGTACAAACACTACTGCAAATATGATGGTTAGTGAATGTGGTGCCTGATGCCATTAAGCGCTCACGTCCAGGTACGGGGAACGGATATGGATCAAAATAACGCTCCTGATCTGATGTGATAAGTAGAATATTGTAGCCTTCGGGGATTTGATCAGGCAGCTTTCCACTAAAATGATAACGATAATTTTTGGATAATACCTCCTCTTGTTGGTGGGTGAGATTATCAGCTACGGGGGAGGGCGCTAAATTCTTTGCTAATGTTTCTGGTGCGGTGACTAAGGTTGCGGCCGTAATGGCGCCAGATCCTAACAAGAAGTTCCGGCGTGAAATCTTTATTTTATCCGTCATGTTAATTTCCTCTTTAAAATACCTTGATGGATAAAAGTATGTTAGTTTCCGCGGGCAATAAAGCCTGATTATGTAAGATATTGTGCGATTATTTTCAACTTTACCTAACTTTTCTATCTCCTCGATATTCGATGAAATCATGTGTCATTACGTTTATCCCTGTAATTAAATTTAGCCGACAACCATTATTCAGTGACAATGGAAATATATATATCAAAATGAACATGTCGTATTATTTGGATACATGGATTATTATTTTGTCATAGCTAAACAGTTCATAACCAGAAGTGATTCTTTTATTTACGAATGAGGATGCATAGTTATAATAGGACATCTTTAAAACAGGAGTCGGACATTGAGCAGTTACTCTACAATCAATAACAAGGCAAACTAGCGAAAAATTGCTGGCGCTGCTTGCCGGTCCCGATGGGAAGCAATCTTACCTGGAACATGAGATTGCGCTATAACATTAGCATTGATGTAGTGCGGTGTGCTTATCAATAATATCCAGATACCGCTTAATTAATCCAGTATCTTCATGAGGAGACATGATATGACACACAACATTTCTGATGAGCCTCCATCGAGAGGGCTAGCTACAGGCTGACTATCTGCATTGAAATTAGGTGGATGCAATGGAGGTAGTCATTACAGTTGCCTTAAAACTGTCGAGAATGACCTTTCATTTTATGCACTTAGATGAGGTGTAGCATGTTGCTCACAACCAAACGTTATATGTTTTTAATTGATGTTGATAGCACTATTCCTTTTTCAGCGTTGGCGAATGTCTGCCAACCACCGCGGAATTCATCACCTTTCTTCATTCATAAAACCTTCCCGGGCAGGAAAAGTCTCGTTAGTCGTTTCTTGCATAAATTAGCACAAAAAAGACAGCGTGCTGTTATAGATTATATAAATACGCTGCTGCCTTAATTCATAATACGCCACAGAGGATCGGATAAAACGGGGTACCTCTGTGGCTGTTTGGAGTTTTAAATTCCATCTTAAATTATTCATTTGCGTCCAGTGAATGGTATTTTCTGCGCGTGAATTGATGAGCGGAGACTCTTATTATGTATTCATTGACAGAACACAGAAGTAAGACAACTTCATGGCTTAATGATGTAGTCGTCTGTTTCATTTTTATGGCAAGTATTGCTTCATTTATCTACGGTTGGCAGGGGATGCATAGCGTATTCAATGGGCGTGATTTACCTGTGATTAGCCTGGATTATCATGTTCTTCCTTATTATACGCTGCGCACCACTATGCGCCTGGTTATCGGGCTTTTTTACTCAATGCTATTTTCAATTGTCTTCGCGGTTCTGGCAGCAAAATATGCACCGATGAGAAGAGTTATTTTGCCCTTTGTCAACTTTATGGAGTCTGTACCGTTAGTAGGATTCCTGACTTTCACTACCGCCTTTTTCCTGGGACTTTACCCACATAGTGTTATGGGGCTTGAGGGTTTAGCGATATTTGCCGTGTTTACCGCGCAAGCCTGGAATATGATGTTGACGCTGTACCAGACGCTAAGAGTGGTGCCTAACGAACTGGTAGAAGCGGCGGATGCATTCCGCTATAACCCATGGCAGAAATTCTGGCGGCTGGGGTTTATCTACTCATTTCCCGGGTTACTGTGGAATACGATGGTATCGCAGTCTGCGGCTTGGTTTGCATTGATTGCTTCCGAGATGCTGACAGTAGGTAATGGGAGTACAAATTTACCTGGCGTTGGTTCTTATATCGGTATTGCGCTTCAGGATGGTAGTGTTCCTGGTGTTATTCGCGGGGTATTGGCGCTTATCGTTAATATCGTCATCTTTGACCAATTACTCTTTCGCCCGTTAGTCCGCTACGCTCATCAGTTTAAATATGAGGATGTGAGTGACAGAAAAGTACCCAGTTCATGGTTCTATCACTGTCTGAGTCATTCAATGATTGGACATGGGCTGGAGCACGTTTGTAAACAGTTCTCCCGGTTCTGGTTGTTTGTATTACCAAAAATCTGGTATGGATTACGGCTTCATCGCGTGTTTGCTATTCTGGGCCAAATGAACTGGCTGTGGTCAAGCTTGTGGTATCTGGCAATCGTAGTTGGCTGCATTTACTACGGTCATCAGCTGTGGTTGTTTATTCCTAAGGAGTATCTGACTTCACTTCCGGGCTGGATGGGGTTAACTGCGGGGCGGGTCATTGCCGCCATGGTACTTAGCGTCATTATCTTTACGCCGCTTGGTGTCTGGATTGGTCTACGGCCCGGTCTGGTTCGTTTTTTCCAGCCAATTATTCAGGTTTTCGCTGCGGTTCCTGCCAACGTCTTTTATCCGTTGATTGCTTTTATGATTGTGGCGTGGCACCAGAATTTGGGGAGCTGGACCATCCCAATGATCATGCTCGGTACACAATGGTATGTTCTGTTTAACGTCATCGCTGGCACATCAATGATCCCCAGCCAGATGGTTGAGGCGAGTAAAATTTTTCATCTTCGCGGATGGCTGTGGTGGACTAAATTCACGCTTCCGGCCGTCTTCCCTTATATCGTCACAGGCGTTATTTCGGCAGCCGGGGGGGCATGGAATACTGCGATTGCTGCTGAGGTATTAAACTGGGGAAAAATTACCCTACAAACGTATGGTCTGGGCGCCTTTATCTCTATCGCCAGCGATGCCGGGCAAAATCCGCAGGAAGCATTAGGATGTCTGGCGATGTGCTTGATGGTGCTGCTGTGCATTATTTTCGTCTGGCAACCCCTGTATCGCTATGCAGAAAATCGTTTCAAATTCGATTAACAATTAAAAGTTCGCTATCAGGACATAATATGAAAAATTCAAACTTGGTATTGGAAGTTAAGAATGTCTCCAAATTTTATAAAAAAGACCGGAAGCAAAAAATCACGGTGTTGGAGCATATCAATCTTGAGGTCAAAGAGAATAAGATTGTTGCATTACTCGGGCGTTCCGGCTCAGGTAAATCGACGTTGTTGAGAATGGCTGCCGGTCTGGTCGAACCTGATTTGGGCACGATTGTGTGCTGCGATTTGCCTGTCAACGGTCCCGGCAAAAATACCAGCATGGTCTTTCAGTCATTTGCGTTATTCCCTTGGTTAAATGTTTTTGACAGTGTGGCATTTGGCCTTCAGGCGCAGGGGCTTTCGTCTGATGAAGTGGATAAAAGAACAATGGATATGCTGGATTTGATTGGCCTGACTGGCTATGAAAAAGCCTACCCGCGTGAGCTTTCAGGAGGGATGCGCCAGCGCGTCGGGTTTGCTCGTGCACTGGCAGTTGAGCCGGATCTTTTACTCATGGATGAACCATTCTCTGCGTTGGATATTTTCACTGGCAATAAGCTTCGCCAGGATCTGATTGAATTATGGGAAGAGCGGGTCATTAATACACGCTCGATGCTGCTGGTGACACACAGCGTTGAAGAAGCCGTGATGCTTTCGGACCGGGTATGTCTACTGGGGGGACTTCCCAGTACAATCACAGATACTTTTGACATTGATATCAAACGCAATCAGAGAACCAAGGAAAGTATTTCATCGCTGGTTGAGAAGATAAGCACCACGCTCAATGAGCGGATCGCCGCATGCGCATAATTTAGGGAGAGCGGATACGGCTCATGGATGAGCTAAGCACGACAAGCAGTATTGATATCTATTTCCATAGGTAACAATACTAAGTGTAATGTTAAACAATGAGTTAATGGTTGCCTTAAATAGCATTTCGCCGTATACCTGAGGGAAATCCCTTATTTACATGTAATCTGATCATTCTATAGTGACAAGGCTATATCATTAATCTCAGGAGAATATCATGACTGCAACTACCTCCAATGACAAACATCCGACAGCGGACCCGGCTGAATATGATGCTTTTTTCCCTTCACCGTACTCACTAAGCCAGTTTACATCAGCTCGATCAAATCTTAGCGACGCCAATTATCCTTCACCTTACACAGGGGGACGTTGGAAGATCCTGATGTTATGTACCGACGAGCGCTATTTGCAAATGGATAACGGGAGTTTCTTCTCCACGGGAAACCATCCGGTAGAAACGCTGTTGCCCATGTATCATCTCGATAAAGCAGGCTTTAGTTTCGATATTGCCACTCTATCCGGTAACCCGGTAAAGTTCGAGTATTGGGCCATGCCAACTGAGGATATTGAAGTTACGGGGCTGTTTTCTAAATACCATCAGCACTTTAAATCACCGCTGAAACTCGCAGATGTCCTCAGCACTGAACTGGGGGACAATTCGGATTATCTTGGCATATTTATTCCCGGTGGCCATGGCGCACTTATCGGACTTCCTGCTAGTATCGAAGTGAAAAATCTTCTCGAGTGGGCCATCGCCCACGATAAATTCATCATTTCGCTTTGTCATGGCCCAGCTGCATTTCTCTCAGTTGAACGTAGCGATCTGTTTGCTGGGTATAAGATTTGCGCTTTCCCGGATACACTGGATGCGCAGACACCTGAGATTGGGTATATGCCAGGCCACCTGACCTGGAAATTTGGCGAGCAGCTTAAAAGCATAGGTTTTGAGATAGTTAACACGGATATCAGCGGTGCTACATGTCAGGATAGGAAAATGCTGACCGGCGATAGCCCGCTGGCCGGTAACGCGTTAGGTCAACTTGCCGCGAAAGCTTTATTAAGCGAAGTCAGTAAAGAACTACGACATGCTGGAAAATAATGCAGTTCGTACGGCAATCACTATCGAAAATAGCAACAGCCTGCTGGAGATACAGGTTGCCGTATGCCAATTTGCGACATGATTAGGCTAGAGCCGCGATGTTTTTTATTCTGCTTCTGCATATCACGTGGCCATGATTGACAGAATTTTCTGGGTCGAAGGGGACTGGTTTAACAACGGTGGAACCGTCGATGAACAGACATATATGCGCCGTTGCCCGATGACCCAACATGTATTAGAAACTGATGAGCATTTTACTGGAGCAAGTTTTCAGAACAAACAGGCGAGTTGTATCGAGTTGTGCGTAAACCACAGGAAAGTGGCGTCCACGGTTTACAAACCCCGGTGATTGGCCTGCACGGGGCTGGAGGGGGCGGTAAGCTTTGGCGGTGAGAAGGTCGACAGCTCCTCAGAGGCGCAACCAGGGATCCCACTGGCTGCTGTTACGGTTTTCTATCGTTGCGCAGAATGATGGGACTTGTTCGTGGGCACAATGGCGGAACGCTTTCGAGACATGAACATGAGGTACTTGCATGGACTGCAACCGGTCGGAGACAGGCTGACATCGCAGCGATGCTGAGAATTTCCCGCCGTACGGTCGAAAACCATCTTCGATCAGCCCGGCAGCGATTAGGTCTTGCGGCGACTGCAGAAGCTATCAGAATGGCGATCACAAACGGAGACATCGAAGGGTAAAGGGCTTGGGTGAAGAAGAGGTAGTGAAAATAGCCGCGACGAAGCCAGGTTTTAATCAAAAGCGATAGTGAATAGCAGTGGCTGTCAGACTCAACATAATAATGACCTTTTAACAGGGTAAACTGTTCAGACCTCTCATCTGCAGAGGTGATAAAATGGTAATGATTATTGTTATCATCTCTTTGCGGTGTTACTATCGTAAAAACGAGAATGGAAAGAACGGATTTTACGTAATAAATTGCTTAATAGACAAGGATTTTCGGTGTTGATAGTTTTAAGAAATGGATTTTTGGTTATTCCGCTGTTTGTGTTGACAGCTTGCAATTCTGGTGATGTCCGGACCTGTTGCTCCGAAACCATGAGAAAGCGCAATGGTGTTTATCCATATAATAGTTTGGCATCCTCCTATGGTCTCAACAAAATCTGTCATATGAGTAAAGAGCAGAAAAAAGAATACTTAAGACAGCAATGTATACAACGACTTCAGGAAAGAGGACGCACAGGCAATAGTACTGATAGCGTCGCTCGCTTCGGTTGGTAAATAACAATATTAATCCTGTGTGATTATTCTATCGTCTTCTGGTAGGCAAGCGGATATGCATAATACTACAAAATATACACTCACTATTTTCATCCCCTTTATTTTGGTTGCTATTGCAGTTAACGCAATGGCCGAACTTCCTGCCGGTCGCTATGGTTATAGCGGCCCGGAGCCAGCGAGTACAGTATCTTCATCTGCTGCTGAATACAAAGAGAAGCAGCTTAAGTGGCATGATGAAAAGGCCAACTATCCTGAGTTCACGCAAAAGAAATCGATGTTCGGCGGGGGTTATCAGGAAGAAACCTATACGACGAAAAGTGGGAAAATAAGTATTAGCGGTACCACGAAGTTCAACCCCTACACCGGTGAGAAAGAAGAAGAGTCGGTCAGCCTTGGCTACGACTGGTAGAAGTTTGGATCAGGCATGGAGAATATCCATGCCTGGGAATGACTACTGTCAGGTTTTTTGCAGTAAGTCCCAACGAGTACCGTATAGATCTTCAAAGACCACTACGGTACCATATTCTTCTTCTCTCGGCTCTTCACTGAAATGTACGCCAGCAGCCTTCATTGAGTTGTAATCCCGCCAAAAATCATCGGTTTGTAGAAACAGAAAAACACGCCCACCACACTGATTGCCAATAAAGGCCTGCTGCGTTTCATTAGATGCTTTTGATAATAACAAATGACAATCGCTTTCTGGGTTTGGTGAAATGACAACCCAGCGCTTGCCCGGTTGAGGTGTATCCTCTATAAGCATGAACCCAAGTTTTTCTGTGTAATACTCGATAGCCTCATCGTAGTCATCAACCACAATAGAGACATATGCAAGACATTTTTTCTGCGTTCTCATTTTTTATCCTTTTTCGAACCCCTATAATAACCTATAAGAGGTTGAACTGGGTGATAAGAGTGTCAAAACTGGTATGCTAATCCGACGGCAACAATGTTATCTGTTGATATTCCGGCGCGTTGTGTAAAGTCGTTGTCCTTAAGAAGGTTTATTTTATAGTCAACATAAGTCGAGATATTTTTATTGATGTTATATGTCGTACCAACATCTATATACTTCAATAAATCCTGATCCCCGAAACCTTCAATATCTTTCCCTTTAGATTGTAAGTACGCGATGGAGGGTTGCAGGCCCGAGTCAAACTGATACTGAGCAACCATTTCCAGGTTCTGCGCTTTGTTAGCAAAACCGCTAATGGAATCCTGTCCGCCATTCCCCCTCAGCTGAGTGGCATTATAGGTTTGCGTGAACTGTGTAGCAAGATAGACTCTGTTCGCATTGTACTTCAGCCCGCCCGTATAAGTTTCAGCGTCATCGCCGCGTCCAACAGCTAGCTTGTTCTGAGCATCAGTACGTCTGGAATGAGAGTAGGCGACACCTGCGCTAAAACCATCTCCGATATCATAGGTGACGGAAGTACCGAATCCGTTACCGTTCTGACTGAGTGCGCCCCGACCATTATTGGTAGCATCTTCGCCGCTAGTGCTACCATTTTTTCCCTGATATTGCAGAGCAAAATTAAGACCATCGATCAGCCCAAAGAAATCACTATTCCGGTATGTAGCTAGTCCATTCGCACGGGATTGCATGAAATTATCGGAATCATAGGTTCCGTTACTACCGTCACTGCCGAACTCGGGAAGGACGTCAGTCCAGGAGGTTATATCGTAGACCACGCCAATATTCCGTCCATAGTCAAACGATCCGGCGTCACCAAAGTTCAGGCCGGCGAAAGCCAGACGAGTCCATGATTGATTGCTGGCACTCTCGGTGTTGTTTGCCTGAATGTTGTATTCCCACTGGCCGTAACCCGTGATTTGATTATTGATCTGCGTTTCGCCCTTAAAGCCACTACGAACGTATGATTGATCGCCATCAGCATTTTTATCTTTAGAGACGTAGTGTAAGCCGGCAATTTTACCGTAAATATCTAATTTATTTCCGTCTTTGTTATAGATTTCCGCTGCATTTACAGCACCCGGTATTAACATAACCGGCATCAGATAAAAAAGAATTTTATGTTTCATAATTTAACCTCAATGTTATTGTTTGTGGCATATTATCAAGAGATAATAAAGTGGTGGTTAAATAATTTATTAGATAACCTCGGCTAATGAATCGGGCCGGTCGTTAGAACGCCAGGTAGTGTAATAAATTTAAATTCCATGGCTCCTTGAAATAATTACGCAAGTTAATAATATTATTGGTTACTATTGTTTATTACAAAGGCGATCTTTTTGAAGCCAATTTAAAACTACCCTTGATTGAAATGGTTTCAGTTGCGTTTGAATTTGTGTGGATGTAAAAATATAAAACATAGTTAAACAACATTCCTGAAAATGATAACGAGGTAATAGAACGGTTATTCTTAATGTTCACTATCTGTCATTTATAATGCAATCACAAATGACTCCTCTTGCACACCTCTATGCTCAAAATAGCACCGTTTTACGGGGACATTGAAATATTCACCAAGACGCTCCTCCTGGAGAACCACCTCTTTATTACCAAAAAAATACTCCTTTCTCTTCATCAACAAACATTTGTCCGCAATACTGTTTGCATGATTTATAAAATGCGTGTTAAGAATGATAGTGACATTCTTCTCTCGCGATAGTTGTTGCAATAACTTAATAATACGTGCCTGGTTATTGAAATCCAGATTGGATTCAGGCTCATCAAGTACCACGATGTCTGGTTCAGAAACCAGTGCTCTGGCGATATAGCACATTTGCAGTTCACCGCCGCTAATCTGGTTAATGTTTTTAGACTCAAGATATGAAACACCAAGATCGGCCAACATCTGTGCAGATTGTTCAAGGTCCTTGCTTCCGGGAGAGGGTAATATACCACCGCATAACGGACGTCCAAATGAAACAAAATCAAGTACACTATAGGAAAATTGAATGTGCCTTGCCTGCGGTACATGGGCCAGACGGGCCTTTCTACCGTCTATTCCTCCGATATGGCATGTGCCGCTTAAGGGTTGGTACAGTCCCGTTATCGTTTTAAGCAACGTGGTTTTTCCCACACCGTTCGGGCCCAGAATGCACAGTATTTCCCCCTCCGGCAAAGAGAAACTGATGTTTTCAAATGTAGGGCTACGTCCTTTGAATGCAAACGTGAGATTATTTACTTCGATCATAGCGATTACTCATAATGAAGAGTACGGCAAATAGAGGAGCACCAATTAGCGCAGTCAGAATGCCAATTGGGATTTCTGCGTAGGTCACTGTTCTGGCCAGGTTGTCGATGACCAGTAAAAACAGAGCTCCACATAATGCAGATGCAGGGATAAGCTTTCCATGGTTATAGCCGACAAGCGTCCGGACCAGATGCGGGATCACCAGACCGACCCAGCCAACCACACCGGCAATCGTGACGGATGCGGCGACCAGAATTGAGGCGGTGATTAACAATGCGGCCTTTAGCGATTGCGGTTTCATTCCGGCAATTCTGGCATCGTCATCGCCGAGTGATAAAACATTCATTTTCCATCTGAGCCTGTAGATTATCAGGTAGCAAATCACAAACAGAGGTATTAATTCATATACCTGCCCTTTAACCAACGAAGCAAAACTCCCCATTAACCAGAATACGATGGCTGGTAATTGATCCTGTGGATCGGCCACGTATTTAATAATTGAAACAAAAGACATGAATACAGAAGCAACAATAATACCTGATAGAATAGTGGTTAGTTCGCTGTGATTTTTTTTGAGATGGCAAAGGCCCATAACGCAAAACAGGCTAACAACGCCAAACATGAACGAAGAAAACGCGCTTAACTGCAAGGGGAGGCCGAGCAAAATTCCTAAAGCAGCACCGAACGCCGCCGCCGAAGATGTGCCAAGTACATCCGGACTCGCCAGCGCATTGCGTAGTACAGCCTGATAGGTACATCCCGCTACCGATAGCCCGGCTCCAACCATCATGACAGCAATTATTCTTGGCAACCGGAGATTGGAAATAACAGCAAGTCCGGTACTCAGACCGTACTTGCCATCATAGTGTACTAATTCTCTTAGCATATCACTAAAAGATAACGTATAGCGTCCGATGAAAAGTGAAGAAATTGATATAATAATGAGTAATACCAACAACACTGTCATTACCAATAAGTATTTTTTGTTCTGCATGCATCGTCATCCCGAAATATTTGTTTTATTGAACACAACATTTAATGTTGGCTGAGCTCATCATCAAGTAATGCATCAGGGATCGCATAGTTAAACATCTTTTTATAATGCAAACGTGTAAATTCCTTCATTTTCTCGTCACTAATGTAATTGGGGTTGAATTTATTAATCATATATAAAGGTAATAAAGCAGTTTCGGCTGTCAACCCGCCCCAGTTGTGTATCCCCACCGGTGTGGAAAAGATCATTTTATTCTTGAACGCCTTCACATTACGCCAGTCCTGACCGGGATTTTTATTGTCAAGAATGTCTTTAGCGCTACCAAATACAACGAAGATAATATCAGGATTCCATTCAATGATTTGCTCCATCGAAACAGCGATATATCTCCCGGCATCACCTTTCACAACCAGGTTACTGGCAACATTGTCCATTCCTGCCATTTTGAGATAAGTATCACCATAGGTTTTTGGCCCACTTACCTTAAGTTGCTTGCCATCACTTTGTTCAAGATAAAGTGCACGAATATGCTGTCCTTTAATCTTATTTACATAAGGCTGCGCTATAGCGAGCGTTGCCTTCCAGGCATCGGCAAATTTGTGGCTTGGCGGAAGCCCCAAAGTCTGATTATACATATTCTCCCAGTAGACCTGTGTTTCAACAGGTTCGAATTTTGTATCACCACCTTCATCAAGATTAACTGTAGGGACACCAGCTCGCTCAAGATTATCATCCTGACTTTTACCATAATAATAAATGATATCTGGCTTCAGATTCAGTAAAGATTCCATATTAACCACATAGTCTTTATTAATAAAGTTTGTTGTGATACGAGCGATATCCGGCTTCATATCTTTAAGGATTTTCATATTAGAGTGCAAAAATGCCCATGGACCTACGCCCACAACATGCTTATAAGCCAGGTTATTTGCCATGATGACGCCAAAAGGACAGTTACCGGTAATGACAATACGGTTAAATTTCAACGCAGGTGCCTTCGCGACGTTCTCTGCACGTGTTCCTGTTTGATCCTGCAATGTACTCTTAGCATAACCCGCTACAGGGAAAATAAGCATGATGGATAAAAATGATACAAATAGAACTCTATTGTTTCCCATATTTAATGCCTCGGTAGATTAAAATTTCCGTTTATGAGGTTAGAGCGGCCGCAGTACCTATACCAATGATGGTGACACCGGCTAAAAATAAAACTACCGTTGTCGCTGCCACTCCACCCCCGACTAATGCAGCAGTTTTACCTGTTGAAATTTCCTTCCGTTCCAGAAATGCTAATTCTGAAAAAGGGAGAACTTTTCCGTTTACGCCCGTTATGCGGGTTGGTTCAATTTTCGCTACGGTCAGTTCGCCATGCTCTCCGTTCAGTAAACCATATTTAAGCTGATCGCCGACATATATCGCAGGGTGAACTTCATAGTAATTTGTTTCCGGCGCAATGCTTTTCTTTTGTAGACTGACTGGATTATAGGTTGAACAGCCAGAGAGTACCGAAAAAATCATGAGTAGCAACACTGTCATAATTGATTTGATTTTCAAAGGGAACCTCATACAATTTTTTTATTGAAATTTTGAGTTTGATTTTCAGATTTATAACGAAAGTAACTGACAGTCAGAGACAGTAACGAGAATAATGCCCCAGCGAACAAACTAATCGAAGTACCGTGGCTCGCATAAATATTGATGAATATGGCTACCAATGCCGAACCAATGATTTGCCCTACCAGACGCGAACTGCCTAACAGCCCACTGGCAATACTGCTATTCTCATGGGAAACTGAAGTCATAATGAGATAATTATTAGGAGCCTGAAACAGACCAAAACCAAAACCGCAAATTGCTACTCGCCAAAGGATCTGTAAATTTGTAGGTGCCGCAGGCAGCCATGTCATTAGTAGTGTTCCTGCCAGCAATAATGATAACCCTGAGAGCGCCACCAGGTTGGGATCATGTTTTTTTATAAGATCACCCGATATCAGTGACGTCAACATCGTTGCCAGTGGCCATGCTGTTAAGAGCATACCTATTTCAATCACGCTGCGGTGTAACACATTGTGGAAATAGAAAGGCAAAGAGACAAATGCCAGCAGTTGCGTGCTGTATGACAGCATTGACATCAACAATGACAAGGAAAAGGTTTTACTGCGGAACATAGCCACCGGAATCAAAGCCGAATCCTGTTTTTTTCGCTGATCCCTATACAGAATGAATGCCAGAATGATAAGTATTATCGCACTCAAGACAACTTCAATCAGATTATTTTTGGTTAAGCCTAACATCATCGTCGAGAACGAAATAAACGTCAGGAAGACCAGAACACCTCCTGCTTTATCAAACCGAGCTTCCATTCGTTGCCTGGATTTCAGTGATACTATGCAAAGTACAAGGGCAATACAGGCAATGGGTACGTTAATTGTAAATAACCAATTCCAGTTCGCGATGGACAGGATTGCAGAGGCTATTGAAGGCCCGGCAGCTGCGGAAACGGATACGACCATGACATTTATCCCCAATCCGCGGCCTAATAGCCTGGCCGGATAGATATCTTTTATCAGTGCCGCGTTTACGCTCAAAATTGCAGCTGCGCCAAAACCCTGAACGACACGAAAAACAGTCAACATATTCAGCGTCTCAGAGAGAGCACAGCCCAGCGATGAGAAAGCAAAAAGGATGGTCCCCATAATGAAAATGCGCTTGTTACCCACTTTTCTCCCCAGAGCTGCAAATACCAGCAGAGAGGCGATCACAGCAAACTGATAAGCATTAATGATCAAGATGGACGACGATTCGGAAACGGCAAAATCTTTAGCAATAACCGGTAATGCAACATTAGCTATCGTACTATCCAACATTGCTATAACAGTACTGAGTGAAACTGCTAACACGGCACCAATATTTAGTTTTTCTTCTTTAATGAGTTCGGTAGACATAATTCCTCCCCAGGAAGCGTCATTGAATAATGGGGTCATCATGACCTGCTGAGCGGGTTTATAATGATTTATTATGTTATAACATAACTTTATTAAATGAGAATGATTATCTTTTGAAAGGGTGTGTATCAGGATGTTTCCGCAAGCAGCATATTGTTTTCTGAGGTTTTATTGCAGCTTTTGTCTGCCTGTCGCTCACTGGAGTACAGGAAACACAAAGTAACCTACTGCAACAGTATATAACATACAAAACCTCGATTTAGAGCTTAGTGTTACGTTATAACATAACTTAAATTTACAGTATGAGGTTATTACATTGGATTACGAAATTACCCGGCGGAAACTACTTCTTGCGAGCTTAGCCACCCTCGCAGCAAATACGCTCATTAGCCCGTTTACTTATGCACAATCTCGCTCATCAATTATTAGTCCTCATTCGGGAGCCCTAACACATGGCCGTGGCAAATATACGGTAATGATCGATCCTGGGCACGGCGGTATTGATTCTGGTGCCGTGGGTCATCAGGGGGCACTGGAAAAACATGTTGTGCTGGAAATAGCCAATAATGTCAAAAATCTGTTAAAAGGATACGGTATTGAGGGGGTGCTGACCCGATCAGACGATACGTTCATTCCGCTTTATGAGCGTGTACAGATTGCTCATGCGCATAACGCCTCGCTGTTTATGTCCATCCATGCCGATGGGTTCAATAGCCCAGCGGCTCACGGCGCCTCTGTATTTGCTCTTTCAACTCGGGGCGCTAGTAGTGCAATGGCCAAATACTTGTCTAAAAGTGAGAACGCTGCAGATGATGTTGCCGGTAAGAGCGTCATCCATAAAGATAGATATCTGGACAAGATAATTTTCGATCTTGAACAGACAGAGACAATTAAAGAGAGCCTGCTGCTGGGCTCACATATTGTTCGTCACATCTCACCAGTTCACCATATGCATTCAAACCAGACAGAACAAGCTGCTTTTGTTGTTCTTAAATCTCCTTACATTCCTTCTGTCCTGGTAGAGACATCATTTATTACTAACCCGGAAGAGGAGAGATTATTGGGCACTACTGCATTTCGCCACAAAATTGCTTCCGCCATTACTAACGGCGTTGTTAGCTACTTTAGTCATAAAGAAACAGTTTCAGCATAACAATATCCTCAAATTTTACTGGAAGGAAGCACTGAGCATATGTCCCGGTAAATTTTTCTCCCTACAACTATTCAGATGCCGAGGCATCTTTTGGGGCATTTATCATGACATTGCAATTTTCACGCTACTGTCTTGTCGCGTTGTCACTACTTTTCTCACCAGGTGTACTGGCGGTTAACCTTATGAACCAGGATGGAAAAAAACTCGATTTTTACGGCACAATTATCGCCAGACGTTTTACCAGCAATACTGTAAAAGACGATGGTGATCGGAGCTATCTCTACTTTGGGTTAACCGGAAAAAAAGATCTCGCCAGACGCTGGCAAGCTTACGCCCAATGGGAATATACGGTGAGTGCATCAGATGCCAGCAGAAACGCCACTCGACTGGCATTTATAGGTATTGATAATCCCGACTGGGGAAGTCTGGATATTGGCCGCAATTGGGGCGTATTGTACGATGTGACTTCGTTGACTGATCGCTCACCTTTCTTTCGGGAGATGTCCTATAACTACATCGACAACTTTATGCGTGGCCGTGCTCTTAATCTGATGACATGGCGTAAAGAAATAACACTTTTCCAGCATCCATTAAAGATGGCGTTGCAGTATCAGTTTAAGGGTAATAATGACTATCGAACTATAAAGCAGCAAAATGGCAATGGTTATGGCGCTTCTCTGATCTGGTACTTCACACCAGAATTAAGTGCGCTATTTTCAGCTTCCTCTTCCGCAACGACCTTTTACCAGCAACAGAATGCAGGTTATCAGAAGAACATCCGCACCTTCGCGGAAGGGCTAAACTACAACAGCAGAAAACTGTATCTGGCAACAGTGATGACTCAAAGTAACAACGCCATCAATCCTCAGGTTCGGGATAACAATACATCATCCATAAGTTATGAAGCACTGGCAAAATATATGTTGACCAACAAATTCCAGCCGGATATCAGTTATACCCGACTGACTCAAACAGTTGCTGGCAGACGAACTCAAATTCTCGATTATGAAGAGCTAGGGTTCAGCTACTATTTTAATAAGAATATGCAGGTTTTCGTCGACTATAAATTTAACAATGCGCGAGACAGGGCGGCGGGGGTGGATTGCGCGGACAAGCTGGATACCGGGATTAGCTATCATTGGTAGAGATGACTTCTATTCTGGACCTTATTAAGAGTGAATGTCTTATTTATCGGTAAATCTCCTCCGACAGAGTTGGAGAATACAAGGACTATGTGCCCGGGAAAGATAGCGATGGTAAGGAGAAGAGAATAACTGCGTAGTAAGCAATAAAAATGGATTGATAACAAGAGAAAGAACTACAGAAAATACATGAAGCTGGACGGCGCTTTCTCTCCGGTCGTGGGGGCATTAATTCATCTGTTCAGTGTAACTTCTGATAACGACTTTTTTTTGCTCATTATGGGCACGTTATTTATTCATTTATTAATTAACTTTAACTTCCGGAGAAACAGCTCTACCTTGCCAGAGAACGATTTCAAATGTCTGTACCTGGCTACCCGGCTGTTGACTCAAATACAAAGGTAATTGGCATGTCTGAACATTTTGTCCCAGGGTATTGTGCGCTCTGTCGTTCGCGTTGTGGAACCTTAAATGAAATCATTGACGGACGGCTGGTATCTGTTTGCCCTGATGAAGATCACCCTACTGGAGGCGCGGTTTGTCTGAAAGGTAAAGCGGCCCCGGAACTGATTTATAGCGAAGCCCGGGTTCTATGGCCATTGCGCCGGACGCGGGAGAAAGGGGCTGCGGATCCCGGCTGGAAACGTATTTCCTAGGATAAGGCTCTGACAGAGATTGCTGAAAAGCTAACGCAGTTTAAAACGGAAAGTGGTGCAGAATCGGTAGCGTTTGGGGTAACCACGCCTAGTGGGACCCCAATTATCGACAGTGTGGAGTGGATTGAACGTTTTGTGCGCCACTACGGCAGCCCTAATACCTGCTACAGCACTGAAGTATGTAACTGGCATAAAGATACCGCTCACACTTTCACTTTTGGCTGCATAACGCCGGCTGCCGATTACAGTAATGCGGAACTGATTATGTTGTGGGGTAACAATCCGGCCGCCACATGGCTGGCACAGGCCAGCGCCATTGGTGAAGGGCGTAAGAAAGGTGCCAGAATGCTGGTTATTGACCCTCGGCACACAGAATTTGCTCGCGACGCTGATGTCTGGCTTAACATCAACCCAGGTACTGACGCAGTGCTTGCCATGGGGTTTATACGTCAGTTGCTGGAAGAGGGGTATAACGAGGCGTTTGTCAGGACCTGGACCGATGCACCTCTGCTGGTTAATGAAGACTCGGGACGGCTGCTACGTGAGCGGGACATTACTTCAGATGCTGTAACCAACCATTATTTACTTTGGGACAGCGTGGATAACATAGCGCGTTGTTGTACAGATGCAGTGGCGGGTGATGAGGTTTTTTATCAGCGAGCCTCGTTGGTAGGGCGCTATTCGCTGCCTCTTGCTAACGGTGAAACGGCGGTATGTACCCCGGCACTGGAGGTTTTGCGTCAGGCGGTTGCCGGATACACCCTTGAACATGTGGCGACAGTGACCGGTGTCTCTATAAAAAAACAACAGGCTGCCATGGCGTTAATTCGGCGTTCATCACGCATTGCGTACCACGCCTGGGTAGGGATTGCTCAGAGCCAGAACGCCACGCAAACAGAGCGAGCTATTGCCATCCTGTACGCACTGACCGGGGCGTTCGATACCCGCGGCAGCAACCGAATTTATGCGAAACCTCCGTTCAATGCCGTTAATCCGTTATCGTTATTGCCTGAATCACAGCGACAAAAAGCGCTTGGACTCAGCGAACGTCCACTGGGTCCGCCGGCAAGTGGTTATGTCACGACAGCCGATTTACATCTTGCCATCCTGGAACATAAACCTTACAAAGTAAGGGGGCTGGTCTGCTTTGGTTCAAACATGCTGTCTGCCCATGGTAATGTGGATACCGCTATCGCCGCACTGAAGCAGCTTGAGTTTCATGTTCACTGTGACCATTTTATTACCCCTACATCAAGCTTCGCCGATATCCTGTTGCCCGCCAGCACTCTCTGGGAGCACGAAGCGCTGAAAATCGGTTTTGAAATCTCAGAACGTGCCGATGCTCATATTCAGCTACGTCCGCAACTGGTAACGCCTCGAGGGGGTTCCCTGGCCGATTACGAGATAGTGTTTCGTCTGGCGTGTAAAATGGGAATGGGGGACGATTTCTTTTGCGGCGATACGGATGCGGGATTTAATCATATCCTTAAGCCCTCCGGCCTCACATTGGAAATGCTCCGTGCACATCCCGGCGGGATCACCACGCATATCGTCAATCATGAGAAAAAATATGCCCTGCGTGATGGTCCGGACAATAAACCACGCGGCTTTGCCACCGAGACCGGTAAGGTAGAAATTTACAGCGAGCGCTTGCTGCGGCACGGGTATTCGCCGGTACCGCAGTATATTGAGGAATCACCAAATCAGGATGCCTTCCCGCTGCGCCTGACTACCATGAAGAACGCTCTATTTTGTCACAGCCAGCATCGTAGCCTGGTCAGCCTGCGTCGAAAATCACCGGATCCAACGGCCATTGTCAGCAGGGCAGTAGCTGACAATGCAGATATCGATAATAGAGACTGGATTGAAATCATTACCCCTGCTGGTCGGGGTCGTTTCAGAGCCAAAATTGACAACGCCATTCATGACGACGTGGTGATCGCTGAATATGGTTGGTGGCAAGGGTGTCCTGATTTGAATAAACCTGAGCTTCCGATAAAAGGTGAAGAAAGCAGCAATTATAATCTGCTGATTAACTATATGGCTGTGGACAGGATAAGTGGCTCCGTTCCCCTCAGAGCAATGCGTTGCTCGGTACGTAAGGTGGCTGATGCACTGGCCTGGAAAGGGGAGCGCCGGTTTATAGTCAGCGATATCGTTCAGGAAACGCCGGATGTACGCAGCGTCAGTTTTATCCCGGTGGACGGGGCGCAATTGCCGGACTGGCAGGCTGGTCAGGCAGTTATCCTGCGGGTCTTTCCGAAGGGCAAACCCGAGAGCATGTGCCGTGCATACACCCTAAGTAACGCGCCTGGGCGCAAAGCATGTTTTACCGTCTCAGTGAAGCACCAGCAACAGGGAGAGATGTCGTCTTTTATTCATCAAAATCTGCAGGTTGGTGATGAAGTCGCTTTGACAGCCCCTGATGGCAGTTTTGTGATCCCAACCAACAGCGTTGCTCCGGTAGTAATGATCGCCGGAGGGATAGGTATCACACCGTTCATCAGTTATCTAAGCTCGCTGGACATGACTCACGAAGGACCAGAGCTGTGGTTATACTATGGTAACCGCAACAGCCAGAGCCACGCTTTCCGGAAACAACTTGAGATATTGTCACAACGACTTCCGAGGCTTAACATCGTTAATGTCTACGATAATCCGAGACCTGGTGACGAACAGGGGAAGAGTTATCAGCATACTGGAATGATCACCGCTGCGCTTATTGATGAAAAATTGGTTAGCAATCGTGCGCGTTTTTATCTCTGCGGCCCGGGTCCGATGGTCTCTGCGCTTGAGGGGGGGCTACGGGAGCGGGGCGTATTTGCCTTTGATATCTTTAAAGAAATGTTTGCCCCTCCTGTGCCACGTATTACCTCGCTTAAAGACAGCTACAAGGTAGTTTTTGCACGTTCAGGAGTGACGGTGCTGTGGACGCCGGCAGCAGGGACATTGCTGGAGCTGGGGGAAAAACACCAGATCCCTATGGCCGGTGGGTGCCGGGCCGGACAGTGCGAATGCTGCGCTGTGAGAGTGATAGAAGGCGCTATTGGTTCATTCACCGAACAAACAGTTTCCGACGACGGCCTGTGCCTTGCCTGCCAGTCTGTACCGGCGAGTGATATTGTTATCGATGCATGAGGTATTTTAGTGTGCAGTGGCTCTGCACACCGCCCCAACAGCAGTAAACGATTGATATACCATGCTAGAGTTGCGACGGTAAGGCAGGAAATGACCGACCTGACATAATTTGCAAGGTACCGTTGACTACTCCATACGTGGACGACGTTGAGAAGGCCAGAAAAATCTTACCTCTTGTCTAAGAGGTAAGTGAGGGTATCAAAAACGGCTGTACTCAAAGGCTCGTTGGGGATCTTTTTACCGACAAGCTTGTTACCGTATTCACGGCGAATTCCGCTCTCTTTCGCAGACTCTGGCAACCCCGTCGGCATACTGCGGTCGGTGACCAGAGCACCTTCTCCCTGGCGCAGGGTGAGGGCATGCAGCTCTACAACATGTTCGATTGACACCATCGTTCCATCGCACCCACCCTCAAAACTACCGTGCGGACTCCGTCGCCTCGTCCATCTCCTCTTCCTGCTCACTGGCAAGCAGGGTTTTCTCGTTTTTGCATAGACATTGAATCAACAGGAACAGCACGCCGCTGGCCACCAGAGTGACGATCAGGCCATCGTAGCCGGTGATGCCGATCAGCATGCCGCTGACTACCGGCCCGGCGACGCTGCCGGCGGACCAGAAAAAGCCGAACAGGGCGTTAATCATAATCAGCTTCTGCCCATTGAAGGTTTTCCCCGCCCGCACCAGCGACAGGGTATAAAGCGCGCCCGCGGCGGCGCCCAGCAGCAGGCAAATGGCCATCAGCTGAATGCGCGAGCCGAGCATCAGCGGCAGGGCCAGCAGCGACAGGCTGAAGACTACCGCGCAGGATAGATGCACGCGGCGAATGCCGACCCGGTCAGCCAGCCAGCCGAGCGGGGTCTGGAACATCGCATCCCCGGTGAGCACCACGGTGACCAGCAGCACCGCCACCCCTTCATTCAGCCCTTTGTCCATGCCGTACAGCGGCAGCAGGGCAAGGATGCTGGCGTCAAAGAAGGCGAAGCAGAAGACCCCGGAGGCAAGTACCGGCAGGAAAGCGCCGAGGCTGCGCCAGCTGGCGCGCTCCCCAAGGCTTTCGCGGGTGCCAGTGGGCAGATGGCGCAGCATCAGCAGGCAGACGGCGGTGACCGCGACGATCGCCATCAGCGCCGAGGTCTGCCAGGCGGGGCCGACGGAGATCAGTAACGGCCCGGCCAGCTGGCAGCCGGTAAAGGCCGAGGCGTAGATGCCGGTGAGGGTGGCGCGCTGGCTGCCCGCCGCGCCGCCGGTGATCCAGCTTTCGCCCAGCACGATAATGACCCCGGAGGCCAGGCCGGTCAGCAGGCGCGGCAGCAAAAGCAGCGTCATATCGGTGGTCATGCATGAGGCGATGGTCGCCAGCGCCAGCAGGATCAGACTGCCGCTCAGCAGCACGCCCATTTCAACGCGCCGGCACAGCGCAGGAGAGAGGAAAGAGGAGATCATCATGCCGGCGGGCGGCAGGGCGGCCAGCAGGCCGACGTACAGCGGCGCGATCTGCTGCTGCGCCAGCTCAAGACTGATTAACGGCACCGTATAGCCGGTGATAAATCCCACGAGCGACGCGGCCATGATCATCGCCAGCGTGGGGGCAAGACGATTCTGGTCTGGGTTAAACATTTTATTTCCGATGAAGGAGAGGTCAGTAGTGGATCCTTCGGCAAATTGCCGTCCTGAGTTGCATAATAATTAATCGCCTGGCCGTTGTCACCGTTGAAATCACTACCAAAAAAGGACCGCCGGGCGGCGACAGGGCTGTACGCCGCGCCGCCGCCGCATTTCGTGACGTTGTCAGCGTGTTAACGACAGGATATAACGGAGGGAGCGGCAGCGACCCGACGCCAGTGAGCGACGGGGAAAAAACGCGACGCATGACCGATTATTCAGCATTACGCTATGCAGGAAAGGAGTAATACATGGCCGTATCGCCGTCACTGATCGCCGAAGCCGTTGGCTGGCGACGTGAATTTCACGCCGCGCCTGAGCTCGGATATCAGGAGCAGGAGACCTCGCGCCGCGTTGCGGAGCTGCTGGCCTCGTTTGGGCTGCAGGTACACCGCGAGCTGGCCGGCACCGGCGTCGTGGCGACGCTGGAAAACGGTCCCGGGCCGGTCATCGGCCTGCGCGCCGATATGGACGCCCTGCCGATCACCGAGCTGGGGAGCGTCAGCTATCGCTCGCGCCGTCCCGGGGTGATGCACGCCTGCGGCCACGATGGTCACACCGCGATGCTGCTGGCGGCGGCCGCCCATCTGGCGCAGACCCGCCAGTTCAGCGGCACCGTCCACTTTGTCTTCCAGCCGGCGGAAGAGAACCTCGGCGGCGCGCGCAAAATGGTGGAAGAGGGGTTGTTCGAGCGCTTCCCGATGGACGCCATCTACGCGCTGCATAACTGGCCGGGGATCCCCCTTGGCGAAGTGGCGCTCAGCGATGGCGCGATGATGGCCTCGCTGGACGCCTTCGAGATCACCCTGCGCGGAAAGAGCTGTCATGCGGCGATGCCGGAGAGCGGGGCCGATCCGATCGTCGCGGCGGCGCAGCTGATTATGGCGCTGCAGACCATTCCTTCCCGCCGCCTGTCGCCGCAGGATTCCGCGGTGGTCAGTATCACCCAGATAAACGGCGGCGAGGCGATCAACGTCCTGCCGGACACCGTGGTGCTGCGCGGTACCTTCCGCTGCCTGAGCAATCGCGTTCGCGCCCGCGTGCGTGAGCTTATCGAAAGCTATGTGGCGACCCAGCCGCAGGTGTCCGATGTGCAGGGTGAGATTAGCTGGTTCCCGGGCTATCCGGTGACCAAAAACCATGCGCAGCAGGCGCAGCAGGTGCGCGAGGTGGCCGTCGCCACCCTCGGCGCGGAAGCCGTGCGCTGGAACCAGGCGCCGTCGATGGCCTCCGAAGATTTTGCCTGCATGCTGGAGGTCTGTCCGGGAGCCTATTTCTGGATAGGCACCGACGGCGAAACCCCGTCGAAGCCGCTACATAACGCCAGCTATGACTTTAACGATGCGCTGATTAGTCCCGGGGTGGCCATGTGGGTGGCGCTGGTGGAGAAACAGCTGCCGGCGGCGTAACCCACCGGCAGCGGCAGAGGGAGCGCGGCGCGCTCCCTGAGGTCAGACGTCGGCGGCGGCTTTCAGTCGCGCCTTCATATCGCTGTAGGCCGTCCAGGCGTAGCGCTCCGCCCATTGCTGGTCGGCTATCGCTTCCACTTTCACCGCACAGTATTTGGTTTCCGGTGTTTTGGAGATCGGATCGAGGTTATCCTGGGTCAGCTCATTGCAGGCGCCCACCCACCACTGATAGGTCATATAGACCGCCCCCGGATTGATGCGATCGCTGAGGTCGGCGCGGGTGATCACCTTCCCGCGCCGGGAGCTGACCCACACCAGCTGTTTGTCAGCGATCCCCAGTCGTTGCGCATCCACCGGATTCATCTGCACCCGTCCCGGCTCGTCGGCCAGCGACTGCAGCGCGGCACAGTTGCCGGTCATTGAGCGGCAGGAGTAATGCCCCACCTCCCGCACGGTGCAGAGCACCAGCGGCCACTCGTCATCCGGGCGCTCCGCCGGCGCGCGCCAGGCGGTGGCGAACAGCTGTCCTTTGCCCGATGGGGTATCGAAGCGGTTGTCTTTATACAGCCACGGCGTGCCGGGGTGGTCGAGGGTCGGGCATGGCCACTGGACATGGCCCATATCGCCCATTTTCTCCCAGGTCACGCCGTAGAACAGCGGGCAGAGTTCGCGCATCTCGTCCCAGATCTGCTGGTTGTTCTCATAGTGCATCGGATAACCCATTTCGCTGGCCAGCAGGCTAATGATCTCCCAGTCGCGCTTCACATTCCCCGCCGGAGGGATCGCCTGTTCAAACCGCTGGAACCCACGGTCGGCGCAGGTGAATACGCCGCCGTGCTCGCCCCAGGAGGTGGCCGGCAGCAGGACATCGGCAATTTCCGCCGTTTTGGTCATGAAGATGTCCTGCACCACCACAAAGTCCAGCGCCTCGATGCCTTTGCGCACCAGGCCGAGGTCGGCTTCAGTCTGCAGCGGATCTTCACCCATGATGTAGTAGGCTTTGATCTCGCCAGTCAGCGCTTTATGCGGCACCTCGGTGATGCGGGTGCCGACCTGGTCATCCATCAGCGCCGGGTCGACACCCCAGGCGGCGGCGAATTTCTCCCGCACGGCGGGGTCGGTGACCTCCTGATAACCCGGGAACAGGTTCGGCAGCACGCCCATATCGCAGGCGCCCTGCACGTTGTTTTGCCCGCGGACCGGCCCCACGCCGACGTTCGCCCGCCCCAGGTTGCCGGTGAGCAGCGCCAGGCTTGCCAGACCGCGCACCACGTCCACCGCCTGGCCAAACTGGGTGACGCCCATGCCCCACATAATAGTGGCGGAAGGGGCGGCGGCGAAGATGCGCATCGCCTCACGGATCGCCTGCGCGCTGACCCCGACAATCGCTTCCACCGCTTCCGGGGCATAATCCTTCACCGCTTCGCGGTAAGCATCCAGCCCTTCGGTATAGCGTTCGACATAGGCTTTGTTGTACAGCTCCTCCTCCAGCAGTACATAGCCGAAGGCATTCACCAGCGCCATGTTGCTGCCGTTGTTGAGCTGCAGATGACGGTCGGCAATGCGCGCGGTTTCAATGCGCCGCGGATCGCAGACGATGATTTTGGCGCCGTTTTCCCGGGCTTTGATCACCCGGCGGGCGACGATTGGATGGGAGTCGGCGCAGTTGTAGCCAAAGACCAGCAGGCATTTCGAGTTTTCGATGTCGCTGATCGAGTTGCTCATCGCCCCGTTGCCCAGCGCCTGCTGCAGCCCGGCGACAGAGGGGCCGTGGCAGACGCGGGCGCAGCAGTCGACGTTATTGGTGTTGAGCACCGCGCGGGCGAACTTTTGCATCACATAGTTGGTTTCGTTGCCGGTGCCGCGCGAGGAGCCGGTGGTCATGATGGCGCGCGGGCCATGCTTCTCTTTGATCTCCCTGAGCTTGCTGGCGGTATAGCGAATCGCCTCCTGCCAGCTGACCGGCGTGAAGGCGCCGCCTTTCTGGTAGCGGATCATCGGTTGTTTGAGACGGGGCGTCAGGAGCTGCGTATCGTTAAGAAAATCCCAGCCGTAGTAGCCTTTCAGACACAGCTGGTTCTGGTTGGTGACGCCGTCGGCGGCTTCCGCGCGAATGATTTTATTGTTGTCGACAACCAGTTTAAGTTTGCAACCCGCCCCGCAGTAGGGGCACACGCTCGTGATTTTTTTCATCAGTAACAGACCTGTTAACAGTGAACAGAGGATCGCTGTCGCGCCGGGCCCGACGGGCAACGATCGCGGTAACGCCTGGTCGTGATGCAGACGCAGGCCTGCTGCGCTATGCAGGTCTTGTGCCAGAATTTAATTTATTGATTTACATGTGAAAATTAAAATGGTGTGATGACGGGAACGTGACCTCGTCACTAATGACGATGACGCAGAGCGCCGACGTCAGACGCTCTGCGGGGGTAAACGTGGCTAGGCGAGAGGGCGGCAGCGGTCGAAGTGCGATTCGCTCAGGCCGACGTCGCGCGCGGCGGCGCAGATAGCCTGCCAGCTGCCGGCATCCAGCGGGATCCCCTGCGCCAGCCGTGCTTCGCGGTTGGCGGCCTCCCATTCGCCGGGCGCCAGCACCGGGGCATCGGCATCGTGCGGCGACTGCTTGCACCATGCGATAAAGGCCTCCGTCTGCGCCTGGCTGTCCGGGGCATCGAACGCGTCCGGGCGCAGGATCACCGTGGTCATGCAGTTAAAGATGGCGTCGACGCTGGTCTGCAGGCTCTCCTGATGGGTGGTTTGCCCCCCGGAGAGCGCGCCGCCGAGCACTTCGCACAGCGTCGCCAGGGCATAGCCTTTGTGCTGGGCGAAGGTGAGCAGGGCGCCCAGCGGCGAAGTCTGCATCACCGCCGGGTCGGTGGTGGGGAGCCCTTTGGCGTCGATCAGGCAGCCGGGGGCCACGGCTTCGCCTTTATGCCAGGCGACGCGGGTTTTACCAAAGGCGATGGCGCTGGTGGCGTAGTCCAGCAGCAGCGGCGGATGGCCCTCGCGGGGGAACACCACGCACAGCGGGTTAGTGCCGAAGCGGCTGTCCTTCCCGCGGAACGGGGCGACCATCGGGTCGCCAATCACGCTGACGAAGTGAATGGAGATCAGCCCGGCGGCGGCGCACTGCTCGGCCCAGTAGCCAATGCGCCCGACGTGATGCGCATTGCGCAGGGCGATTGCCGCCATACCATGCTGCTTCGCCTTTTCAATGCCTAACTGCATCGCTTCGTGGGCGACCACCTGGCCGAAGCCGGCGTTGCCGTCGAGGGTGACCACGGCGCCGGCGTCTTTGGTCACCGTGGCGTGGCGGTTGAGCTGCAGAAAACCACCGGCGTGGGATTTCACATAGCTTGGGATCATCCCGACGCCGTGGGAGTCATGCCCGGCAAGATTGGCGGCGATCAGATGGTCTGCGACGAGGGTGGCTTCCCCTGAGGTACTGCCGAGATGGGTAAACAGTGAGACGACAAACTGATGCAGATCCGTCGCCAGAAAGCGGTGTCCTGTAGGCACTGATTCTCTCCTGTAGTCTGTTGTTATTTTGTTATGTTTGCCGTTTTATGCTGCGCCGCCAGGCGCAGAAGGTCAAGGGCGGCATCTCCCGGCGGAATGTCACTGCGTCTGTGTCTGCGTCAGGCGACAGGCGATAAAAAACGGGGCCGGGATCGCGTTTTAATTAACGCCATAAACACCACATTTTTAAATTCTGCCAGTGTCACAAAAGCCAGAAAAAAGCCATCCCCGGCGTTGCAAGGGGAGCTGATACCACTATATGTTAAATTTGTGTTTATTAATTGATGATTAAAGGTTGGTATCATGTATAAGAAAATAAGTGGTTTAGTGGTTTCACTGACGGCCGTTTTCGCCTGTGCCGCCTGGGCGGAGGTGCCTGCGGGCTATCCCGCGGATTATCAAAAAACGGTGGATGCCGCCGTCAAAGAGGGCAAGGTGGTTATTTATTCCACCACCGATACCAAAGCGGCCGGGCCGTTAATTAAAGGATTTGAAGCGCAATATCCGGGCGTAAAAGTCGAATATAACGACATGAACAGCACCGAGCTGTATAACCGTTATATCAGCGAGCAGGCCGCCGGGGGCGGCAGCGGGGACGTGGTGTGGAGCTCGTCGATGGATACCGCGCTGAAATTAGCTACCGAATACGCCGAACAATATGCCTCGCCGGAGGTGAAGCAATTACCCGACTGGGCGGTCTGGCAGCAGAAAGCCTATGGCACCACCTACGAGCCGGTGGTGTTTATCTATAACAAAAGGCTGATCCCGCAGAATGAGGTTCCGGATTCGCATACCGCGCTGGCAAAACTGATCGCCAGCCAGGCCGATAAATTTAAAGGCAAAGTCACCACCTACGACATCGAAAAATCAGGCCTCGGCTTTATGCTGGCGGTGCAGGACAGCCAGGCCGACGCGAACTATTTTACCGACCTGGCGAATATCGCCAAAGGCGGCCTGACGGTGCAGTCTTCCACCGGCACGATGATGGAGCGCGTCTCCTCTGGCGAAAACCTGATCGGCTATAACATCCTTGGCTCCTATGCCGAAGCGCGGGCGAAAAACGATCCCTCTTTAGGCATTGCCTATCCGAAAGATTACGTGCTGGTGCTCTCCCGCGTCTCGTTTATTAGCCAGGAGAGCGAACATCCCAATGCGGCAAAATTGTGGCTGGACTATGTCCTGTCGGAAAAAGGCCAGCAGATCCTCGCCAGTCAGGCGGATATTCCCTCTATTCGTCGCGATATTGAAGGCAAAAATGATATCGATGGTATGACCGCGCTGCTGGGCAAAGCGTTAAAACCGATCCCGGTCAACGAAACGCTGCTGGATTATTTACAGCCGCAAAAACGTCTGCAGTTTATTAAACAATGGCGCAGCGCCGCCGCGAAATAATCCTCCCCCGGGGCATCGCCGATGCCCCTTATTCACACCCGGCGGGTTTATTCACCTGACCAAAGGGATGAACCATGAATGTATTACGCAGAAAGTGGCAGGGGCTGCCGCGCGGCGTGGTGGTGTGCATCACGGCGCTGGTGATTTACGTCCCGCTGTTATTTATTGTGGTGCAGAGTTTTCTCTCCGCGCCGTTCTTTTCCCGCTCCAAATCCTGGAGCCTGGAAGCCTTCGCCTTTATTTTTACCGACCCGGATTTTTATCTGGCGTTAAGGTCAGGCTTTATTCTGGCCTTTGGCCTGGTGATTATTGCCATTCCGCTGGGCGGTATTTTGGCGTTTCTGATGGTGCGCACCGATTTACCCGGCCGGCGGTTTATTGAGCCGCTGATCCTGGTGCCGATCTTCGTCTCGCCGATGGTGCTGGGCTTTGGCTACGTGGTGGCCGCCGGGCCGGTAGGCTTCTTTTCCCAGTGGGCGCAGCAGCTGATCGGCTTTGTGCCGTGGAATATCTACTCGATGTTCAGCATTGTGGTCATCGCTGGCTTAACCCACGTGCCGCACGCCTATCTCTATATCTCCTCGGCGCTGCGCAGCGTCGGCTCGGACGTGGAAGAGGCGGCGCGCACCGTCGGCGCCACGCCGCTGCAGGTGATGACCTCGGTGAGTCTGCCGATGGTGCGGCCATCCATTCTTTACGCCTGCGTGCTGCTCTTCTTCCTCGGTCTGGAGGTTTTCGGTCTGATGCTGGTGCTGGGCGACCCCGAGGGCAACATGGTGCTGGCGACCTATCTCTACAAGCTGACCAATAAGCTCGGCACCCCCTCCTACCATCTGATGGCGGCGGTGGCGGTGGTGCTGATCTGCATCACCATCCCGCTGGTGATGCTCCAGCGGCGGCTGATGCGCACCGCCAACCGCTTTGTCACCATGAAGGGCAAGGCGTCGCAGGCGCGGGCGCTGCCGCTGGGCAAATGGCGCTGGGTGGCCGGGGCGGTGGTGGTGGCCTGGCTGACGGTGACCATCGGCGTGCCGCTGCTCGGCGTGGCGCTGCGCGCCTTTATCTCCAACTGGGGCGTCGGGGTGTCGCTGTGGGATGAGCTGTCGCTGACGACGTTCCACAATATCTGGCAGCAGCCCAACCTGCTGCGGGCGATCGTCAACTCGATGGCTATCGGCATCGTCGGCGGCGCGCTGGCGGTGATCTGCTATCTGTTTGTCGGTATCGCTATGCACCGCAAAGCGGACAACGTCACCCGCTTTCTTGACTACAGCGTGCTGGTCCCGCGCGCGGTCCCGGGGCTGCTGGCCGGTCTGGCCTTTCTGTGGGTGTTCCTGTTTGTGCCGATGTGGCTCGATCAGTCGCTGAAGCACGGCTGGCTCTCGGCGCTGCCGGTGGCCGACTGGCTGCGGGAGCACCTTATCGTGCAACTGCGTGCCCTGCGCAACACCATCTTCAGCGTCTGGCTGGCCTACACCGTGGTATGGATGGCTTACGGCCTGCGGCTCATCTCTTCGACGCTGCTGCAGGTGGGCCCGGAGCTGGAGGAGGCGGCGCGCAGCACCGGCGCTTCCCGGGGGCAGATCACCCGCCACGTGACTGTCCCGCTGTCGCGCTATGGGCTGATTGGCTCCTGGCTGCTGATGTTCCTTATCTTTGAGCGTGAGTATTCCACCGGCGTCTATCTGCTGTCGCCGGGTACCGAAACCATCGGCTCGATGCTGGTGTCGCTGTGGGCGGCGGGGGCCATCGATATCGTCGCGGCGCTCTCCTTTATCAATATTCTGCTGGTGGTGATTGGCCTTGGTATCGCCCTGCGCTTTGGAGTGAAATTACATGATTGAGTTATCGGTAGAAAATCTGCATCTCACCTATGGCGACAACCCGGTGCTGAAGGGGGTGTCCATGACGCTTGGCCGGGGAGAGGTGGTGTCGCTGCTGGGGCCGTCGGGAAGCGGCAAAACCACGCTGCTGCGGGCGGTGGCCGGGCTGGAAAAACCGACGAGCGGACGGATCGCCATCGGCAACCGTACGGTGTACGACGGCACGCCGCGCAGCGAGATCCCGGCCGAAGAGCGTAACCTGGGCCTGGTCTTCCAGTCCTATGCCCTGTGGCCGCACAAAACGGTGTTCGACAACGTGGCCTATCCGCTGAAGCTGCGTAAAGTCGCCGCCGGGGAGATAAAAGAGCGGGTGCAGCGCGTACTGGATCAGCTGGGGCTGGGGCACCTCGGCAACCGCCATCCGCACCAGCTCTCCGGTGGCCAGCAGCAGCGGGTGGCCATCGGCCGGGCGCTGGTCTACAACCCGCCGGTGATCCTGCTGGATGAACCGCTCTCCAACCTTGATGCCAAACTGCGCGAAGAGGCGCGGGTGTTTCTGCGCGAGCTGATCATCAAGCTGGGCCTGTCGGCGCTGATGGTCACCCACGATCAGAATGAAGCAATGGCCATCTCCGATCGTATTCTGCTGCTGAACAATGGCGTCATTGAGCAGCAGGGGACGCCGCAGGAGATGTACGGCAGCCCGGCGACGCTGTTCGCCGCCGAGTTTATGGGCAGCAATAACCGTCTGCACGGTAAGGTGACGGCGCTGGAAAACGGTCGTGCGAGGGTTGAAGGCGCCAGCTGGACGCTGTGGGGTCGAGCGGGCGAGGGGGTCAGCGTTGGCCAGCCGGCGACGGCGGTGATCCGCGTCGAGCGCCTGCGTCTCGACGGCGCAGCGCAGGATAACAGCCTCCAGCTCCCGCTGCTGACCAGCATGTACCTCGGCGACCGCTGGGAGTACCTGTTCCGTACCGAAGGCGACGACTTTCCGCTGCGCGCCTACGGAACGGCGCTGCGCGATGCCGAACACTGCCATCTGACGCTCCCGGCGGAGGATGTGTGGATTTTTCCGCAGCGGTAACCGCCCGTTAAGACGCCAGATGGCACACGGCTTCAATATTGTGTCCGTCTGGCGCAATCACAAAGGCGGCGTAATAACTGGCGTGATAGTTTGGCCGTAACCCCGGCGCGCCGTTGTCCTTTCCTCCGGCGGCCAGCGCCGCCTGCCAGAAGGCATCGACCTGCTCGCGGCTGTCGGCGCGAAAGGCAATGTGCAGCGGCGCCGGTTTTTCCGTACTTTGATAGAGGCATAGAGAGACATCGCCGCTGCCGGCCAGCTCTGCGCCGTAGCTCGGCTCGCCTTCGCCGACCAGCGTTACGCCAAGCGGGGCCAGGGCCTGTAAAAAGAACGCCTTGCTGGCGGCATAGTCGCTAGCGCCGAATTTCACATGATCGAACATATCTTCTCTTCTCCTGTGGATGGGGATCGCCAGCCGAACGCGTTAGCCAGGAAATAGATGCAAAATAGTTAACAACGGTTATTAACTTTTTTAACAGCTCAAAATGTTTAATTATTCCTAATACGAGTATTTACAGACGTTTAATCTGCCATGTACCATAAACAAAAAATAACATTTGTGATACAAGTCACTCTTTTATGGCGCATGGGTAAGCTCAGCGCGGTGTGAACACCGTCGGTTTACCGCCTCAAGGTTATGGCAGCACCCTTCTCACGATGACATTCCGGTGAATTTCTCTCCGATTTCCCGCGTTTCGTTGAGAATCGTCTACTATCCAAACGATAACCCTATAAATGATATCGCCTCTGGCGATGTTTTATCCGACTTGCCGGGCCGGGCCAGACGCTAAGCGGTTTGAAAGCGCAATGGTATCGGTTCCAGCACGACATTCACTGGGTTTGTCTGCGACAAAAACAGTAATTTTCAATGACAGGAATGTGATGATGTCGAGCGAGAAAACCAACAATTCCAGGCGTGATTTCCTGGTGAAATCGATGGCGCTGATCCCGACGGTGGTGATTGGCGGCGCGGGAGCAGGGGCCATTGGCGTGGCCACCAGCGCGACCGCGCAGGCGGCCCCCGCGTCTGAGCCTGCTTCCGGGAACACGGCGGCGGCCAGCGACTGGAAGCCGCAGTTCTTCAACGATCGTGAGTGGGCGTTTATCAACGCCGCCGTCGCTCGCTTAATCCCGGCGGATGAACTCGGTCCCGGCGCCAAAGAGGCCGGCGTCCCGGAGTTTATCGACCGCCAGCTCAATACCCCCTATGCCACCGGCTCCATCTGGTATATGCAGGGGCCCTTCAACCCCGACGTGCCGAAAGAGATGGGCTATCAGCTGCCGCTGGTGCCCAAACAGATCTATAACCTCGGGATCGCCGACGCCGAGGCGTGGTGTCAGGACAAATATCATAAAACCTTCGCTGAACTGAGCAGCGAGCAGCAGGACGAGGCGCTCGGCCTGTGGGAATCCGGCAAAGCCGAGTTCAAACAGCTGCCGGCCTCGCTGTTCTTCACCTATCTGCTGCAGAACACCCGCGAAGGGTTCTTCAGCGACCCGATCCATGGCGGCAATAAAGGCATGGTCGGCTGGACGCTGATTAATTTTCCCGGCGCGCGCGCCGACTTTATGGACTGGGTTGAACGGGGCGAACGCTACCCCTTCCCGCCGGTATCAATTAATGGGGAGAGGGCGTAATTATGGCCACCGTATTGAAAAAAACCGATGTCGCGATCGTCGGCTTCGGCTGGGTTGGGGCAATCATGGCCAAAGAGCTGACCGAAGCCGGGCTCAACGTCGTCGCGCTGGAGCGCGGCCCGATGCGCGACACCTGGCCGGATGGCGCCTATCCGCAGGTGATTGATGAGCTGACCTACAACATCCGCCGCAAGCTGTTCCAGGATCTGTCGAAAAGCACTGTCACCATCCGGCATAACACCAGCCAGCAGGCGGTGCCGTATCGCCAGCTGGCGGCCTTCCTGCCGGGTACCGGCGTGGGCGGTGCCGGGCTGCACTGGTCCGGCGTCCATTTCCGCGTCGATCCCATCGAACTGCGGATGCGCAGCCACTATGAAGAACGCTACGGCAAAAACTTCATTCCCCAGGATATGATCATCCAGGATTTTGGCGTCACCTACGACGAGCTGGAACCCTTCTTCGATAAAGCGGAAAAAGTGTTCGGCACCTCCGGGACCGCCTGGTCGATCAAAGGCAAGGTCGTCGGCAAAGGCCGCGGCGGCAACGCCTTCGCCCCGGACCGCTCAGACGACTTCCCGCTGCCGGCGCAGAAAAACACCTGGTCGGCGCAGCTGTTTGAAAAAGCGGCGCTGGAAGTGGGGTATCACCCCTATAACCTGCCGTCGGCCAACACTTCCGACTCCTATACCAACCCCTACGGCGCGCAGATGGGCCCGTGCAACTTCTGCGGTTTCTGCAGCGGCTACGCCTGCTACATGTACTCCAAAGCCTCGCCGAACGTGAACATCCTGCCGGCGCTGCGCCAGGAAAAACGCTTTGAGCTGCGGACCAACGCCAACGTGCTGAAGGTCAACCTGACCGACGACAAATCCCGCGCCACCGGCGTGACCTACGTCGACGGCCAGGGGCGCGAAATGGAACAGCCGGCGGACCTGGTGATTATCGGCGCCTTCCAGTTCCACAACGTGCACCTGATGCTGCTCTCCGGGATCGGCAAACCGTACAATCCGGAGACCGGCGAAGGGGTGGTGGGGCGTAACTTCGCCTACCAGAACATGACCACCATCAAGGCCATTTTCGACAAAGACACCTATACCAACCCGTTTATCGGCGCGGGCGGCAACGGCGTCGGGGTCGACGACTTCAACGCCGACAACTTCGACCACGGCGCGGCGGGCTTTGTGGGTGGTTCGCCATTCTGGGTCAACCAGGCCGGGACCAAGCCCATCTCCGGTTTCCCGGTACCGCCGGGCACCCCGGCGTGGGGCAGCAAGTGGAAAGCGGCGGTTGCCGATACCTACACCCATCACCTGTCGATGGATGCCCACGGCGCGCACCAGTCCTATCGGCAGAACTACCTCGATCTTGATCCGAACTACAAAAACGTCTTCGGCCAGCCGCTGCTGCGCATGACCTTCGACTGGCAGGAAAACGACATCAAGATGGCGCAGTTTATGTTCGATAAGATGGCGCCGATCGCCAAAGCGATGAAGCCGAAATATATCCTCGGCAGCCCGAAAAACGCCAACAGCCACTTTGATACCACCACCTACCAGACCACCCATATGAACGGCGGGGCGGTAATGGGGGAAGATCCGAAAACCAGCGCCGTGAACCGTTATCTGCAAAGCTGGGACGTGCATAACGTCTTCGTCATCGGCGCCTCCGCGTTCCCGCAGGGGCTGGGCTACAACCCAACCGGCACGGTGGCCGCGCTGGCCTACTGGTCAGCGAAGGCGATCCGCGAGCAGTATCTGAAAAATCCGGGACCCCTGGTGCAGGCATAAAGGAAGGCAGATGATGAAAATGCAATGGTTATCGGCCCTGGTGCTTGGGGCATTGAGCTGCGCGGCTTTTGCCGAAGAGGCGCCTGCGGACAGCAATCTGATTAAGCAGGGGGAGTATCTGGCGCGGGCGGGGGACTGTGTCGCCTGCCACACCAACGGCAAAACGGGGAAACCTTTCGCCGGCGGTCTGCCGATGGAGACGCCGATCGGCACCATCTACTCCACCAATATCACGCCGGATAAAGAACACGGCATCGGCGGGTACACCTTCGAAGAGTTTGACGACGCGGTGCGTAAGGGCGTGCGGAAAGACGGTTCCACGCTCTATCCGGCGATGCCGTATCCCTCGTTCGCGCGGATCAGTGAAGCGGACATGCGCGCCATGTACGCCTACTTTATGCATGGCGTGGAACCGGTGAATGCCGTCAACAAGGACACCGACATCCCGTGGCCGCTGTCGATGCGCTGGCCGCTGGCGTTCTGGCGCGGCATCTTCGCCCCGACGCCGAGCGACTTTGTCGCCAACCCGCAGGTTGACCCGGTGCTGGAGCGCGGCCGCTATCTGGTGGAAGGCCTGGGCCACTGCGGCGCCTGCCATACCCCGCGCAGTCTGACGATGCAGGAAAAAGCGCTCAGCGAAAGCGAAGGCGATGATTACCTGGCGGGCAGCAATGCGCCGATTGACGGCTGGGTCGCCTCCAGCCTGCGCGGCGAAAACCGCGACGGTCTGGGGACCTGGAGCGAGGCTGAGCTGGCCGAGTTCCTGAAAACCGGACGCAACGATAAATCGGTGGTCTTCGGCGGCATGAGCGATGTGGTGGAGCACAGTCTGCAGTATCTTTCTGATGACGACATCACCGCCATCGCCCGCTATCTGAAGTCGCTCCCGCCGCGCGGCGGCAAACAGACCCCAGCCCCGGTGGAAGACAGCGTGGCGAAAGATCTGTGGAAGGGTAACGACAGTAAAACCGGCGCCGCGCTGTACGTTGATAACTGCGCCGCCTGCCACCGCACCGACGGCGCGGGCTATAAACGCGCCTTCCCGTCGCTGAAGGGCAACCCGGTGGTACAGACCGAAGATGCCACTTCGCTTATCCATATCGTTCTGACCGGGAGCACCACGCCGGCGGTGAAAGATGCGGTCTCCAACCTGACCATGCCGTCGTTCGGCTGGCGTCTGGACGACCAGCAGGTGGCGGATGTGGTCAACTTCATCCGCACCAGCTGGGGCAACAATGCGCCGGCGGTCAGCGCCAGCGATGTGGCGAAGGTGCGTAAGGAGACCGCGGCGCACGATGAGAAGGCGTTAGGCAACGCCGATATCTCGAAGCTGCCGGGGGCCGGACAGTAATCGTCAGGGTTGCGTCGCCCGCGCGGCGCAACCCATACTTAGCCACGACGTAAAATACTGTCTGAATCAAGGAGTTTGCCTTCATGCTGCATGCAGAGCGACTGACCTGCATCGTTGACGATCGACCGCTATTTGCGGCGCTGACGCTGTCCCTCGCTGCCGGCGAGCTGCTGCAGGTCGCCGGTGATAACGGCGCGGGGAAAACCTCGCTGCTGCGGATCCTTTGCGGCCTGGCGCGCCCGGAAAGCGGGGTGGTGAGCTGGCAGGGGCAGCCGCTGGCGAAGGTCCGGGAGTCATTTCATCGTCAGTTGCTGTGGCTGGGCCATAAACCCGGCGTCAACGCGGCGCTGACCGCCGATGAAAACCTGCGTTTCTTCTTTCCCTCCAGCCGCCTTCAGCAGCGGGAAAGCGCCCTCGCCGCCGTCGGCCTGGCGGGCTATGAAGACCTCCCCTTGAGCCAGCTCTCCGCCGGGCAGCAGCGGCGGGTGGCGCTGACCCGCCTGTGGTTAACCGACGCGCCGCTGTGGATCCTCGATGAGCCGTTCACCGCCCTCGACGCCACAGCGATGGAAACCCTGACCTGCCGCCTGGAGCAGCACGCCCGGCAGGGGGGAAGCGCGATCCTCACGACTCATCAGCCTCTGCGGCCGCTGCGCTGCCCGTTGCGCACCCTGCGCCTCGGCGGCGACGCGGGAGGCGGGCAATGATGCGAGCGCTGTTGGCCCGGGAACTGCGCCTGGCGTGGCGCAGCGGGGCGGAGATCCTCAATCCGCTCTGGTTCTTTCTGATCGTCATCACCCTGTTTCCGTTCGGCGTCGGCGCCGCGCCACAGCTGCTGGCTCAGATTGCGCCGGGCGTGGTGTGGGTCGCCGCGCTGCTGGCGGCGCTGCTGGTGATGGATCGGTTGTTTCGCGACGACTGGCAGGACGGTTCCCTGGAGCAACTGATGCTCCTGCCGACGCCGCTGGTGGCGGTTGTGCTGGTGAAGGTGGTTGCCCACTGGATGATGAGCGGCCTGCCGCTGCTGATCGTCTCGCCGCTGGCGGCGCTGCTGCTGGGGATGAGTCTGCACGATGCCGGCGTGCTGGCGCTGACCTTGCTGCTCGGCACCCCGACGCTCAGTTTTCTCGGCGCGGTGGGGGTTGGCCTGACGGTCGGTCTGAAGCGCGGCGGCGTCCTGCTGAGCCTGCTGGTGCTGCCGCTGGCGGTGCCGCTGCTGATTTTCGCCACCGCGGCCTGCCAGGCGGCGGCCGCTGGGCTCCCGGTCAGCGGCTATCTGGCGATGCTGGCGGCGTTCTTAACCGCCAGCGCCACCCTGTGCCCGTTCGCCACCGCCGCCGCGCTGCGGCTGACCGTGCAATAATTCGCTGCGCCTGCGGGTGCGGCCATCATAACCGTGTGAGTAAGCGTCTATGTGGAAAGCGTTACATCAACTGGCGATCCCCGAGCGGCTGTACCGTCTGTGCGGATGCTGGATCCCCTGGCTGGCGGCGTTGAGCGCGCTGTTGCTGGTCATCGGCCTGGGGTGGGGCTTTGGCTTCGCCCCCGCGGACTATCAGCAGGGGGAAAGCTATCGGATCATGTACCTTCACGTCCCGGCGGCGATGTGGTCGATGGGGCTGTACCTGGCGATGGCCGTCGCGGCCTTCGTCGGGGTGGTCTGGCAGATCAAAATGGCCGACCTGGCGATCGCCGCCCTGGCGCCGGTGGGGGCGGTCTGCACCCTGGTGGCACTGGTCAGCGGCGCGGCATGGGGTAAGCCGATGTGGGGAACCTGGTGGATCTGGGACGCCCGCCTGACCTCAGAGCTGGTGCTGCTGTTTCTTTACGCCGGAGTCATCGCCCTGTGGCACGCCTTTGACGACCGGCGGCTGGCCGGGCGCGCGGCGGGGATCCTCGTCCTGGTCGGGGTGGTCAATCTGCCCATCATTCATTACTCAGTCTACTGGTGGAACACCCTGCACCAGGGCTCGACCAACCTGCAGCAAACCATCGACCCAAGCATGCGTCTGCCGCTGCGGATCTGCATCTTTGCCTTCCTCATGCTGTCGGTCACGCTGACCCTGATGCGCCTGCGTAACCTGATCCTGCAGCTGGAGCGTCGTCGACCGTGGGTGGTGGCGCTGGTGAATAAAGGAGTTGCCCGATGAGCCCCGCTTTTTCGTCTTTCGCCGCCTTCCTGGATATGGGCGGCTATGCCGTGTACGTCTGGCTGGCGGTGGCCGTGGGGGTCGCCGCCTTTGGCTTGCTGACGGTGCATACCCTGTGGGCGCGGCGGGCGCTGTTCCATGAGGTACGACGCCAGCAGGCGCGCGAGCGGCGGATCGCTGCCGCCCGCGAACACGACAAGGAGGCCGCGGATGCAAGCGCGTCGTAAAACCCGGCTGTATATCGTGCTGGCGGTGCTCGCCGGCCTCGGGCTGACCGTCAGCCTGACGCTGTACGCCCTTAGCAGCAATATCGATCTGTTCTACACCCCGGGGGAAATTATCTACGGCAAAACGGAAACCCGGGCGCTGCCCCATACCGGGCAGCGGCTGCGGGTGGGGGGCTACGTTCAGCCGGGCTCCCTGCAGCGCGACCCGCAAACCCTCGACGTGCGCTTTAAGCTGTATGACGCCCGCGGGGTCGTGGACGTCAGCTATAAGGGCATTCTGCCCGACCTGTTTCGTGAAGGTCAGGGCGTGGTGGCCCAGGGCGTGCTGGACGGCGAGCGGCATATCACCGCCCAGCAGGTGCTGGCTAAGCATGATGAAAATTATACGCCGCCGGAGGTGAAAAACGCCATGACGCCGGAGAAAACGGGGGCGCAGCCATGATGCCGGAGCTGGGCAACTTTTTATTGTGTCTGGCGGCGGGGCTGGCGCTGCTCCTGAGCGTCTATCCCCTGTGGGGCGCGGCGCGGCAGGACCGGCGGCTGATGGCCCTGGCGCGGCCGCTGGCCTGCGGGCTGTTCGCCTGTATCGGCGGCGCCTTCCTGCTGCTGGTGCACGCCTTCGTGGTCAATGACTTTACCGTCCGCTACGTGGCGGAAAACTCTAACAGCGCGCTGCCGGTGTGGTATCGGGTGGCGGCGACCTGGGGGGCGCACGAGGGCTCGCTGCTGCTGTGGGTTCTGCTGCTCAGCGTCTGGACCTTCGCCGTCGCCCTCTTCAGCCGCCGGATGCCGCTCGGCGCCGTCGCCCGGGTGCTGGCGGTGATGGGGATGATCGCCTTTGGGTTCCTGCTGTTTATCCTCTTCACCTCCAATCCGTTCAGCCGCGGCCTGCCGCAGTATCCTATTGATGGCCGCGACCTCAATCCGCTGCTGCAGGATATCGGCATGATTTTCCATCCGCCGATCCTCTATATGGGTTACGTCGGCTTCTCGGTGGCTTTCGCCTTCGCCATAGCCTCGCTGCTGGCGGGGCGGCTGGATACTGCCTGGGCGCGCTGGTCGCGTCCCTGGACCCAGGCGGCATGGATGTTCCTCACCCTCGGCATCGTGCTGGGCTCGGCGTGGGCCTACTACGAACTGGGCTGGGGCGGCTGGTGGTTCTGGGATCCGGTGGAAAACGCCTCGTTTATGCCGTGGCTGGTGGGGACCGCGCTGCTGCACTCCCTGGCGGTGACCGAGAAGCGCGGCAGCTTCCGCGCCTGGACGGTACTGCTGGCCATCGCCGCCTTCTCTCTGTGCCTGCTGGGCACCTTCCTGGTGCGCTCCGGGGTGCTGGTTTCGGTGCATGCCTTCGCCTCGGATCCGTCGCGCGGGCTGTTTATTCTGGTACTGCTGATCGTCGCTATCGGCGGGTCGCTGCTGCTGTACGCCCTGAAGGGCGGCCGGGTGCGCGCGCGGGTGGAACATACGCTGTGGTCGCGCGAGTCGTTCCTGCTTGGCAACAATATCTTGCTGATGGCCGCGATGCTGGTGGTGCTCCTCGGAACGCTGCTGCCGCTGGTGCATAAAGAGCTGGGCCTCGGCAGCATCTCCATTGGCGAGCCGTTCTTCAATACCATGTTCACCGCCCTGATGGCGCCTTTTGCGCTGCTGCTGGGGCTGGGACCGCTGATCCGCTGGCGGCGCGATGACGTCGCCAGGCAGATTAAACGCCTGATTATTGCTCTGGTGGTGACGTTGTCACTTTCTCTGGCGCTGCCGTGGCTGCTGCAGGACCGTATCACCGCCATGGCGGTCATCGGCCTGATGATGGCGCTGTGGGTGCTGATCTTCGCCCTGATGGAGGTTCACGAACGGGCCACCCATCGCCACGGCTTCTGGCGCGGCCTGCGCACCCTGACCCGCAGCCAGTGGGGGATGGTGCTCGGTCACGTCGGCGTGGCGGTGACCGTTATCGGCATCACCTTCAGCCAGAACTACAGCGTGGAACGCGATGTACGGATGCGCCCCGGCGACAGTATCGATATCCACCGCTATCACTTTGTGTTTAATGGCGTGCGCAATATCGTCGGCCCCAACTGGACCGGCGGCGAAGGCATTATTGCCGTGACCCGCAACGGCCGCCCGGAAGCGACGCTGTATGCCGAGAAGCGCTTTTACACCGCCAGCCGGATGATGATGACCGAGGCGGCGATCAGCGGCGGGCTGACCCGCGATCTGTACGCCGCGCTGGGGGAAGAGTTGAGCGACGGCAGCTGGGCGGTGCGTCTGTACTATAAACCGTTCGTTCGCTGGATCTGGTACGGCGGGGTACTGATGGCCCTCGGCGGTCTGTGCTGCATGCTCGACCCGCGCTACCGGATGCGTAAGAAGCTTCAGGAGGCCTCATGAACCGGAAGCTACTGTTTATCCCGCTGGTGCTGTTTCTGGCACTGGCCGCTGCGCTGTTCTGGCAACTGATGCGCAACGCCGATGGCGATGACCCGACGACCCTCGAGTCGGCGCTGATTGGCAAACCGCTGCCGGAATTTCGCCTTGAAGCGCTGAATACCCCCGGCCAGACGCTGGACCGGCGCACGCTGATTGACGGCAAGCCGCTGCTGCTTAACGTCTGGGCCACCTGGTGTCCAACCTGTCGCGCCGAGCATCAGTTTCTCAACGGCCTGGCGCAGCAGGGCGTGCGGGTGGTGGGGATGAACTACAAAGACGATCGGCAGAAGGCGATGAGCTGGCTGCAGCGCCTGGGGAACCCGTACATGCTGAGCCTGTACGATGGCAACGGCATGCTTGGCCTGGATCTCGGGGTCTATGGCGCGCCGGAGACGTTTCTCATCGACGGTCAGGGCATCATCCGCTGGCGGCACGCCGGCGACCTGAACGAACGGGTGTGGCGCGAGGAGCTCCAGCCGCTGTGGGATCAATACAACCGGAGGGCGGGCTGATGAGATGTGCAATGGTCATCCTGCTGGCGCTGATGCTGACCGGCCAGGCGTGGGCCGCCATCGACACCTGGCAGTTTAAGGATGAGGCCCAGGAGCAGGCCTTCCGCGAGATCACCTCCCAGCTGCGCTGCCCGAAATGCCAGAACAACAGCATCGCCGACTCAAACGCGATGATTGCCGCTGATATGCGGCAGAAGGTGTACGAGCTGATGCAGCAGGGGAAAACGAAAGGGCAGATCGTTGACTATATGGTGGCCCGCTACGGTCATTTTGTCAGCTACGAGCCGCCCCTGACCGCGGGCACGGTGCTGCTGTGGCTGGGGCCGGGGCTGTTCGTGCTGGCGGGCGCGGGGGTGATTATCGCCCGCGCGCGTCGTCGCGACATTCCTGACGCGGCGCTCAGCGCCGAAGAGCGCCAGCGGCTGGCGGCATTATTGAAAGAAGGAAAAGAACGATGAGCCTGTTGGTGGTTATCGTCGCGCTGCTGCTGGCTGGCGCGCTGGGGCTGCTGTACTTCCCGTGGCCGGGCAAAGGGGCGGTAGACCGCGATACCCTCAACCGCGCCCTGTACCAGTCGCGTCTGCAGGAGCTGGCGCAGGAGCGCGGCGAGGACAACCCGGCGCTGGTCGTCGAGCTGCAGCGCACGCTGCTGACGGATATTCCGCCCCAGGCACAGCCTGGCGAACGCCCGCTAAGCCGCTGGGCGCTGCTTCCGGGCGCGCTGCTGCTGGTGGTTCTGAGTCTGGGCCTGTATCTGAAAACCAGCGATATTGGCCAGGTGCTGCTCTGGCAGCAGGCTGAGCGGCATTATCCTGCGCTGTTGCAGCAGGTTAAGGACCCGACGGCGCCGCCGCTGCGTATGGATGAGCTGGCGGAGCTGCGGCTTGGCCTGCGCAGCCATCTGCAGACTACGCCGAACGACCTCGCCGGCTGGCAGCTGCTTGGGCGGCTGGGCCTGTTGTTGAACGATGGCGAGACGGCGATCGGCGCCTTTGGCCGGGCGCATTATCTGGCGGCGGATGACCCGGCGGCGGCTTTCGATTACGCCAGCGCGCTGGTGCGGGCGGGGGATAGCGGTCAGGTTCGGATGGGCGAGCTGCTGCTGCGTGACCTGCATCAGCGGCAGCCGACCAGCCTGCCGGTGCTGAAGATGCTGGCCCTGAGCGCGGTGCGTAATGAAGATTACCCCGAAGCCGTGGCAGCCTTGCAGGCGTTACTGGCCCGGCTGCCGGAAGGGGATGCGCGGCGCGAGGCGATCGTCCGCCAGCTGGCGCAAGCGCAGCAGCAGGCGCAGTAACAGCCCGGCGGCGCTGCGCAGGCGCGGGCCAGGGGCATGCCACCAGAAGAGTACGGGCGTCCCTGTTTTTGTAGGCCGGGTCAGGCGCAGCCGCCACCCGGCAAAATAACGGCACAAGAGTGGCACAACCGCGTAGCCCGGATAAGGCGCCACGCGCCGCCATCCGGGATTTTCCGAGCCGGCGCTACGCTTAGCCGCTAGCGCGTGACGTCTCCTGGTGTCGATCACGCCTGCTGTGTGCCAGAGCGGACGTCGTAATGTTTGTTCAGCTAACACCCGTTGAGCGTTTCATAATGATATCTCTCTGGGGATCTGTCCCAACCTGGAAGATATGTTCACCCACCTCGGTAAACCCAAGCTTACGGTAAAAAGAGATTGCCATTGGGTTATGTTCCCAGACACCTAACCAGACAATATCCGATCCCTGTGCCGCAAATTCAGCAAAGCACTTGTGTATCAGCGCTTGTGCAAAACCTTTGCCATGATAAGGTTCATCGATATACAGACACAGGATTTCCCCGGCGTGAATGCTATTTACACAGGGAGGAAATGCTTCCCACCTCAGTTGGGCATACCCTATCAGTTTGCTTTCGTATTCGCAGACTAATGTAATCCAGTCTTCTCTGAGGATTTCTTGCAACTGAGTATCTGTTGAATAACTTGCCTGGCAGTGAAGCTCCATATCCTTCTGAGTATTACCCGCCTCAAACGTTTTTCTAAAGGTGCGTTCGGCTAAAATGGCAAGCTCTTCTGCATCAGAGGGACGGGCCCTACGGATTAACATTTATCATTACTCTCAAAAAATAGTCTTACTTTTGCCCGGGTTTACGATAAATATCGGGTCGATTGATTTGCCAGACAAAATCTGGTTGGTTCAATGGGTTATACCCCAGCTTCTGGTAGAGCCAGGGCGCGCTAGAGGTTACCAGCATTATCCGTCGCAGGCGTGACATCACGGGATGGGCGTGACAACATTCAATCAGCCAACGACCAAGACCACTTTTCTGATACTCGTTCAGCACGTAGACGTCGCACAAATAACCAAAAGTGGCATAGTCGGTGACCAGACGGGCGAAGCCGATTTGTCTTGTTCCATCCAGAAGCGCAAAACAAAGGCTGTTCTGGATTGATATTCTGACCGTTTCAGCATCAATGCCAGGCGCCCAGGACGATTGCGAGAGGTAATCGTGAATGGCTTCCTGCTGAAAAAAGGCGGGATCGGTTGTGACAGTAAACTGGCCTTGGGTAAAACGCAGATGCTGATTATCCACTAAACGACTCCTTGCAAACTTGCTTTGATGAGACAAGCCCTACAGGCATACCGGGCAACCACTCAGGATGTTTTCTCATGTACTGTCATGATAAATACCAGCGGGCTCTCCCCCTGGTTTTCGTAGAAATGAGGAACGTCCGTTCTGGCCGTTGCCGAACAGCCGGTTTTTACCCGATACAAATGGTCCTTTACCCCCAATGTGAGCATGCCCGACTGAACATAAAACAGTTCAAGCGTTCCTTCCGTGTGGCCCGGTGAAGCAAACTTTTCCCCCGGCTGCATTTCCCACATCCAGAGCTCGGTCATATCAGGCCCACCCGACCCTGCGAGCAGTCTTGCTCTCCCGCCTTTTTCACCTTCCCACAATTCTGGGATCTCATCTTCAGCAATGAGATGCACAGTCGGTTTGGAACTGACATCCACAAAATCAGCCACCGAAACCCCCATCGCGGTAGCCAGGCGGCATAACAGAGCAATGCTGGGATTGGCCCGGCATCCTTCTATCTCAACCAGCGCTCCCTTGCTGACGCCGGCTCGACGGGAGAGTTCATCGAGGGAGATTTTCTTTTGCTTACGATACTGTTTAATTCGCTGAGATACGGCTTCATTCACCGTGTTGACGATAGCATTTGCATCGGTCATTAAATTGACTTTTTTGGTCATCGGTCATTATCATGGAATAAATTAGTCATTAAAGGATTATCACGTGTTAACCGTCTCTCCGTCAATTGCCCCTGAAATTTATCGTATTGCCCCAGGTTTTCGGGCACTCAGTATCTGCGTAAAAGCTGCGCCAGTGCTTCATCCCGACGCTGGAGAAATCGCGCTGCGGGAAGCCTGTGAAGCCGTTCTGGCCGGCGAACCGGAATGGGCGGGATCTCATCTGGCAGCCTGGGCCGACGTTTTTCAAAAGTTTGGTGCTAAACCTAAACGCACCCCTTGCTCAGCTGATGCGTTACGTAAGCGCGTATTACGTGACGGAACGATGCCCGCGCTCGATCCCATCGTTGATATTTATAACGCCGTGAGTCTCCGCTACGCCGTACCGGTTGGTGGGGAGAATATCTCTGCCTATCAGGGTTCACCACGTCTGGCTGTGGCAAACGGAACAGAGCCTTTTGATACCGTCAAAGAGGGTGAAACGGCCGTTGAATATCCTTCACAAGGAGAGGTTATCTGGTGTGATGATACCGGCGCGACCTGCCGCCGCTGGAACTGGCGACAGGGGATCAGAACCCGTCTGGGCGTGGACGCTCAGCAAATGTGGTTCATTCTGGAAAGCCTGCCGCAGATGCCGCTGGAGAAACTGCACGAAGCCGGGAAGATGCTGACCGACGGCCTGGAAAAAATGATGCCCGGCCTGTGGTTTGACGTTGCTCTCATCGAAGAACAACAGCAGTAATATCCTTCAGGAGAAACAGGTATGTTTAGCGGTTATCGGCGTTTCTATTAACCCCAATAGCCGCCAGCGGCGTGGATGAAAAGGGGTTCAGCCATATGCTTTCCCGCCGTACAGATGCTCGGGTTGATTCTATGGGCATCCTGGGGTCAACCGCACGCTACGCCTATCTGACCCGGGAGCAGCGCAAGCGCGTAGCCACTCTGGCAAAACAGCATGCCGGGGACATCCCGGTTATGGTCTGTGTGGGATCGGTCCGTATCGACGCCATTCTACATCTGGCTGATGATGCCCAGGCAGCTGGCGCGAATGTCCTGTTACTCCCGGCGGTCAGCTACCAGTCACTCCGTGACGACGAAGTCTTCTCACGCTTCGAGGCCGTTACCCGGCACCTGTCTGTACCAGTGTGTATCTCTGATAATCCGGGCACGACGCATTTTACCTTTACGGACGAACTCCATGGTCGTCTCTCATCACTTAAGGGTGTTAGCTCGGTCATGTTCCCTGACGAGCTGACAGCTGGCAAAAGGAATCATTGATACACTCGCTCAGCTCCCACTAGTCCTGATAGCGAAACGACCCCGGGAATGGATGTGGTACGAAGCGCCTGGTAAGGAGGTCAAAGGGATTGCCGCTGAAGACGCGGTATTCACTGATCATTTCATCTGGTAGCCTGTCACTCGCGCCGTTGGTAACGTGAAGATTCATGGTTAATTTTGGAATTCGGACGATTACGGAAACCTCCTGCCGAATGCTCTGCGGATTCAGTATGATGTTGATTCAGATGGCAGAGTTCAGAATGTTAAGATACTGGAATCGACAACGACTCCGGAGTTTGAACATAAAATCATCGAGAAAATGATGAGTAAATGGCGCTTTGAAAAGGGGAAACCGGGAATAGCTAAAAGAGTAGTCGTCATGCTCCAACCCAAATCAGACGGCGGTCCCGCGAATAAGCAGTAAGCACTTTTGAGGATTAGTCGCCTGACGCATCATCTACGCCGGTAAAGTCCCTTGGGTGCCATAAGCAGACCTTTTAAAGGCTCATAGAAAAAACAAGCGGAGTGTTCGCCTGTTGATTTTACATCCTGGCTTTAATTATGGATTATGGAATTCTATATGTTCTGAAAAGGATTTATCCATGAGTGTCCTCTTTCCACCCAGGCTGGCTCCAGGAGATGTTATTGGTGTAACCGCTCCCTCTTCTGGCGTACCTGAACATCTGCATCCCAGACTGGAACTCGCCATAAAAAACCTAAAGAAAAGAGGTTACCAGGTCCGCGAAGGACGCTGCTTACGCTCGCAGCACAAAAATAAAAGCGCCACTAAATTTTCTCGCGTTGAAGAATTAATGTCTTATCTTACTGACCCAGATATAAAAGCTGTTATGCCACCTTGGGGCGGTGATCTGGCGATGGAATTACTTGATTTGATTGATTTTGATCTGTTGTCCCGGTCTAAACCAAAATGGTTTGTGGGCTTTTCAGATCTTAGTACACTTCATTTCCCACTGACGACGATATCGGGCTGGGCTACTTTGCATGGGCCGAACCTCATGGATCTTGGCGCTCAAAAGTTAGATGCCACCACTCAGGCCGTATGGGAAATTCTGGAATCGAATCGGGGAACTGTAATCAAACAGTACTCTTCAACAACATTTCAAGCGGATGAAAATCAATGGGGAACAGCGTCAGACGGAGGTTTCAATCTGACCCAAAAAACACAGTGGAAACGCCTTGATGGTGTTACATCTTCTCTGACATTTAGCGGGAAACTGATCGGCGGCTGCCTCGAAATAATATCCAGGTTAGCAGGTACACCATTCGGGAATGTGCCCTTGTTCAAGGCGAGCAATAGCCCTCAAGGAATAATCCTCTATTTTGAAAATGTGGAAATGGCTCCCTGTGAATTAACACGCGCATTATTTAGCTTACGATTACAGGGTTGGTTTGATAACTTAAATGGTGTTCTTATCGGCAGAAGTGCTGCACCCGACGTAAGCGACCCGACTAAACATAATTATCTGGATGCCCTGAAAGCCGCTTTTGAGAATATTGCCGTGCCTGTACTGTATGATGTTGATATTGGCCACATACCTCCTCAAATATCCCTGGTCAATGGAGCCGATGCGACGGTATTTTTCGCTGAAAATGGTAGCTGGGTAACTCAGCAGTTGTAGATAAGGCATTATTAATAATAAAGGCGGGCCTTGCTGTTCTTTTGCACTGAAGATCCGCTCTTCGTTCAGAGCGGATCTTCAGTGCAGTTAACTTTTCCGATTCGTGCAAGGCGCGGACAATGGTCCGGATTAATTTCTGTTAATAAAGAAGCAAGTCGGTCCATATACTCTCCATAATTTGCAAAAAATAAATCAACAAACCTCTGTCAGAATTTCCTTTCTGAATCGGAGGCGTTATGAACAAAATAAACTATCAAATCAAATACATTGAATATTTGTTGAGAAAATGCAGAACAATTTTGACTAATGACATTTCATTTCATGCAGACAGGTTAAGAGAAATATCTGGCACATATCCGGATTTACTCAACCCTGTAACGCTTAATGAGAAAATTTGCCATCGCATTTTATTTATCCACAACCCATTTTATACATTGCTTGCTGATAAACTTCTGGTCAGGCAGTATGTTGAGAAACGGACTAATTTAATTAAGCTTATTCCTTTAGTAGGTGTTTATAACAGAGTTGATGATATTGATTTCGACAAACTTCCCTCAAAATTTGTTTTGAAATGCAATCATGATAGTGGTAGCGCGGTCATATGCACGGATAAAACGAATATTGATCCCGCTAAGGTTAAAAGCAAATTAAAACTATCTCTTAAAAAGAATATGTATTATACGACCCGAGAATGGCAGTATAAAAACATACCACCCGTGATCCTATGCGAAATGTATCTGGATCTATTTTCCAGTAAACACCGAAATATAACTCCGGAAATGATAAGAATACATTGCTTTCACGGTGTGGCATGTTTTATCGAGGCCGACTTTACTGACAGCGATGGAAACGAATTCATTAACGTTTATGACAGAGCGTGGAATTTACAACCCTTTCAGATGGAGTACCCAAACACGCCATTGCCGGTTGATGAGCCCGAATCATTTCATAAATCCGTTATTGCCGCCCAGGACTTAGCAAAAGAAATAGACTACTGCCGCGTCGATCTTATGCTAAAAGGAGATGACATCTATTTCAGCGAAATAACATTAAGCCCCAAAAGAGGAAAACTTAAAATCACCCCATCAATTTGGGACGCAAAACTCGGCAGTATGTGGGATCTGTCTCTTGCTAAAACAGGTTCGATCGAGCCTGTGTATTCATGCCCTTAAACAGGCCATGAGAGTTTGAAAAGTGAGCCATTTTCTGGTGTTAAACTATAGCTAACGTCTCCGCCGTGGGCGCACATAATGGCTTTAACTACCGACAACCCTAAACCACAACCCTCTGGATTAATATTTTTGGCGTATTCTCCTCGCTGAAAAGGCTGGAATAAGGACTTCTGGAGTTCTTCAGGAATTCCAGGTCCTTTGTCCTGAACGATAATAAAATTATCGTTTCCTGCAATACCATTCTTTATTAACAGCGTTTGTGGTGTGGAATATTTTAAGGCATTGTCAAAAAGAACGGTGAGGCACTGAATAATGCGTAAGGGATCGCAAACGCAATACTGATGGTTAATCTCAGTGACAATTTTGAAATGCTTTTTATCAAAGTCCGGCCAAAAGGTATCAAGCGCATTTGAAATCGTGGACTTGAGATCGACTTCACTCAGCATCAAGGAGTACCCAGCGCCTCCTGACGAACTCACGACGCGGAGATCCTCAATTAAGTTGGTCAGACCTTCAGTTTGTTTAAGAAGGTTCCTGAATAACGACGGTTCTGGTTCGAACACGCCGTCAACCAGTCCCTGAAGCCTCCCACGTAAGATAGTCACCGGCGTCCGGAGTTCATGAGCAATTGCAGCATTCCATAAATTTCGCTGCGCATCCAGCGTCTGTAACTTTTCAGCCATCTCATTAAAGTCATTGACGAGCCTATTCATCTCTCCCAACTTAGAACTGCTGTTAAATGCTCTGGCACTAAGGTTTCCCTGAGAGATTTGTTTCAGGCTGTATGCGACGTCATTGAGTGGGTTGAATATTCTTGCAGACAGCTTTACGGTAAAGAAAAGTGCAACGACCAGACTGGTAACGGACGCCATCAGAATCCACATCCAGTCAAGGAATGTCATAGCATCTTCACTGCCTTCGTTCATTCCACCCGGCAGGTAATAAATCAGGAAACTATAAAATAAGTAGGAACCGAGTATTGCAATGGCAATAATAACAAACGTTAACAACAACATATATGTCAAAATCTGACGGCTCAGAATCGTTTCTTTGTTCATTTTTTGTCACCCAACCGGTAGCCTAATCCTCGGATGCTTTCCGGAATGCCCCTCAATCCGGCATGTTCAAGCTTTTTCCGAAGTTTACTCATATGACTGTCTACAGTACGATCCAGCGAGTCTCCCTCAGGTAAACACGCATCGAGTAACTCTTCACGTGAACAGACTTTTCTCGGGTTTCTCGCCAGATAGGTTAAAAGTTTAAACTCAGTGGTGGTTAATACTGGCGTGGAAACCTCACCTTGTGCAGTGATTTCAACGTAAAATTCATCAGGATAAATCGTTAAAAAAGGCGTTCTTAAAGGCCGTGAATGTGTAGACTCTGCAACCGGTCTGGTTCTGCGAAGCACTGCTTCAACCCTGGCAATAACCTCAGATGGATTGAAGGGTTTTATCACATAGTCGTCAGCCCCGAGCCGTAGCCCCATCAGTTTATCAACGTCTTGATCCAGTGCTGTCACCATGATGACCGGTACATTCGTTTCCTTTCTTAACGTGGTGAGAACATTCCAGCCATCGTACACGGGCAGGTGGATGTCCAATAGCAGGAGATCAGGCTTGTTCAGACGGGTAAGATTGATTGCCTGCTCACCGTCTTCGGCTCTTAAGGTTTTCATACCTGCCTTACATAAATAGCCTGTCAGTATGGCAGCGATGTCATCATCGTCTTCTGCGACGATAATCAGATTGTTGTTGTTCATATTTTCTTCCACAGTGCTGATGACAACATGCATTTTACCCTGAAAGCACTTTTATCGTCATGCTTAAAGCTCTTTAACTCAATTAAAAACATTAATTTTCAATTTGATGTCTTTTGACAGGTACTTTTTGGAAAAGTTCATCAAGAAATTTTCTTAAAATTTTACCAGACTCACTCTCCATATTCACTACACATTTTATAAATAATTAATCAACATCGCTAAGTGATAATCTACAACCAGGTTAAGTGGTGCATGCAATATGTACTTTGTCTAAGGAGTTTTATGGTGCTGACTAAATGTTTTTTCCGGCGCGAGAATTTGATGGCCTCACTTTTATTTTGCATCGTTTCATATGGGTTGCTATCTACCTGGCTTTACCTTGTGCATTCAATTAATGAAAAAGTAGAATCCACATTACCCTCATCTTTACTGATTCGTGTTTTGATAATCATTACAGCATTATCATTTATTATTCAGAAAAAACCTGGAGTTTTTAAAAACTTCATTGCAATAACATTCGGTCTGGTTTTACTGTTTATACACACCATCATTGTATTACATCTGCTTTTGAATACTTTTCCAGATATCTATGATTTTGTTTTTTATTATGAATTTTTTTTAATGGTTTTCTTTTGCGGACTACCTTTATGTTTATGTATAAGAATGGTTTGATATTATGCAATGTCAATATGATACATAACCTCAGGAGTGAGTACACATATCCTCCATAAAACATCCATTCACGGTTGACATCATCACGTTATACTTAGTTGAAATAATAAAACAACTGCAGAACCCTTTACACACAGATGTTTAATATAATTTATCATGATTTATAAAGGCAACGACAAACCTATGGCCCCCGGGGTTGCTATCTCACTTAAGAGACTTGCCTGGCGGCACAGAAAGAAATTGTGTATTACTTTCATGCTGGTTATTGCTGAAAACGTTGCATTCCTGCTCTACCCCGTTCTGGCAGGCATGGCGATAAATGCCATCCTGGGCGGACAGACGTCACATGCGGCCCTTTATGGCCTGATGGTTCTGTTCATGTGGTGCATGGGAGCCGCCAGACGTAGTGTCGATACGCGAACGTTTGCACGTATCTACGCAAGTCTTGCTGTGACTGTAGTATTATCCCAGCGAAAATATTCACTTAATCACTCGACTATTGCTGCGAGAGTCACTCTATCACGTGAATTTGTAGATTTCTTCGAGTTGCACCTGCCCGTATTGATCACCTCGATCATTTCCCTTTTCGGCGCAGCAATTATGCTGTTATGGATTGAATTCTGGACAGGTATAGCCTGTTTGATCATCGTGGCAATACTGATGTGTTTTGTCTCAAGCTATGCCAGCAAAAATGAGACATTCTACAGACGGCTGAATAATCGCCTTGAGAAAGAGGTCGATTATGTTAATAAGGCGTCTTTTGGTGCTCTTAAGCGACATTATGACACACTTGCCCGTCTGCGCGTGGTGTTATCCGACAGAGAGGCATGGGGATATTTATCAATAGGCCTTCTGGTTTCTGCTCTCTTTTCCATGACCATTATCAGGATGAGCATGGAATCCGGAATTAATGCCGGACATATTTATTCCGTCATGACCTATATGTGGATGTTTGCAACAAGCCTGGATGACGCACCACAACTTCTTGAGAAATTTTCCCAGCTCAGGGATATCGGTAAACGGGTTTCGACTGACGATGAGACCTCTTTATCAGGAAAACCATGCTGAACTTTTACCCTTTGTATGTTGACTGGAAGTACACCTGATGCCGCACTTTTTCATTGAGCGCCCCATCTTCGCATGGGTTATTGCCCTGTTTATTGTTCTGACGGGACTGTTGTCCATACCTCGTTTACCGGTTGCGCAATACCCTGAAGTTGCGCCACCCGGTATTATCATTTCAGTGAGTTACCCTGGAGCCAGCCCGGAAGTGATGAACACATCCGTCGTGTCTCTGATCGAGCGTGAAATTGCGAGTGTTGACAATTTACTCTATTTTGAATCTTCCAGTGACACGACAGGGATGGCGTCAATTACGGTAACTTTCAAACCCGGCACCGACATCAAACTCGCCCAGATGGATCTGCAAAACCAAATTAAAATTGTAGAATCCCGCCTGCCGCAGTCGGTAAGACAGAATGGGATAAATGTTGAGGCAGCTAATTCCGGTTTTTTAATGATGGTGGGGTTAAAATCGCCAAGCGGAGCCTATCAGGAAGCTGACTTAAGCGATTATTTTGCAAGGAATGTTACTGATGAACTCCGTCGCGTACCTGGTGTAGGTAAAGTCCAGCTTTTTGGCGGAGAAAAGGCACTCCGCATATGGCTGGACCCGATGAAATTACACAGCTATGGGCTCTCTGTTACGGATGTATTAAGCGCCATCAGTCAACAAAACGTGATTGTTTCACCGGGCAGAACAGGAGATGAACCCGCGACGAGCAGTCAAGAGGTGACCTATCCAATAACGGTAAAAGGGCAGCTCTCTTCGGTTGAAGAATTTCGCAATATCACGATTAAATCACAGGTCTCAGCCGCCCGGGTGACACTGGCAGATGTTGCCCGCGTGGAATCCGGGTTGCAAAGTTACGCATTTGGCATCCGTGAAAATGGCGTGCCTGCAACGGCAGCCGCCATTCAGTTGTCTCCTGGTGCAAATGCGATTAGTACTGCGTCGGGTATCCGCGCGCGGTTAGCAGAACTGTCCGGTGTGCTTCCCGAGGGAATGACATTCACCGTGCCTTTCGATACGGCTCCATTTGTAAAGCTATCGATATTGAAGGTAGTTGAGACATTTGTTGAAGCCATGGTTCTGGTCTTTTTCGTGATGCTGCTTTTCCTTCACAAGATACGCTGTACGCTTATTCCTGCGATTGTGGCACCCGTGGCGCTGCTCGGCACATTTACCGTAATGCTATTAAGTGGTTATTCCATCAATATTTTAACCATGTTTGGAATGATACTGGCCATCGGGATTATTGTTGACGATGCTATTGTTGTGGTGGAGAACGTCGAACGACTGATGGAAGACAAAAAAATGTCTCCACAGGATGCAACGCGAGAAGCGATGCGTGAAATTACGCCGGCAATCATTGGTATTACGCTGGTGCTCACTGCGGTGTTTATACCAATGGCCTTTGCCAGCGGTTCTGTGGGTATTATTTATCGACAGTTCAGCATTTCGATGGCGATATCCATTTTACTGTCGGCATTCCTGGCGCTGACGTTAACGCCTGCGCTTTGTGCAACCCTGCTCAAACCACATGGTATTCATCAGGGTAAAAGCAGCGTATTTTCAGCGTGGTTTAACGCTCACTTTCATCGCCTGACTTCGTTTTACGCCACTGGTCTGGGATTTGTACTGAAGCGTACTGGCCGTATGATGATGATCTACGCTGCATTATGTTTGGCATTGTTTGCCGGGCTGTCCACCTTACCATCATCATTTATACCCGATGAAGATCAGGGTTATTTTATGTCCTCAATCCAGCTTCCTTCTGATGCCACGATGCAGCGGACGCTTAAGGTCGTCGATACATTTGAAGAGGAGATCGCCCATCGGCAGGCGGTAGAAAGTAACATTATGATTCTGGGATTTGGTTTTTCAGGGTCAGGCCAAAATTCGGCCATGGCATTCACCACCCTCAAGGACTGGAAACAACGCAAAGGAACCACGGCACAGGAAGAAGCTGACCATATTCAGTCCCAAATGGCAAACGTGCCGGACGCCGTAACAATGAGTCTGCTGCCTCCGGCTATTTCTGATATGGGAACCTCATCCGGGTTCACTTATTATTTACAGGACAGAGGGGGGAAAGGCTATCAGGCACTCAAAAAGGCGGCCGATGAGCTTATTGTACAGGCAAATCATAATCCTCACCTTACCGATGTCTATATTGATGGACTTGGTGAGGGAACAAGCCTTTCCCTGCATGTCGACAGGGAAAAAGCGGAAGCCATGGGGGTTTCGTTTGATGAAATAAATCAAACCATCTCGGTTGCAGCAGGTTCCAATTATGTTAATGACTATACCAATAATGGTCGAGTTCAGCAGGTTATCGTCCAGGCGGATGCGCCATACCGGATGCAGCCTGAACAACTTTTGGCTTTGTCTGTCAAAAACCGTCTGGGGCAGATGCTTCCATTATCCACTTTTGTGACGCTTTCGTGGAATGTAGCACCGCAGCAACTGATACGCTATCAGGGATATCCTGCCATACGCATAACCGGGAGTTCCGCACAGGGAAAATCGTCAGGTACCGCAATGGCGGCAATGGACAATCTGGCTAAGCACTTACCACCGGGGTTCGCCGGTGAGTGGGCGGGAAGTTCGTTACAGGAAAAAGAGTCTGCATCACAGCTTCCGGGTCTTATTGTGCTCTCGGTACTGGTGGTATTCATGGTGCTGGCTGCTCTTTACGAAAGCTGGTCCATTCCCTTCGCGGTCATGCTCGTTGTTCCTCTGGGGCTGCTCGGCGCTGTGCTGGCCGTATCCGTTACAAATATGACGAATGACGTCTTTTTCAAAGTGGGTCTGATAACCCTGATTGGACTTTCCGCCAAGAATGCGATTCTGATTATCGAGTTCGCGAGACAATTGATGAAAGAAGGAAAGAGCCTTATTGACGCGACATTGACGGCTGCAAAGCTACGCTTACGGCCAATTCTGATGACTTCTCTGGCTTTCACATTAGGTGTTGTTCCGCTGATGCTTGCCAGTGGAGCCAGCGCCAGCACGCAGCATGCGATTGGTACCGGTGTATTCGGCGGGATGATTAGCGGAACGCTACTGGCCATTTTATTTGTTCCGGTATTTTTCGTGACGATCACACGATTTACAGGCATGCGAAAATACAGACTGGGGAATAGCCGAAACGGCTAATCTCTGCCCTGTGTTCCGGCCAGTTTAAAGCAGACTTCTTGCTGAACTGGCTGGCATTACATTATCAAGGACATTATGACCATCATTACCACTCAAAGATTAATCATTCGCCATTTTAAGGAAGAGGATGCGGCAGCTCTTTTCGATTACCTCTCTTCACCACGTACTCCTTGCTTTAAGGATGAAAAGTTACATTCACTCGCTGAGGCAGAGGTCGACGTGGCTAAACGAGCCTCTGACCCAACACAGTTTGCCGTTTGTCTAAATGAAACCGATACGTTAATCGGACATCTTTTTGCGGACAATAGCAACGAGCCAGACAGCAATACCTGGTCAGTAGGCTGGCATTTTAATCAACGTTACGAACATCAGGGATATGCAAGCGAGTCAGTTGCTGCACTGTTTGATTATTTATTTAAAGTAAAAGGCGCCAGACGTTTGTATGCCTGGGTGGAAGATTATAATTACTCCTCTCAAAAACTATGCGAACGACTACTTATGCGACGTGAAGGATGTTTTAAAGAATTTGTCTCCTTTGAAAACGAGGAGGGTAAAGAAAGGTATGACGACACATACATCTATGCGTTACTGCATAAAGAATGGACGAAGTAGAGGATGAAGAAAAATGTCCGCTCCTCGCTCATGGCGGACCTTAGGCTCAGTTAACAGTTCGCGCCGTGCCAGAAGCGGATCTCGCTTACTGCCAGGTATCAGTATTTACGGGAAGCAGATCAGCCAGGCTAGGGATATCTATTATTGAGTATTGAACTGAAATCGTATGTCTTGGATTTAAAATCGTTTGCGGGTGGGATATAGGCATTGAGCTTTTTACTGATGCTTGATACTCTCAGAGCACAAGCAGCGACCCAACACCATACTATAAAAGCCACAATAACGACGTATAGAGATTTCAAAATCTCTATACCATCACTCTGTGAAGAACCTCTGTATATCTCAGCACCGATATATAATAGCAACGATATTAACACAAAAGGTATTATCCACTTATGGAATTTATGAGGGTATATATTCCCGTTAGTAATTGTGTACATGCCCTGATAACGCAAGACTGCCTTCAAGGACGGAATTAATGACTGTGCATAATCGGAACTCAAGCATATGATTTTATAAGATAAATGCCAATCTCTATGCAGTCCGAACGACTGTAGGCGGAACTGCTGTTCCGCCTTTGCTAACGGATCGGAGATGGGTACAGAAGAGGTTCTAAGCCATTCGACTGCTTTTATCTGCTCGGAGGGTGAGCGTGAAAAAAAGTCTCTGCGATGAAACTGAATATACTTTTTTGTAATCGCTCCAATGATAGTAAGAATGACTGCGGAAACCACTTGGTTACTAAATAGGTCCTTTATTACCGATATCATAGCTTTTCTCCTGCTTATCTAATTTCTAAAAGAGATAATATTTTATTTTTTAAAAGCTAAAAAATTTGGTTCCTCAATTTTATAGCAACTACAGTTCCTTTCAAAAGATCTCAGTCTAAAGAATACTACTTTCTCCGGCAGCAACTCCATTACCTGTGGTTTAACACGTAGCATAAAGTCATCAATGGAGCTATCCCGTTCCCGAACTTCCGCTCCTCGCTCAAATCAGCCCTTCATCCCAGTCAGATTGCCCACGTCGTGCCAGAAGCGTAAGTAAGAACGCCAGAAGCCCTCAAGTATTGATGCTTCGTTTCCCCGGGATGCTTACACTTACACTCAAACCAAAAAAAAGCCCCTGCGCGAAAGCAGGGGCAAGCCATGTCAGAGCTTATTTTTTTATTAGTTAAATACCATCCCGCCGTCGATCAGCAATGACTGACCGGTCATGTAATCAGAATCCGGGCTGGCAAGATAGGAGACGCAGGCGGCGACATCTTCCGGCTCGGACAGACGACCGAGAGTGATGCGTTTGGCGAACTCGGCGGTACCGTAGCCCAGCGGTTTACCGGCGGCTTCGGACACCTGGCGGTCAATTTCGGCCCACATTGGCGTTTTGACAATCCCCGGGCAGTAGCCGTTGACCGTGATGCCCAGCGGCGCGAGATCGCGAGCGGCGGTCTGGGTTAAGCCGCGTACCGCGAATTTACTGGAGCTATACACCGCCAGCTCCGGGTTGCCGACGTGGCCGGCCTGGGAACAGGCGTTGATGATTTTCCCGCCGTGCCCCTCTTTCTTAAAGGCCTCGACCGCCGCCTGAATACCCCAGATCACCCCTTTGACGTTGATGTTGTAGACTTTGTCGACAATCTCCGGGGTAATGGACTCGATCGGCGTAGACGGTGCCACACCGGCGTTATTGACGATGACGTCGAAGCCGCCCAGCGTTTTGCGTGCCTGTTCAACGGCGGCAAATACCTGGTCGCGGTCAGAAACATCCACTTTCACCGCCACGGCGTGTCCGCCGGCCTGGTTGATTTCGGAGGCGACCGCTTTGGCGGTGGCATCGTTATAATCGGCAATGGCCACGGCAAATCCATCCTTCACCAGACGAAGGGCGATAGCTTTACCAATCCCCTGGCCGGCGCCGGTAACAAGTGCGACTTTTTTCATTTTCCTTTCCTTATTGTGATGACTTACAGAATCTGACTCAGATGCAGCTGACCCATCAGCAGCGGGTTATCGCGATAATCCACCGGGATGGCCACCACCGCCGGGCCGTCGACGTCCATCGCGGCGCGCAGGGTCGGCTCCAGCGCCTCGGCGCTTTCCACGGCAAACCCTTTGGCGCCGAAGGACTCGGCATAGGCTTTAAAATCCATCGGCCCGAACTCGACGCCGGACAGGCGCTGGTATTTTTTCTCTTCCTGGATGGCCACCATGTTGTAGCCGTTATCGACCCAGATCAGGTGCAGCACGTTGGCTTTCAGGCGGACGGCGGTCTCCAGCTCCATGCTCGACTGCAGGAAGCCGCCGTCGCCGGAGACGGAGACCACTTTGCGCTCAGGATTGACCAGCCAGGCGCCGATGGCCCAGGGCAGGGCGACGCCCATGGTCTGCTGGCCGTTGGAGATCATCACCTGGCGGGCGCGGAAGCTGTACAGGTAGCGGGCGATCCAGATATGGAAGCTGCCCATGTCCACGGTCAGCGTGACGTCGCTGTTGACGATATCCTGCATGGCGCGAACGATGCGCAGCGGATGCAGGGCAAACTGATTCAGCTGCGCGCCGCGGCGGTCCAGCAGCTCGCGCTGGTGCTGGCGGTCGCGGAGGATCTCCGCCGCCTGCGGGGAGAGCACCAGCCGGTGATCGATATTTTGCGCCAGCTTGTTGAGGGTGCCGGCGATATCGCCCACCAGCTCGACATCCGGGGTGTAGTTGCGCTCTTCATAAGCGGGCAGCACGTCGATATGCACCAGCGTCGCGTTGCCGCTGTTCCACATCGCCGGTTCATATTCCACCGGGCTGTAGCCGATGCAGATCACCAGGTCGGCGAGCTGTAGCAGACGGTCCCCGGCCTGGTTGTTAAACAGCCCGACCCGACCGGCGAAGCGAGAGAAGTTATCCTGATTCACCGCCCCGGCGGCCTGATAGGTGCTGGTGACCGGAATATGGCTGGCCTCCAGTAAATGGCGCAGCGCCGCGCTGTTTTCCGGCTGGCTGGCCATCAGGCCGAGCAGGAAGATCGGGTTCTTCGCCTGAGCGATAAGCTTCGCCACCTGGTCGATGGCGTCATCCGGCGCGGCGCCCATCTGCGGAGCCCGGCTGGCCGGCAGTACTTTACCGCTGACCGGGCCATCGACCACATCCTGCGGCAGGCTGACGAACGCGCTGCCCGGGCGGCCCTGCTCGGCGGCACGGAAGGCGTTGGAGACCACTTCCGCCAGCGCATCCGGCGCCGTCACCTCGACGGCGTATTTGGTGACCGGGCTGAACATCGCCACCGTATCCATACTCTGATGGACCTGCTTCGCCTTATCGGCGCGTTTCACCGCGCCGCCCAGGGCCACCACCGGGTCGCCTTCGCTGTTCGCGGTGGCCATGCCGGTGATCAGGTTGGAACAACCCGGACCGGAGGTGACCAGCGCCACGCCCGCTTTGCCGGTAATGCGTCCGACCGCGGCGGCCATAAACGCGGCGTTGGCTTCGTGGCGTACCGGAATAATGCGAATCGAGGAATCCAGCAGTGAGTCGAACACCTTGTCGATTTTGGCGCCGGGGATACCGAAGATCTGACGTACGCCTTGCGCTTCCAGCTGGCTGACGACGAGATCGGCGCCGTGCGCCCACTGGCGTACCGGATACTGTTTGTCCATGTGAACCCCTTAACTTTCTACGGAACGGATGGCGGCATCGAGATTATCGGGATGCAGATTGGCCTGCAGGAACGCGCTGTCGGCGGGCAGGTCGATCATCAGCTTGTGAATTTCGCCGAAGGTCAGCACCCCGTGATCGAGCTGGTAATCCAGCAGGTGACCGCCGCCTTTGCGGTCATCGGTAATAAAGTGCTCGTGATACCCGGCGACATTGATCCCCTGCATATGCTGCGGGGTACGGAAGCCGACCAGCACCCCTTCGCGCTGGTTAAAGCGGAACACCGGCTGATCGTCGAGGACGTCGGTCATCGCCCGGTACGGCGGCGTCTGGCGCGGCACGGTGCGGGTATGGGCATGGCGGAAATGGCCGTCGATGCGCAGGGCGCAGAACAGGTTGTCAGAGGGAATTTGCTGGTCAATAACGTCGTGCAGTTGCTGGCGGCTCACCGGATGGTCGAAAGTTTTCCGGTACTGCGGCTGGAACCAGGTCATCACCGCGAACGGCGTTTTCTGCTCCGGCTGGGCTTTGCGCGCGCTGCCGTCGGCGCGCAGCTGATAGACCTGACTGCTGAAGGCGATCAGCTCCCCGTCCAGCTCATTAAAGGTGCCGAGGCCGAAATCGCCGTGTTTCAGCAGGTCCGCGATGGTGGTGCTGCCTTCGTAAACCCCGCTCAGCAGGGCGCTCATTAGCGATGTCTGATAGAGCACGCTCTCGGGATGCTGCGCGGAAAACGCCCGTAGGGTTTCGCACAGACTCTCTTCGCAGGTGCATTCAGCAGAGTGATTCATATACCACTTCCTCGTTCAACAAATATAAGAAAGGTTAAATAAATGTTGACCCGATTCAGCTCACAGTTCCAATATAGAAACCATGCTGGTTTGAGACGTTTTCGATATGGAACTTCGTTATCTTCGTTATTTTGTCGCCGTCGCCAGGACGCGGCACTTCACCCAGGCCGCCAAGGAACTGGGTATTTCACAACCTCCGTTAAGTCAGCAAATTCAGCGACTTGAGCGCGAGGTGGGGACCCCGCTGTTTCGGCGTTTAACCCGCGGGGTGGAGCTGACGGAAGCGGGAGAGTCGTTCTATGAGGATGCCCGCCAGATCCTCGCCATGAGCGATGCGGCGCTGGAGAAGGCCAAGGGCATTGCGCGCGGGATGAACGGCAGCCTGTCGCTAGGCATTACCAGTTCTGATGCTTTCCATCCGCAAATCTTCACGTTGCTGCACCGCTTTCAGCTCGACCACCCCGGGGTGACCCTGCACCAGATGGAAGACAATATGGCCAATCTGATGACCGCCCTGAGCGAGGCCGAGCTGGATATCGCCTTCGTCCGTCTGCCGTGCGAGAGCAGTAAAGCCTTTAATCTGCGGATTATTGATGAGGAGCCGATGGTCATCGCGCTGCCGCGCGATAACCCGCTGGCGACGCAGCCGACCCTGGCCCTGGAGCAGCTGTGCGACGTGGCGCCGATCCTCTTCCCGCGGGAGGTGGCCCCCGGGCTGTATGAGCTGGTGTACAACAGCTGCCTGCGCGCCGGGATCGACATGGAGCGTGCCTGGCAGTCGTCGCAGATTTCGTCGTCGCTAAGCATGGTCAATGCCGGGTTCGGCTTCGCGCTGGTTCCGCAGTCGATGACCTGCATTCAGCAGCCGAACGTCAGCTATCACCCGCTTAGCGGGGCGCCGCTGAAGACCGATATCGCCATCGCCTGGCGGCGCTTCGAGCGCTCACGCACGGTGAAACGCTTTCTGGCGATGTTTTAATTGTCACCCCTGATAATTGGCAGGCCGCATGCTTTCGCTTTCACGTTACAGTTAGGCGGTCTTTCAGTGCTTGTACAAACAGGGAAGAGTTATGAAAAAAAGAGTGATGCCGGTGATGTTGCTTGCGGTGCTTAGCGGCTGCGCACCGCTGCACCCGTCCGATTGCCATAAAACCTCGGCCCTCGGCAGCTGTAGCTCCGGACGTTTTAGCGACGAGGATGAATATGGGCAGCAGGCAAGGGCGATTAAAAACGCGCTGGAGGCCCAGCTTGCCGATCGATATGCGTGGCACGGGAAAAAGTGCCGTCTGCATCTTGAGTTTGCCCGCGATGGTAAACTGAAAAAAATCGACGCCGTCGAGGGAAATAAAGCATACTGCGCCGCGCTACGCGAAGCGGCAGCGCGGGCGACCTTCCCGGCATTTACCAGTCAGCAAGTCTATGATGCCTTTGCCCGGTCACGTTTTAATATGCAGGGAGACTAGATTGAGAAAAGTCTTTTTTGGTTAACTAACTCATAATTTTTCGAGAGAAAGGAGGGATAATATTAATATATAACTGTATTGTGCTTTTTATTGTTTTCAATAGTAGGTTATTGTATTCGTTGATTAAATTAATGCTTTTAAGCATTTCAGGAAATAGAAATTGAATTTCACAGGGTTAAATCATTTGCTGCCTTAAACAAGGAGTGGTCAGTGAATAAAATTAATTTACAGGTGTGGTCAACATTCAGACTTTACGGCAAAATTTGCGAAAATTGCTCCGGCGCAATGGCACTGTGTTTGTTGCAAGCGCTGGCAATGTTGGGTTGTCTCAGCAACCGTGGTGTGGGTGGGGCATATTACTGGCTATTAACGTTTATAGCTGTTTTAGCCACCGTTGGTTTCCTGGGGTCTCTCATTAGTATTGGTAACACCATCTATTTCTATACCAGAGACCGGAAAATTGAGTGTTATATCATTTATGCTGTTTTTTATCCTGTGGTGATTGGCGTGTTGATCACTGCAGCTGCCACCTTGAAGTCAATTAGCGGTTAGTCAGCCTGGCGCTGCAGTAACAGGGGAGCCATTACCTGACTCCCCGAGTTCGTCTACTGCGCCACCCAGCCGCCATCCATATTCCACGCGGCGCCGCGCACCTGGACAGCGGCATCGCTGCACAGAAACAGCGCCATTTCGCCCAGTTGCTGCGGGGTGACAAACTCCCCGGAGGGCTGTTTTTCCGCCAGCAGCTGGGCGCTGGCCTGCTCCGGGTCGACCCCCTCGGCGATGCGCTTATCGATCTGCTGCTGCACCAGCGGGGTCAGCACCCAGCCCGGGCAGATGGCATTGCAGGTGATGCCGCTGCGCGCGGTTTCCAGGGCCACGGTTTTGGTCAGCCCGACCACCGCGTGCTTGGCGGCGACGTAGGCCGATTTCTCTTTCGACGCCACCAGGCCATGCACTGAGGCTATGTTGATGATGCGCCCCCAGTTGCGCTGGCGCATGCCCGGCAGCGCCAGGCGGGTGGTGTGGAAGACGCTGGAGAGATTGATCGCGATGATGTCGTTCCATTTGTCCACCGGGAACTGCTCCACCGGGGCGACGTGCTGGATGCCGGCGTTATTGATCACGATATCGACGCCGCCGAAGGTGCTTTCGGCATAGTGCATCATCGCCTCGATCTGCCCGACGTCGCGCAGGTCGGCGTCGTGATAGCCGGGGATCTTACCCAGCGCGGCGACTTCAGCCCGGGCGTGGCTGCTGTCGCCGAAGCCATTGAGGATCACCTGCGCGCCCGCCTGAGCCAGCACTTTGGCGATCCCTAAACCGATGCCGCTGGTGGAGCCGGTGACCAGCGCCGTTTTACCGTGCAAATTCATTTTATTACTCCTTCAATCGGGTATCAGACAATGCCGGTCACATAGAACGTGGCAATGACAAACAGTACCGCGAGGCTTTTGATCACCGTGATGGCGAAAATACCGCCGTAGGCCTGGCGATGGCTCAGGCCGGTGATCGCCAGCAGAGTGATCACCGCCCCGTTATGCGGTAGGGTGTCCATGCCGCCGCTGGCCATGGCGGCGACACGGTGCAGGACCTCGAGCGGAATATTGGCGGCGTGGGCGGCGGCGACAAAGGTCTCGGACATCGCCGCCAGCGCGATGCTCATCCCCCCGGAGGCCGAGCCGGTGATCCCGGCCAGCACCGTGACGCTGATCGCCTCGTTTAACAGCGGATTGGGAATGGCCGCGAGGGCTTTCGACAGCACCAGGAAACCCGGCAGGGCGGCGATAACTGCGCCGAATCCGTACTCAGAGGCGGTGTTCATCGCCGCGAGAATAGCCCCGCCCACCGCCGTTCGGCTCCCCTCCGCCAGCCGGCCGCGGATATTGCGATAGCCGCAGACCAGCACCAGCACAATGCCGGAGAGCAGCGCCGCCTGCACCGCCCAGATAGCGGTGATTTTCCCTACTTCGGTGACGACAGGCTTTGCCAGACCCGGCAGGGTGAGCTCATGGCTGGCGCCGTACCACTGCGGGATCCAGTGGGTGAACAGCAGATTCAGCACCCCCACTAACAGCAACGGGGCGATAGCGATCAGCGGATGCGGCAGATCGATGTCATCCGGGGTCTCCGGCTCATTTTGCAGGTCGGTCCCATAGCCTTCGCCGCGAGCCTGCGCTTTGCGGCGCTGACGCTCCAGCCACAGCAAGCCAAAAATGATAATGAACAGCGAGCCGATAAGCCCCAGCCAGGGGGCCGCCCAGGCGTTGGTGCCGAAGAAACTGGTGGGGATAATATTCTGGATCTGCGGCGTGCCGGGCAGGGCGTCCATGGTAAACGAGAATGCCCCGAGGGCGACGGTGGCCGGAATCAGCCGTTTGGGGATCCCGCTCTGGCGAAACAGTTCGGCGGCGAAGGGGTAGACGGCAAAAGCCACCACAAACAGCGACACCCCGCCGTAGGTCAGCAGGGCGCACACCAGCACGATCACCGGGATCGCGTGGCGGCGTCCGAGGATGCGGATGGCGGCGGCGACAATCGACCGCGAGAATCCCGACAGCTCAATCAGCTTGCCGAACACGGCGCCCAGCAGAAACACCGGGAAATAGAGCTTCACAAAGCCGACCATTTTTTCCATAAACAGGCCGGTAAAGGCCGGGCCGACCGCGCCCGGGTCGGTGACCAGCACCGCGCCGAGGGCGGCGATCGGCGCAAAGAGGATCACGCTGTATCCACGGTAGGCCGCCAGCATCAGTAACGCCAGTGCGGCCAGGGCAATTATCACACTCATCACGACGTCTCACTCTCATTGTTATTGTAGGGGTACAGAACGCGATACTAGGGCTTCAGGGCGTAGCGAAGCTGATGTTCCCGGCGCGACTGGATGCGCTGTTGCCGCGCCTCATCCCAGCGGTAAAAGCCTTGTCCACTGCGGGCGCCGGTGTCGCCTCGCGCCACCTTCTCCGCCACCAGCGACATCATCTCGCTCCCGCTGGCCAGCTCCGGCAGCAGGTGCTGGCAGATATCCTGGACCGTCGCCAGCCCGGTCATGTCCGCTGCCTCCAGCGGGCCGACCATCGCATAGCGGCGGCCCAGCGAGGCGCGCATCACCTGGTCCACTACCTCGGCAGAGGCAATGCCGCTGTGGACGATATGCAGCGCTTCGCGCAGCAGGGCGAACTGCAGCCGGTTGCCGACAAAGCCCGGCGCGGCGCGATTGAGCACCACCGCTTCCAGCGCGCAGGCGGCGCAAAAGTCGCTCACCTGGCGCGCCAGATGGGGCAGTGTGGCGCTCCCGGGCACCACTTCCACCAGCGGGATCAGGTGCGGCGGATGCCAGAAATGGGCGATCAGCAGCCGTTCAGGGTGGCGCATGCCCTGCGCCAGCGAGTCCGGCGGCAGGCCGCTGGTGTTGCTGGCGATAATCGCCTCGTCGGCGATCAGCGTTTCCAGTTCGGCATACAGGGCGTGCTTCAGTGGTAGCCGCTCGGGGATCGCTTCTATCAGCAGCGTGGTGTCGGCCAGGGTATTCAGCGCCGGGGTGGGGGTCAGACGGGCCAGCACGGCGTCGCGGTCGGCGGGATCCTGCTGGCCGCTCGCCTCCAGCTCGCGCAGGATGGCGCTGGCCACCGCCGGAACCTCGGCGAGACGCTGCGGGTCGGTGTCATACAGGCGGACGACGTGACCGTGACGGGCGAAATGGCAGGCGATGCCGACGCCCATCAGTCCCGCGCCGAGTACCGCCAGGCGTGGTGTAAACATAGTGGCTCCTGTTAACGTTGTAGAGTCATGGCGATGCCCTGGCCGCCGCCGACGCACAGGGTTGCCAACCCTTTGCTGGCGCCCCGGCGCTGCATCTCATGCACCAGGCTGACGAGGATCCGGCAGCCGGAGGCGCCGATGGGATGGCCAAGGGCGATGGCGCCGCCGTTGACGTTGACCTTCTCGCTATCCCACTCAAGCAGCTGACCGACGGCCAGCGCCTGGACGGCAAAAGCCTCGTTAGCTTCGATAAGATCCACCTCGTCCAGCGTCCAGCCGGCGCGCTGCAGCGCTTTACGGCAGGCGCTCACCGGGCCGATGCCCATCACCGATGGGTCGACCCCGGCGACCGCTGAGCTGACAATGCGCGCCAGCACCGGTAGCCCGAGCTCGTGCGCTTTATCGACGCGCATCAGCAGGACCGCCGCGGCGCCATCGTTCAGCGACGAGGCGTTTCCGGCAGTGACGCTGCCGTCAGCGGGACGAAACGCCGGGCGCAGCTGGGCCAGCTGCTGCTCGCTGGTCTCCGGGCGCGGTTGCTCGTCGTCAGTCACGACACGCGGCGGCTTTTTGCCCTGCGGGACGCTGACCGGGACGATCTCCTCGCGAAAGCGTCCGGCGGCGATGGCGGCCGCCGCTTTGCGCTGGGACCCGGCGGCAAAGGCATCCTGGCGCTCACGGCTGATGTCGAAGGCATCAGCCAGATTCTCGGCGGTAATGCCCATGTGGTAGTCGTTAAAGGCGTCCCACAGGCCGTCCAGAATCATGCTGTCCTGCAGGCTGGCGTGGCCGAAACGCAGGCCGTCGCGGGCGCCGTGCATCAGATAGGGGGCATTGCTCATGCTCTCCTGGCCGCCGGCGATGACGATCTCGGCGTCGCCGCAGCGGATCGCCTGCACCGCCTGCTGAACCGCTTTCAGCCCGGAGCCGCACACCAGATTGACGGTGACCGCCGGGGTGTCGATCGGCAAGCCAGCCCGCAGCGCGGTCTGGCGCGCCGGGTTCTGCCCGCAGCCTGCGGTGAGCACCTGGCCGAAAATCAGTTCGTCGACCGCCGCGGCGGGCAGCTGGCCGCGTTCAAGCAGGCTGCGCACCACCGCCGCGCCGAGGTCGACGGCGGAAAGAGGGGCGAAGGCGCCGCGAAAGCTGCCGACCGGAGTGCGTACTGCAGCAACAATGGCAATATCGGTCATGGTCTCTCCTTAGCTGAAGCGCATTTCGCGCACATCGTCGGCCACGATCAGTCGTCCCGCCGTTTTACGCATCACCTCGTCGGGGCTCACTCCCGGGGCCACTTCGCGCAGGACAAACGTGCCGTCGACAATGTCCAGCAGGGCCAGATCGGTGAGCACCCGGCGAATACAGCCCACGCCGGTGAGCGGCAGGGTGCACTGCGGCAGCAGTTTGGATTCGCCGTTTTTTGAGGCGTGGGTCATCACCACGATGATGTTCTGCGCGCCGGCTACCAGGTCCATGGCGCCGCCCATCCCCTTGACCATTTTTCCAGGGATCATCCATGAGGCGATGTTGCCCGCGACGTCGACCTCAAAGGCGCCAAGAACGGTCAGGTCAACGTGGCCGCCGCGGATCATGGCGAACGACTGAGCGGAGTCGAAGATGGCCGCCCCGGTTTGCGCGGTGACGGTCTGCTTGCCGGCGTTAATCATGTCGGCGTCGATCGTGGCTTCGTCTGGAAATTCGCCCATCCCCAGCAGGCCGTTCTCCGACTGGAGCATCACCTCAATACCGGCGGGAATGTAATTGGCCACCAGCGTCGGGATACCGATCCCGAGGTTGACGTAGTCGCCGTCGCGCAGCTCTTGGGCGACGCGCATCGCCATTTGTTCACGGGTCAGCATCTCACTTCCCTCCGGCGCGCAGGGTGCGCTGTTCAATACGTTTTTCGAATTGCCCGACGATCAGCCGGTCGACATAGATCCCCGGGGTGTGGATGGCGGAGGGCGGCAGTTCGCCCGGCGGTACAATCTCTTCCACCTCCACCACCGTAATACGCCCGGCGGTGGCCATCAGCGGGTTGAAATTCTGCGCGGTATGGCGATATACCACATTGCCGTACCAGTCGGCTTTCCAGCCTTTGACCAGCGCGAAATCGCCGCGGATCGCCTCTTCAAGGATGTAGTGCCTGCCGGCGAACTGGCGAACCTCTTTGCCTTCGGCGACCGGGGTGCCATACCCGGTGGCGGTGTAAAAACCGGGGATCCCGGCGCCGCCGGCGCGAATTTTTTCGGCCAGCGTTCCCTGAGGAGTGAGCTCAACCGCCAGCTCGCCGCTCAGCACCAGCTGTTCAAACAGCGCGTTCTCCCCGACGTAAGAGGCCACCACCTTGCTGATCTGGCGTGACTCCAGCAGCATACCGAGACCGAAGCCGTCGACGCCGCAGTTATTGGAGACCACCGTCAGCCCCTGCACCTGGCGACGCTGCACCTCGGCGATCAAGTTCTCGGGAATGCCGCACAGGCCGAAACCGCCGGCGAGCAGCGTCATGCCGTCCGTTAACCCTTCCAGCGCCGCTTCATAGCTGGCGACGCGTTTATCCAGTCCTGCCATCTTGTCTCTCCTGCCTTGCGATAGCCTTATCATTGGCGCTGGAGACTGATTTGATAATTTTGAATTTGTGACCCACTCATTTGGAATTTTAATTAATTTCCTGTTAACTAATTTTTTTCAATTAGTTAACAGGAAGAAAAATGAGAATGAGTGTCAAACAGTTACGCGCGTTTTTAGCGGTAGCTCACACTCTGAATTTCGCCCACGCCAGCGAAAGGCTCAATTTGTCGCAGCCAGCCCTCAGTTTGACCATCAAAGGGTTAGAGGAGGCGCTGGGCGGCGCGCTGCTGCAGCGCAGCACCCGCAAAGTGACCCTTACCCAGGAGGGGGAACTCTTTCTGCCGATGGCCCGTCAGCTGTTGGCCGACTGGGATAACGTCGAGGAGGCCATGCGTCAGAGCTTTACCCTGCAACGGGGTAAAATTTCGGTGGCCGCGATGCCGTCGTTTGCGGCCAACGTCCTGCCGGAGGCGCTGAAGGCCTTTCGCGACCGCTATGCCGGCGTGAACGTCACGGTGCATGATGTGATTAATGAGCAGGTGATCGAGATGGTGCGCGAGGGGCGAGTGGAGATGGGTATTGCCTTCGAGCCATCGCCCACCCACAACCTGCTGTTTACCCCGCTGGCGGTGGACCGCTTCGTGGCGATCGTTCCCCGGCAATCCCCGCTGGCGAAGAAAAAGCAGCTCACCTGGCAGGAGCTGTTGACCCTCGATTTTATTACCCTGCAGCGTCCCTCGGCGGTACGCCTGATGCTGGAGGAGGCGCTGGCGCGCAGCGGTCGCCAGTTGGACGTAGCGCTGGAGAGTCACCAGCTGGTGACGGTGGGGAGAATGGTGGCCAGCGGCCTGGGGGGCAGCGCGGTACCGGCGCTGTGTAAAACGCAGATGACGTCCCTGGGGGCCGTCTGCATCCCGCTCAGCGATCCGCCGATTGAGAAGTGCGTCGGCGCGATCCATGCCGGGCATATGCCGCTGTCGAAGGCGGCGCAGGCGCTGCTGGATACGCTGAAAGGTTTCTTGCCGGCCTGAGCAGGCGGGAGGGGCAAAAAAAAACCGGCCTGCTGGCCGGTTTGACAATCAGATTTTGCAGGCGTCGCCGCAATCGTCATCGGCAACGATCGCCTGCGCTTTTTTGTCCGCTTCTTCCAGACGCTCCGCGTTGCGTTCTTCTGCTTCATCCAGGCCGCTGAAGACCAGGTTGTCGAGATCAATTTCCATAAGTTACCTATCGTTGCTGGTTTTTAATCAGCGTCAAGTATAGGGCAAAACCGCCAGCGGATGTAGCCGCTCTCCGCGCCGAACGCACAGAGCGTTAAGTCGCGGGGCGGCAGGCTTTCCCTACTATAAATAACCGTTGACAGGCGGGAGTTGGCTTTATTAATCACCATACAGAATGATTTCCTGTGTATATATTAAATGAAAGGACAACGAAGGAGTAATTAAGCGTTGACGAAAAGCTTTTATGTTAATATGGCCGCGATTATGGATGAATCTATGGATCTTAATCAATGGAACATACTGTTGCAGGCGCCATCAAAGAATGGCGTAAACATAATAAAGTGATCGGTCAGGTCAAAATAAACTATAAAAAAGTTTTACGAAAATGCAGAGAGCTCTCGCTCGCAGGAGGTAAATACAGAGAATATCAAGAACTTTGTGCAAAATATCAGTGTGCGCGGTTGACCGCCGTGACCAAAGGGCTGGTGCCTTTTGAGGATAAACCGTTTAAAGCGTATCTCAATAAACGGCTGTCAAAACGACGCAAGCTGGATATTGCCCACGGTTCACTGAATTTTATTGAGAAAACGTTTCACCCTGATGTCCTGCCGCAGCTGTACAATGTGGCAGATTTTGGTCGCGCGATGTTCTCTATTCCTTTGAAAAATGGCGATAATCTTGACGTTAAACTGTTGGCGTCGCCGTTTCAGGAGGAGGGCGAGCTGATGCTGCAGCTGTTTCTCGGTGACCGGCGCGTCTATAGCGTCTGTTTTTCCTGTACCGACGATGGCCGCGCCTATATTGGCGGCATCCAGGGCGGAAAAGATATCACCAATGACGAAGTGAAGGTGCTGACTAAAGAGCTGCATGGCGCGCGGCCGAAAAATATCATCATGAGCGTGCTGTATGGTTTCCTGCGTTATTTCAGCATCACCACGGTCTACGCGATCGATTCCGATTACCACGTGAAAAGCGATCTGGTGAAAGCCAGTTATTCATCGCTGTGGCTGGAAATGGGTGGTGAGAAACAGGCTCGCGGCTGGTATAAATTACCGGCGCAAGAGATCAAAAAAAGTATTGAAGAGGTGAAAAGTAAGCACCGGAGCCAGTTTATTAAGCGCGAAGGTGTCAAGGATCTGATTCAGATAGATATGGCGAACGCCCTGCAGCACATTACGTTGCAAGCACGGGTGAATTAACGCCTCTCATACGCCAGCCGGGCTGCAGGGGGCTGCTACCCGGCTGGCGATTTCCTCTCTCCCCAGGTCGCTGTGCCGTAGGTTACTGCCCGCTCTCGCCGATTGGCGGTGACGCGGAGACGGTGAGCAGCGGAGCGCTGCGCCACCATACCATCAGGGCGACAATCGCGATAACGCTCAGCACGCCGAAGGCGGTGGCATAGGAGTAGTGCCCGGCGATAGACCCGGTTAACGCCGGACTCATTGCCGCCCCGGCGCCCTGCATCAGCATCACCACGCTCTGTCCAGCGTTAACGTGCCCGCTGCCGCGCAGCAGCGAGACGATAAAGCTGGGCACCGCCACCCCCAAAATCCCTGCCGCCAGGCCATCAAGAATTTGCACCGGGACCATCATCGCCGGGGCGTCGCTGGACGCCGCCAGCGCCGCCCGGATGGGCATGATCAGCAGCGCCAGCAGGATGCATCGCCAGTAACCGTATTTGTCGATGCTGCCGGCGACCCGGATGGCCACCGGGATCATCACCACCTGCGAAATAATCACCGTGGCGGCGGCAAACAGTCCGGGATTGAGGTGTCCCGGCGCGGCGGCGATCCGCATGCTCAGCATCGGCAACAGCGCGGCATTGGCGAGATGGAACAGCATCAGGGTTACGCCGGCGATCAGCAGCGGCGTATGGCGGAACAGGATGGCAAACCCCGGCAGGGAGGGCGTGGATGCCGCTTCGATGCCGCGGGCGGCGTCATCGTCGATATCGCCGCCGCGGATCGCCAGCAGGGCGACCAGGGTAAGCAGCGTGGTACAGGCCATCAGAATGAAAATGCCGCCGATGCCCCAGTACCAGGCGATAGCCCCGGCCATTAGCGCGGTGAAGAAATTCCCCGCGTGGTTGAAGGCTTCGTTTTTCCCCATCTGGGCGCTAAAGCCGCGCTGTCTGGCAAGACCGAGGGTAATCCCGGCGATCAGCGGTCCGACAAAGGCCGCGCAGATGCCGCTGGCGACTTGCGAGAGGGCGACCACGCTGGTCTTCTGACTAAACCAGAGCAGCAGGGTGGTGAGGGTGATCACCAGGCAGACCCCGGCCAGCAGCAAGCGCTTATGCCGCGAGCTGTCGGTGATGAAGCCGGCGGGCAGGGTCGCCAGCAGGCCGGCGATACCGCCGACGGACATCAGCAGGCCAATGTCCTCCGCCTGCCAGTGACGCTGGGTGAGAAAGATCCCCAGAAACGGGCCGAGGCCGTCGCGCACGTCGGCAATAAAAAAGCTGGTCAGACATAAAGCCCGCAGAGAACGAAGCGACATTTTCTACCTTTAGCATGCGCGATCTGCGCGTCGGAATGGTCACCGGATACCTTCATCCTTTATCGCACCGTTCGATGAAACAAAAATGTCCCGCGCTCGTCGGGTACCGTGGCTATGCAACATACCCGCTTGCGGCGGCTTTCGCCAGAGGCGTACGAAAGTTCTGTAGCGGCGCTATTAGCGTTCGTCTGCCTTGACGATCTGCAGGGCGGCGGGGCTCGCCACGGTGCCGCTGGCAGTAATAAACCCCGGATGGACAGCCTCGCCGCTGGCGCTGTCCACCAATGCTATATGCGGCGCACTGTGCAGCACGTGCTGATGGCCCCATTCCATCAGGGCGAACAGCACCAGCGCCAGGCTACGGCTTTTATCAGTCAGAACATATTCATACCGTTCGCGGGAGCCGGCTTCCCGGTAGGGCACTTTGCTGAGCAATCCCGTTTCGGTCATGGTTTTTAACCGGGTGGTGAGCGTCTGGCGGGTAATATGGGTGTGCGACAGCATCGTTTCAAAGCGCGTCACGCCGTAAAACGCCTCGCGGAGGATCAACAGCACCCAGCGGTCGCCGAGGATTTTCGCCCCTTCCGCCAGGCCGCACAGCGCCGGGTCGAGGTAGGGCAGTGATTTATTTTTTGACATCGCGAGATTGACCTTCTACTCTGAGTTTGAATTTTAGACCTAGATGCTAAGGAGAATAGCGTGCCATTTGTTAACGTGCAAACCATTAAAGGGATCATGACCGCGGAACAGAAAAGTGAGCTGCTGCGACGGATGACCGATCTGCTGGTGGAGATTGAGGGGCAGGGCGATCCGCAGTTCCGTCAGTCCGTCTGGATCCGCATTGACGAACATGACCCGGAGCAGTGGAGTCTGGGCGGCGTCCAGCCGACGGCCGCAATGATCGCGGCGAAATTTGCCGCCGCGCGACGCGACGGATCCCCGGAATAAAACGGGCGGCGAAGCCCGGCCCGGCGATCTGACGCAGAAGAGGGGCCAGATCGCCGGGTAATATTGCGATTCGCTATGGTGCAAAAGCGTATTTTGCGGCTAAGGTAACGGTCAGGGAACCCAACAAACAGGGCGCGATGCCAGACGGCCAGCCTGGCGCCACTCTCAAACCGGTGAAAACAACGGATGTCTACAGAACACATGCTGCCGCTGGCGGTGCAGAACAAAAACATCTTTCGCCTGGCTGCCGCTCAGGCGCTGGCCGGCGCCAACTCGGTGGTCTTCTACGCTACCGGCGCGATAGTGGGTAACGCGATTGCCCCCAGCCCGTCGCTGGCCACGCTGCCGATAACCCTGTTTGTGCTGGGGATGGCGGCCTCCATTCTGCCTTTCGGCGCGCTGGCGCGAACGCGGGGCCGCAAAGCGGCGTTCAGGCTCGGCACCGGCGCCGGGATGGTGACCGGACTGGCGGCCGCCCTGGCGGTAGTGCTGAATTCTTTTCTGCTGTTTTGTCTCGCCGCGATGCTTGGCGGCGCCTATGCCGCCGTGGCGCTCAGTTTTCGTTTTGCCGCCACCGACGGCGTCGCCCCGGCGCGTCGCGCCCGTGCGCTGTCGCTGGTGATGGGCGGCGGTGTGGCCGCCGGGATCATTGGCCCGATGCTGGTCACCGGCACCATGCACCTCTGGCCGGCACATACCTTCGCCGTCACCTTCCTCGCTCAGGCGCTGGTTGCAGTGCTGGCCGCCTTTTTGTTGAGAGGGGTGACGCCGGCGGAGCCCACCGCGGCCAGCGTGCGCGGAGGGCGGCCGCTGCGCGAGATTGTCCGCCAGCCGGGTTTTGCCACTACGGTATTCAGCGGCGCGGTGGCCTATATGGTGATGAATTTTCTGATGACCGCCGCGCCGCTCTCCATGCATATGCACGGTCTTTCCCAGCAGGCCGCCAACCTTGGGATCCAGTGGCATGTGATGGCGATGTACGGCCCGGGATTTTTCACCGGCCGGCTGATCCAGCGCTTCGGCGCAGTGCGAATGGCGGCGGCGGGATTGCTGATCACCGCCGCGTCGGTGGCGGTCGGCCTGAGCGGTCTCGGCGTGTATCATTACTGGCTGTCGCTGATTTTGCTCGGCATCGGCTGGAACTTTGGCTTCACCGGCGCCTCGGCGAAAATCATCGATTTCCACCGCCCGGAAGAGAAGACCCAGGTTCAGTCGCTCAACGATTTTCTGGTCTTCGGCGTGATGATCGTGGGGTCGTTTTCGTCCGGGGTTCTGCTCAACGCCTTCGGCTGGAACGCCGTGCTGTGGGGCTCCCTGGTCCCGGTTGCGGTGGCGTTGTTGACCCTGCTGCTGCGCCCCTTATCCCCATCCCGCGCTTAGCGCCTGGCCTGCCGCTGCGCAGGCCGTCTTTTGCTTTTTTCAGCTATGCATTGCTGAAATTCATCTGACTCCTTGCGCGTAAAAACGTCACAGACGCTACATGCTGTAGTAATCTCTACAACATGACAATGCATCTCTTGATCCTTAACCTGACAACGTCTCAAGCCACGCTGCGCATGCGTGTCTGGCGAACCCTGAAGCAGAGCGGGGCAGCGGTCCTGCGCGATGGGGTCTATCTGCTGCCCGACGTGCGCCAGGGCTATGACACTTTCCTCAGCACCTGCCAGGCGATCCGCGCGGAAGGGGGGACCGGGTATGTTTTCACGATTGAGGCGGCGGAAGAAGAGGCGCTCAGGCCGCTATTCGATCGTCGTGAACAGTACGACGCGCTGTTGCAGGATCTGCAGGCGCTGCAGGGGACGTTATCCAACGACGAACTGGCGGCTCAGCTCAAACAACTGCGTAAAATTCAGCGTGACTACCGGCGGATCGAGGCCATTGATTTCTTTCCGGGGGCCGCCCGGGAGCAAGCCGCTGAGCGACTGGCCACTATCGAGCAGGTCATTAATCAGCGGCTATCGCCGAACGAGCCGCAGTCGGTGGCGGGCGAACTGAGCCTGCTGGACAGAGGCGCCTTTCGCGGCCGGCTGTGGGCCACCCGCCGACGCCCGTGGGTCGATCGTCTGGCCAGCGCCTGGCTTATCCGGCGCTTTATTGACGACGAGGCGCGGTTCCTGTGGCTGGCCGCGCCTGAGGACTGTCCGGCGACAGCAGTCGGTTTTGATTTTGACGGCGCGCCATTCAGCCATGTAGGCACGCTGGTGACCTTCGAAGTACTGGTCCGGCGTTTTGCGCTGGACGCGGTGATCCCCGACAGTCTGGGACGGTTGATCCACTTCCTGGACGTCGGTGGGGTACCGACCCCGGAGGCGGCGGGGGTAGAAAGCATTCTTGCAGGGCTGCGGGAAACCATTACGGACGATGACCAACTGCTGGCGGCAGCTTGCTCGCTGTTCGACGGCTTACTGAGGTCCTGTGAAATGAGGTCTGGCAATCATGAGCAAAACGGTCGTTCTTCCGCAGAGTGACAGTCCTTCCGTCGTCGCTTCCGTCTCCTTCTGGCAGGCATTTCGCTTTTGGCTCAAGCTTGGCTTCATCAGCTTCGGCGGGCCTGCCGGGCAGATCGCCATGATGCACCAGGAGCTGGTGGATAACCGACGCTGGATATCGGAAGGGCGATTCCTGCATGCGCTCAATTTTTGTATGGTCCTGCCCGGCCCGGAGGCCCAGCAGCTGGCGACTTACATCGGCTGGCTGATGCATAAAACCTGGGGAGGCGTCATCGCCGGGGTGCTGTTTATTTTGCCCTCGCTGGTGTTACTCATCGCCCTGGCGTGGATCTATCTCGTCTGGGGGGATGTCGCCGTGGTGGCGGGGATCTTTTATGGCATCAAACCCGCCGTAGCGGCGATAGTATTGCAGGCGGCGCACCGCATCGGCTCGCGGGCGCTGAAAAATGGCGCCTACTGGGCCATCGCGGCCGCTGCTTTTGTCGCTATTTTTGCGCTGAACGTTCCTTTTCCGCTGATCGTCCTCGCCGCGGCACTGGTGGGTTTTATCGGCGGACGGTTGGCGTCGACGACGTTCGGCAAAGCGGACGCCCACCGTGCGCAGAGTCACCCTGGCGGAGCCGCCATCATTGATGACACGACGCCGATTCCGGCCCATGCCATTTTCAGCTGGCGGCGCACCTCACGGGTGCTGATCGCCGGAATGCTGCTGTGGCTGGTGCCGATGGCCGCCCTGACGCTAATGCTGGGCTGGGCGCATCCGCTGACCCAGATGAGCTGGTTCTTTACCAAAGCCGCGCTGATGACCTTTGGCGGGGCATATGCCGTCTTACCTTATGTTTACCAGGGGGCGGTGACCCACTATGGCTGGCTGACGGCAGGGCAGATGATGGACGGCCTCGCTCTTGGGGAATCGACCCCCGGACCGTTGATCATGGTGGTGACCTTTGTCGGGTTTGTCGGCGGCTACACCAAAGCAGTGTTGGGCGTCGATGATGTGCTGCTGGGGGGCATCGCGGCGGCGTGCCTGGTGACATGGTTTACCTTTTTGCCCTCGTTCATCTTTATTCTCGCCGGCGGGCCGTTTATTGAAACGACCCATAATAAGGTGGGATTTACCGCGCCGTTGACCGCCATCACTGCCGCGGTGGTGGGCGTTATCCTGAATCTGGCGCTGTTTTTTATCTGGCATAGCGTCTGGGGACCGTCCGGTTTCGACCCGTGGTCCGCAGCCATAGCCCTGGGCGCCGCCGGGCTGCTGTTTCGTTATAAGTGGAAGCTGACCTGGGTACTGGCCGCCGCCGCCGCAGTAGGGCTTATCGTCCATATGGCGGGACTGTCCGGCGCAGGATAAGGTCGGCGTTGGGCTGAGAGAAACGTGGACAGATGGGGGATTGGGGAGGGAGGCCAGTGCCTGAGCAGGCCCTGGCCGGATGGGTGGCAATTATTTATCTACGGGAGGCTCCTCCGCGAGATGCAGTTGACAATATTGCTCAACGCCCGCCTTTAGCATGTTAATAATCACCAGCAGTGTGGGTAAGTAAGGCACCAGTTTAACTAACAGCGAACTGATGGGTTCATCAATAATCAGTGCCAGCAGGGTATCCACTTTCTTTTTCCATGTTTTGTTATATTCCACACAAAAATTTTTAATATCGGCCGGCTGCGTTGAACGGGCAATCTGTTCGAGTTCTTCAATGGCGTTGAGTGCCGCTTTTATTTTCTCAATGTCGATTTGTTGAGTCATATTCGCCTCACGGTAATCGGAAAAAAACTGGATCATTCTTTATGTGGATTAAATAACAGCCACGGTAAGGTGTAATCGTACAGCGCTTTCACCGGCACCACGGATAAGTGGAAATGTTTATCGTGCGGGCTGACGCCATGGTAATCCCGCCATACCCAAGGCTGGACAGAAGCGCTAATGATCCGTTTGTTCCAGATAATATATTTAATTCGTTTGTCTTTGCTGGCGACCAACGCATCGACAATCGCCTGAGCATCACATTTATTTTGAGGATCGTGGGTAATATCGATAGCCGTTACCACACCAATATTTCCATCTATCACCTGCGGATTATGATCCGAGTTGGTGTGGGCATGATGTTCATCACCAATGGTGCCATCGCTGTCCGTGTTGCGATGCGGAGCATATTGATTAATCTGATCTCTGAGTATCAGCAGACTCTTTGCGACACGCCATACCATGTTATTTACCCTCCGGATTGAAACAGGGGTTTGAGCTGACCGGCTCTGCGCCATGAACCACGTCCTGATAAACCGGAGAAGGGGGGGCAGGATCGGCTACTGCATCCGCTACTGGGTCTGCTTTCACGCTGCTGACTTGTTGCTTTTTCAGGTTTTTCACTTGCAACAGATAATTAAGAATGACGTTCCAGAACGCCGATCCGCCGCTTGCCATCAGGCCAATACATAATGTCATCAGGTCCGGATGTTTAATGGCCGAGAAACTGCCGGCGACGAATGGTTGGGTCAAAAACGCCGTCACAATACCGGCAACCACCGCTAATATCTGCAGGGCAGATTTGCGTCGTCCTTCGATGACCGGATCCTGATTTTCCAGATTAAGCCAGGGAAAATACCCTTTGATTATCTCTACCAGTCTTTCCGAGGCGATACTGATGGCGATCAGCATCGTAATGATGTTTTCAAGTTGCGAAGAAATGGCATCGCTCATATTATCCTCACTATTGCTGTGTTGAATAAAAATAATTTACAACGTTTTTATCATGTGCTTAATTCATAGGGCAAATTTATGTCGACTCATTTTACGGTCATTTTTGTCGTTCAGGCCGGTAATCGGCAAGTTGTAATAAAATGACAGCGCGTAATAAATAATCCGCCAGAGCGTGTTCGGAATAACTATTTAATTCGACACGAAAACTGAACCGTGGAATTAACCCGTGATAATAAATTTATCGTCGCTTTTTTGATGAGTATAACGGAGGAAACAGAGACGCCACTCATTCATATGAATGAGTGGCGTAAAAAAACTCGCCGCGCGGGCAGGAGGAAGAGAAGCGGGCCAGCGACCGGTTAGCGCGCCCCGGAATGGGGCGATCAGGTCGTGGGGGTTTCGCGGGTGGCCAGCGCCAGCGGGTTGCTGTCCAGTTCCAGCTGGTCGCGCAGCGCCCAGCCGCGCAGCTTGCCGGGGTTAAGCAATCCCGCCGGGTCGAGAGACTGTTTCACCGCCACGACGTCGGGGCGAATCACGCCCTGTTTGCCGTCCTCAACCTGCAGCACGTGGGGGTTGTTAATCTTGACGTCGTTGTCGCGAAATATCTGCATGATGGCGTTGAGCCGCGCGGGCGTGGTATAGCGCACCAACTGCAGACCGCTGGCGGTGAGATTGCCCTCGATATCACGCAGGAATTCAATATGGGAAATCACCTCCCCGGCGAAGTGCTGCTCCATCTGTAAAATTTGCTGCGGATAGCGCAGCGGATCAAACGCCGTCTGGAGATAAGTCAGCGTATTGTCCACCTTGAGCGCATGCAGGGTGGTGTGGTTCCAGCAGTATTCCATTAACGCGGCGTTTTGCGTCCGGGCCTCGTCGCTGGCCTGACGGATGGCGTTGCTCCCGCGATGGCGCTGTAACAGGCTGGCGCAGAGTCCTTCGCTCTCCTCGGCGATCAGGCTGATAACCGCATGCTGCCCGGTGCGGTAACGATCCTTGAGGTGGCTAAAGTAGTCGGCGATCGGCGTGGCCAGCAGCGCGACCTGACGTTTTACCAGCCCCGGCGAACGGACGCAGGCGTTGGCATAGTTCAGCGCATCGGCGAAATCGTCAAACACGTCCAGGCGTTCAATCCACTGGTGCACGGGCGCCAGCGCCAGCTCAACCTCCAGGATAATGCCGTTGGTGCCGTAGGCGTGATGCAGCAGCAGCGCTTCGGGAGCCGGGATGGTCAGCACGCGGGGGACCGGCTCGACGGTCATCACTTTGACGCTGAGCACATTGCCGGGCGCCGCCAGCGGCCCATAGTTGATGGAGCCGATGCCGCCGAACCCGCCGCCGTAGAGGCCGCCCAGGCTCGCCAGTCGGTAGGTCGACGGCATGCAGCGCAGCTCCCATCCCGTTGGGCGGGCGGCGGTTTCGATGTCTGCCAGACGAATGCCGGCCTGGGCGCGCACCGTGCCGTTGCCGAGGGCGACGATCTGGTTGAGTCCGGTCATATCGACCAGCAGCCCGCCTTCGAGGGGGACCAGTTGGCCATAGTTGCCGGTGGCGCTGCCGCGCAGCGTCAGCGGCAGCTGGTGCTGCGCGCAGGCGGCGACCAGCTGGCGCAGCTCCTCTTCGTCGCGTGGGCGAACCACCGCGTCCGCCTGTTTCCCCGCCAGTTGCTCAGTGAGTACCGGACTGAACCAGTGAAAATCGCGGGAAAGCCGTTTGATCTTCGCCGGCTGTAAGGTCCACTCCAGCGTCGGGAGTGCCTGCTGGATCGCCGCGACCGCGTGTTGACGCTGCTCATCAGTCATCATTTTTCTTCCTGTTCGTCAGCAAAACATTAATGAGATTGCACGGCTTCGCTTTCATGCCAGGCGCTGAGCGCCCGGCGCGAAACCCAGGACATCACGCCAAACAGCGCGATCCCGGCGAGAGAGATCAGCAGCAGCGCGGCAAACATCAGCGGGATATCCAGCTGGTAGCCAGCCTGCAGGATCTGATAGGCCAGACCAGTATTGGTCCCGCCGGTCCCGGCGACAAACTCTGCCACCACCGCGCCAATCAGCGACAGCCCACTGGAAATACGCAGCGCGCCGAAGAAATAGGGCAGCGCCGAGGGGATACGCAGCCGCACCAGCGTTTGCCAGCGGCTGGCGTGATTGAGGCGAAAATAGCTCAGCAGGCCGGGGGAGACGCTGCGCAGTCCCTGAGTGGTATTGGAGATGATGGGAAACACCGCCATCAGGGTGGCGCACACCACCAGCGAGAGCGTGGCATCCTTCACCCAGATGATGATCAGCGGAGCGATGGCGACAATCGGCGTCACCTGCAAAAACACGATATACGGAAACAGGGCGGTTTCCACAAAGCGGTTCTGCACCAGGATAAACGCCACCGCGGCGCCAATGACAATCGACAGCAGAAACGAGATCAGGGTGATCTTGAGGGTGAACAGCAGCGCCAGCAGCAGCGGCGTGAGATGCGTCCACAGGCTTTCCAGCATCACCAGCGGCGACGGCACCAGAAAGGCCGGGATGCGAAAATAGCTCACCGCGCCCTGCCACAGGAGCACCACCGCCACCGCGACGAGGGTCGGATAGAGAATTTTGAGAAAACGCGGATGCTGGACCCACGGCGTTGAGGTTGTGTTTTTCATATTATGACTCCATACCGGACTGGCTGGCCTGCAACAGACTGTCCTGCAGCTGACGGGCATACAGGGAAAAGGCCGGACTGACGCGGAACGCCTCGCTGCGCGGGAACGGCTCCCGGATGGCGATATCTTCGACCACCCGTCCGGGACGGGCCGCCATCATGATCACCCGCTGTGAGAGAAACACCGCTTCGTGGATCGAGTGGGTGACGAACACCACCGTCAGGTTCTGCTCCTGCCAGAGACGCAACAGGTCGCTGTCGAGTTTGTTACGCGTAATTTCATCGAGCGCGCCGAAGGGCTCATCCATCAGCAGCAGCTTTGGCCGGGTGACCAGGCCGCGGGCGATGGAGACGCGCATTTGCATGCCGCCGGAGAGTTCGCGCGGCAGGACGTCGGCGAATTTGCCCAGCCCCACCAGCTCAAGGACTTCACTCACCCGGGTATTACCTTCCGCCCGCGGCACGCCGGCCAGATCCAGCGGCAACCTGACGTTATTGCGCACGCTGCTCCACGGCATCAGGGTGGCTTCCTGGAAGACGAACGACAGCGGATGCTGGGCTTTCTCCCGGCTGTCGCGCCGCCACAGCATCAGCTTGCCGTCGCTGGGCTCCACCAGGCCGGCGACCATCTTCAGCAGCGTACTCTTCCCGCAGCCGGACGGGCCGAGCAGGGTAATAAACTCCCCCTGATTGATGGTCAGGTTGACGGGCAGCAGCGCCCGGGTACCGTTGCTGTAGATCTTCTCCGCCGACAGCACCTCGATGGCCGGGGTGGCAGAGGCGGGCATAAAGCGGGTGTCGCTCATCACGGTCAGTTTCGGGGCGGTATTCATGGCATCACTCCGGCGTCTTTGACCATCTCCAGGGTGTAAGTCTGCTCAAACGGCACCTTGCTGGCGTCGATCAGCTTGTTTTTCACCAGCATGTCCCAGGTTTTCTTCAGCCGCGGCTCGGTGATGATGCCGATGCCGCCGGTCTTTGCATCGCCGCCAGTCACCAGCTGGTACTGCTTCATCTGGGCAATACCAAAGGCGATCTGCTCGGCGCCCATTTGCGGATTTGCTTTACCGATCAGGCGGTTGCCGGGGGCGGGATCCTGCAGGTAGCTTTTCCAGCCCTCCATGGAGGCTTTGACGAAGGCCGCCACCGCCGCCGGACGTTTGCGGATGGTATCCGCCATACAGATAATCGAGTTGCCGTAGGGCGGGTAGCCCCAGTCGCTGAGCGGATAGACATAGAACGGCTGCCCGCCTTTGGCGACGGAGAACGGCTCGGAGGTCACGTAGCCCTGCTGCACCAGGTTTTTATCGGCGAGGAACGGCTGAACGTTAAAGGTATAGGGGCGCACTTTGCTGCCAGCCAGACCCAGCTCGCTCTTCGCCCACGGCCAGAAAGAGGTATAGGCCTCGGTAGCGAGCAGGAAGGTTTTGTCTTTAAGCTCCGCCGGGTTCTCCACTTTGTTATGAGTGATAAACACCGTCGGCGAGTGCTGGAACACGGTAGCGACGGTCACCGCATGCACCCCGGCCTGCCAGGTCTCCAGCGCCTGACCGTTGTCGCCAAGGGTACAATCGGCCTGACCGGCAGCCATCAACTGCATGACGTTGATCTGCGGACCGCCCATTTTAATCTCGACATCGAGACCGGCGTGCTGATACAGCCCGGTGGCCTGGGCCTGGTAAAACCCGCCGTGCTCGGCCTGGGCATACCAGTTGGTGAGAAACGTAAACTTCTCCGCCGCGAAGCAGGAGGCTGAGGTCGCGAGGGCGGCCACGGTCAGCAGGGTAAAAACGAGCGTCGGTCTGGTATTCATCATGGCTCCTTGGATTCAGCAGCGAAAGAGGGGGGTGGGACTGCACAAAGCCGTGCCAGTGCTGTTTGCCCCAGGTCGGTTCGTGACGTTCGACCCAGGCCATGCGGTGGATCTCGATGATCGCTTGCGCCCAGCTGGCGGCGAGGGAGTCGAGAAGCCCTTCGCCTTGCTCCCGCGTCGCCGGGGTCGGGTCGCCAATCACCCCGCTGGGGCCAAAGTCATAGGACGCCCACGCCGCCGCCGGGCGGCCTTTCGACAGGGTCGGGCAGGGGAATTCCGGCGGGAAGTTGGCGACCGCCCGCTCCATATGAACGCACTCCGGGGCCAGCGCCAGCATCAGCGCCGTTTCGCTATGTCCGGCGTGCATCGCCATCCGCTGTTCATGCGGGCTGAGAAACTGTTTTTCGCAGTTGGGTACGTTGAACACATCGTGCGGGATGGCGATGAAATCCCCGTGGCGCAGGCGCATTTCCCGGCAGGCGATTTGCAGGATCTGCGGCTGGCCGCCGTGGCCGTTGATCATCAGCAGCTTGCGAAAACCGGCCCGATAGAGGGATTCGGCGATCTCCAGCACGGTATGCAGCAGCGTATCGCCGCTGAGGGTCAGGGTGCCGGGAAAATGCAGATGCTCCTCGGACTTACCGTAGACGATCGGCGGGATGGCGTAGGCCGGGATCGCCGCCGGCAGCCGGGCGAGGGCATGGCCCGCCACGCCGGAAGATATCACGCTGTCCACCGAGCAGGGCAGATGCGGGCCGTGCTGTTCGATCGCCCCGGTGGGGAGGACGATAACCGTATTGCTTTTATCCGGCAGGGCGGCAACGTCCGTCCAGCTCAGGAAAGGGAGAAAGCGCGCTGCAGGAATGTAACCGTTAATCATCGCGGTGCCTCGGAGTGAATTGGCTGGGGTAACCAGACGGTCGCTTCAACTTCAATCAATACCGTGGCGTCGGGCAGCATTTCGCTGACCTGGACCACGGTGGAAACGGGCGGCTGGTCGGGATAAAACAGCTTTCTGACCCGGCTGTAATAGGGAAAATGGTCAAGGTTGCGAAAGTACTGCACCAGCTTGATAACGTCGCTCATCTGCCCTCCTGCGGACGCCACGGTGTGGCGGATGCTTTCCAGGACGTACCAGCTCTGGGCGAGGATCGGGCCCTGTTTCGCATCGGTTGAAAATTCGCCGGTCGCCCCCAGCAGCTCCCGCACCGGCTCAGGCACATCCTGAAAGCCGTTGACGATGGTGCCGGTCAGGGGATTGACCGGAATAATGCCGGAGAGAAAGATAAAATCGCCGGCTCTGCGCCAGGCGGCATACCGCGCCAGCGGCGCCCCCGCGCCTGCTTCAAGACTCATGTGCCATCTCCTCTTGCCACACGCGCCGGTGGGTTAACCTGCCGTGGTTAACCACCAGACGGGCGGCGCTGTTTAAAGGCCAGGTAAAACGGTCGCTACCCGGGAAAATCACCACGCTGGCCGCCGCGCCGATGGCAAAGGGCGCCGCGTCTGCCGGCGAACCGGTTAGCGCCGCGCGATCGCAGATCAGCCGCGACTGCCGGTCGAACAGGTCGCTGAGCTGAGCGCTGAACAGGCCGCAGGCCAGGGTGTCCAGCGGGTCGTAGCTTCCCGCCGGACAAAAAGCGTCCTGCACGTTGTCGCAGCCGAGCAGGGTGGCCACGCCGGCGGCCTGCGCCTCGTGCAGCAGGGTGATCCCCCGCTGGCGCGGCGTGCGACCGAATGTCGCATCCTGCAGCAGCAGGTTGGTCATCGGCAGAGCGATAAGGGTGACGCCGTGCGCCGCCAGCTGGCGCAGGATCGGCGCCGCCTGTTCGTCGCTGCCGGCGGCCAGCGCGCAGCCGTGGCTGCAGCAGATATGCCCGGGAAAAGGGTGGCGGGAGAGATGGTCCGCCAGCCAGGTCAGCCCCTGAGACACTTCGCTGAGCTCCTCATCAATATGCAAATCCAGATCCAGATCCCAGCGGGCCGCGCTATCCAGCAGGTTTGCCATGGCGGCGGCGTCCCAGTTGGAGGAGTGGATGAAGCCGCCCAGCAGGCAGCCCTCCCCGCTGGTGGCGACCGTTCGGGCAATGGCCCCGGCGTCCGCCGGATCGCGAAACAGGGTCAGCGGGACCAGCGCCACCCGCTCCAGGGTGATGCCGACGGTATCGAGGCGGGCGATCTCCTGCCAGGCGTCCGGTGCGTCGGCGGTAAACCAGTCGATATGGCTACGCAAATAGGTCACACCATTTGCTGCCGCCCGGGCCAGCGCGGCGGACGCCCGACGTTGAATATCCGCCCTGGTCCAGTGCTGGCGATCCTCGTGCATGGCGTGGATCGCCGCCAGCAGCCCGGCCTGCGCCGGACGGCAGCGTTCAATGGTAAAGGTCTTGTCCAGATGGGCATGAGGTTCCACCAGGCCGGGGAGCGTCAGGGCCCCCGCCAGGTCCCACAGGCCGGGAGTCGGCTGGTCGGTCGGGGTCAATGCGGCAATCCGGCCGTCGCGAAAGGCCAGGTCCGCCAGCAGCGGTTCACCGTTGGCCTGCGTCGGCCAGCCGTCGGGCAGCGCCCAGGCCGGGAGTCGGGCGCGGCTGATCCCGGCGAGCGGTGCGGAAGAGGAGGGGAACGTCATCGTCAGTCTCCTCACAGATCCAAAACCAGAACCGGGGATTTCGCCCGCGAACAGCAGAGCGTGATCTGGTCGTTGCCAGCTTTCTCTTCCGCCGTCAGCACGCTGTCCCGGTGTTCGGGGATCCCGTCGAGGACCCCGGTAATACAGGAGCCGCACATTCCCTGTTCGCAGGAGAGCATTACCTCCACCCCGGCGTGCTGTAATACCTGAGCAATGGTTTGATCCGCGGCGACCTGCAGGCGCTGCCCGCTGGAGGCCAGCTCAATATAAAACGCATTTTTCGCCGCAGTATTATTTTCCGCCGCGGGAGTAAAACGCTCGAAGACGAATTGCGACGGCGACCAGCGATATTCCTCCATGACCGACTGCAGTCGCTGAATAAAACCCTCCGGGCCGCAGGCTACCACTGCGGTATCAGGATCGGGCGTGGTTAAGCAGGCGGGGATCCGCTGGCGAAACGACGCGCCTTCCTCGCTACAGTGGATCGCCACCGTGCCGCCCGCAGCCAGCTGGGTCAGGCGCGGGGAGAAGGCCGTCTGGCGCGAGCTGGCGACATAATAATGCAGCTCCAGCGCTCCCTTTCTGGCGGCAATCGCTTCAGCCATCGCCAGCAAAGGCGTGATGCCGATACCGCCGGCAAACAGCAGGTAGCGCCCGGCCTCCGGCAGGGGAAAATGGTTACGCGGAGGCGAAATGGCAAGCCGATCGCCGGGTTTGAGCTGCTGATGCAAATAGCGTGAGCCGCCGGTGGACGCGTCCGTCAGTCTGACGCAAATTTCATAAGTATTACTGCGGTCAGGCGTGCCGCACAGGGAATACTGCCGGGGGCCAACGCCGGGAATAATAATATCGATATGCGCCCCGGCAGAGTAGGCCGGTAATATTTCCCCGGCCGCCGCCTGCAATATTAATGATAGATTTCCCTCTCCATTGGGGCGTATTTCCCCGACCGAGACCGAAATAAGATCGTGGCTGTGCATTACCGTTTACTCTCCCTCATTCCGCTGTCTGCAGGGCGGCCAGGGTCGGCGAAGAGATAACTCCTCTTCGCGGTAAACTGTCCGGCGTGCAAGAAAATGGGTGAAACGATCGTTTCTCCGCTATGAATGCTACGGTATTGTGATAAAACTGTTGCGTCCAGAGCTTTGATTCGCACAACCCGTTGCAAAAAAGAGAGCACCCAAACCATGTTTGCCTTCTCCCGATTTCTGCTCTATTTCACCGAAGTGGCCCGTCAGGGATCGTTTCGTAAAGCGTCAGAGGCGCTGCATGTGTCGGCGTCTTCCATCGACCGTCAGATTTTGCGCGTGGAACAGGAGCTGGCGATGCCGCTCTTCGAGCGCCACCCCACCGGGCTGCGGCTGACCGCCGCCGGGGAGCTGCTTCTGCACGCGGCCAATAACTGGAAAAAGGACTTTACCCGGGTCTGCGAACAGCTGGATGACCTGCGCGGGTTGCGGCGGGGGCATGTGCGTATCGCTACCATCGATGCCATTAACCGGCATTTTTTTTCGACGATGCTCAAAGAGGTGCATAAACATTATCCCAACATCTCTTTTACATTGACCACCATCAACAATATCCACATTCAGCAGGCGCTGATCTCTGGCGAGGCGGATTTCGGCATCATGCTCAATCCCCAGACCTCCCGCGAACTGCAGGTGCGGGCGTTTGCCGAGATGAATATGGGTATCGTGGTGCCGACCGGCCATCCGCTGGCCAGCCGCAGCGCGGTGCGCTTTAGTCAGTGCATCGACTACCCGTTTATCCTGCCGTCCGCCCCGTTGATGATCAGCGAGCCGGTGGAGGCGCTGGTGAATATCAGCGGCAACGAGGTGAAGGAGGTGGCGGTGTCGAATAACATTCACATGATCCGCACCCTGATCAAAGAGCAGATGGGCATCGGCATCCTGTGCCGGCTGGATATTCTCGATGAGATCGAGTCAGGCCAGCTGGCGTTTGTACCGCTAACCGATCCGCAGCTTAAGCCTTTCACGCTGGCGCTGTGCGTCTCGCCCGCCCGCCAGCTTTCCCTCGCCGCCTCGATGATGTTGAACCAGCTGGAGATGCTCTTCAGTCAGCTGTGAGACCGGGCAGGCACTAAAATCATTCATTAACGCACCATAATGGTGCGTTTTTTGTGTGCATGAATCAAAGGTTGCATACCCGTGGGCGGCGGCGCAGGCGATTTCTCGCGGCCGCTCGCGGGCGATCAAATCTGGCATTGTTTTTGTATAGCTGAGTGTGAGTAGAAGCGGTCAGTACGGGTTATCCATACGGGACATTGCTCAGTCACCATGTCGCGGTTCAATGTTGACCGGGATGGGAGGCTGAGCCGTGGTTTGCTCGCCCCTCTCCCGGCATGAAGAGGAGAGGGATAATGAAAAGTCGTGCACGCCTTCCCCGGGGCTTTCGCTGGCTGGGCCTGATGGCTCTCGGCGGTGTCTCGCTGGCCGTTCAGGCCGAGGAGAAAATCGTTCTGCTGACCTCCTGGTACGCTCAGGCTGAGCAGGGGGGTTATTATCAGGCCCAGGCCACTGGGCTGTACAAAAAATACGGTCTCGACGTCGAGATCCGCTCCGGTGGCCCCCAGGTCAACGGCATGCAGTTGCTGTTGTCGAAGCGGGCCGATGTGATCATCGGCTACGATCTGCAGCTGCTGGAAGGCATTCAGCGCGGCTTCCAGGCAAAGGCCATTGCCGCGCCCTTTCAGTACGATCCCCAGGGGCTGCTGACCCATGCCGATGTCACCTCCCTGCAGGGGCTGAAAGACAAAACGCTTCTGGTCTCCAGCTCCGGTCAGGCGACGTGGTGGCCGTGGCTGAAGGCGCAATATCAGCTGAGCGACGCTCAGGTTCGCCCCTATACCTTCAATATTCAACCCTTTGTCGTCGATGACGCCGTCGCCCAGCAGGCCTATGTCAGCTCCGAGGTGTTTCAGGTGCAGAAGTCCGGGGTGAAGGCGAACTTCTTCCTCTTTTCCGAACACGGCTATCCCCCCTACGGCGGCATTCTCATCGCCCGCCCGGATACCATCGCCGAGCGGAAAGCGGCGATGGCGAAGTTCGTCCGCGCCTCAATGGAGGGTTGGGTGAGCTATCTCAAGGATCCGGCGCCGGGAAATGCGCTGATTAAGCAGGACAATCCGAAAATGACCGACGATCTGCTCGCCTGGGGCGTGACCCAGATCCGTGAGCATCACCTGATCGACGGCGGGGATGCCGCCAGCCAGGGCTGGGGGACGATGACCGACGCGCGCTGGCAGAAGACCCGCGACTTTATGGTCAGCACCGGTCTGCTGGCGGCGGCCACCGACTGGAAACAGGCCTACACCACCGAATTTGTTCAGGCCATGCAGGTTAAACCCTGAGGAGCGACGCCATGTCATTAATGATTAAAAATGCCCATGCCATCCTCAGCGGTCTGCCCGGAGAGGCGGCGCGGCTGGCCGGGCCGGATATTCGCATCCGCGACGGCAAGATTGCCGCCATCGGCAGCCTGACGCCGCTGCCGGAAGAGCGACAGATCGATGCCCGCGACTGCGTGATCTATCCGGCATGGGTGAACACGCACCACCATCTTTTTCAGTCGCTGCTGAAGGGCGAGCCGCAGGGGCTGAACCAGAGCCTGACGGCCTGGCTGAGCGCTACGCCGTACCGCTTTCGCGCGGCTTTCGATGAACATACCTTTCGTCTGGCGGTGCGCATCGGCCTGGTGGAGCTTCTGCGCTCGGGCTGCGCCAGCGTGGCGGATCACAACTACCTGTACTGGCCGGAAATGCCTTTCGATACCTCGGAGATTGTCTTCAGCGAAGGGGAAGCGCTGGGGATGCGCATCGTTCTGTGCCGGGGTGGGGCGACCCAGGGTCGGGCGGTGGAACAGGATCTGCCTGTGGCGCTGCGTCCGGAAACCTTCGACGGCTATATGGCGGATATCGAACGGCTGGTCAGCCGCTATCACGACCCCCGGCCCGATTCTCTGCGCCGGGTGGTGATGGCGCCCACTACCGTCCTGCACTCCGCGCCGGGCGCCCAGCTGCGGGAGATGGCGAAGCTGGCCCGCCAGCTGGGGATCCGGTTGCACAGCCATTTATCGGAAACCGTCGATTATCTCGACGCCGCGCGGCAGAAATTCGCCATGACGCCGGTTCAGTTCTGCGCGGAACACGACTGGCTGGGAAATGACGTGTGGTTTGCCCATCTGGTGAAGCTGCTGCCGGAGGAGATTGCCCTGCTGGGCCGCACCGGAACCGGCATCGCCCACTGCCCGCAAAGCAACGGCCGGCTGGGCAGCGGTATCGCCGATCTGCTGGCGCTGGAGCAGGCCGGGGTCCCGGTCTCGCTGGGGGTGGACGGCGCTGCCTCCAATGAAGCGGCGGATATGCAAAGCGAAGCCCATGCCGCATGGCTGCTACAGCGCGCGCGCAAGGGGATGCTGGCGCAGCCGCGCTACGCCGGGGGCACCTTCGAGGGTGGGGCCGATGCGGCCACGGTGGAGGATGTGGTGCGCTGGGGCAGCGCCGGCGGCGCGCAGATCCTTGGCTTAGCGCAGACCGGCACTCTGCAGGTCGGGATGCAGGCGGACCTCGCCATTTACCGGCTGGACGATCCGCGCTACTTCGGCCTGCATGATATGGCTATTGGGCCGGTGGCCTGCGGTGGGCGCGCCGCGCTGAAGGCGCTGCTGCTCAATGGCCGACCCATCGTGGAAGATGACGCCATTCCCGGTCTCGACCTTGACGCGATGCGCCACGACGCGCTGGCGGCCGTCCGTACCCTCCAGCAGCGCGCCGCTGTTTAACTGATAACAGGATAATGACGATGAACGCAACCACCCAGAATCAACGCTACGCCTTACAGGAACTGGAAAAAGAGGCGCTGATGGGCGCCCAGGGCGAAGAGACCTTCGCCCGCGAAGTGCGCTGTATCGACCTGTCGAACTTTGCCGAAAGAAAAAATGACATTGCCGAACAACTGTGGGAGGCGGCGGTGGAGATTGGCTTCTTCCAGGTCAGCCACCACGGTATTCCGCTGGCGGATATCCGCCAGGCGTTCAGCATGACCGAGGCGTTTTTTGACCTGCCCGACGAGGTGAAGCGCCAGTATCCGCTGGCCGGCAACGCCGGCTGGGAAAGCAAAGCGCAGGTTCGGCCATCGACCCGCACGCCGGATCAAAAAGAGTCGTATCAGATCACCCGGCCGCTGATGGCCGGGCGCTGGCCCAGCGATCGGGAGTTGCCAGCATTCAAGCAGACGATGCTCGGGTTTGAATCGCAGTGCTGGCAGCTGGGGATGAAGATCCTCTCCTGCTTTGCTTTGAAGCTCGGTTTTCCGGAATCGTTTTTCACCACCGCGCACGATCCGCAGCGAGACACCTACCAGAGCACCTTGCGCATGCTGCATTACTATGCGACCGAGCAGTCGCAGCAGGGGATGTGGCGGGCCGGCGCGCACACCGATTTTGACTGCCTGACGCTGCTGTTCCAGCGCCCCGGCCAGGGTGGCCTGCAGGTTTGTCCCGGTAAAGACCGCGAAAGCCAGCAGTGGACCAGCATTGAACCGCGGGAGGAGGTGATCACCTGCAATATCGGCGATATGCTGATGCGCTGGAGCGACGACCAGCTGCCGTCTAACTTCCACCGGGTGAGAAACCCGCTGCCCCACGAATATCAGGGGCCGCGCTACAGCCTGGCGTTTTTCTGCCAGGCCAATAAAGATGTCGAGATCCTCGGGCCGCAGAGAAAGTACCCGCCCATCAGCGCCGAGGATTATCTGCAGCAGCGGATCCAGGCGAATTTCGCCAAAGGGTAAACGTACCGGCGCGGGTCACTGCTGTTCAGGAGCGGCATGACCACGCGCCACGACCACCTTTTCCCGGCCGAGTACAGTAGCGAGATGGTCGGGCAGGGGCTGGTCAGTAATTAAACGGCTGATGCCCGACCAGCCCGCGTAGTGGTAGGGATAGGTGAGGTCGAACTTCGAGTGGTCGGCGACGACAATGCTCTTCGCGGCGCGCTGGATCATCGCCCGGTAAACCGTTCCACTGTCGATTAACGCCTCGCTTGGCCCATCGGCGGCGATACCGCTGGCCCCCAGTAACGTATAGTCCGCCGTGAACTGGCTGAGGAACTGAAGCGTCTGCGCACCGGTCATTGCCCCTTCGGTAGCGCAGTACTCCCCGGGAGCGACGATCACCCGGATGGTTGGATTCATCGACAGCACCGTTGCGACGCCGAAGGCGTGGGTGATGACCGTGATATCCCGCAGCTCGCTGGCCATCCGGCGGGCAACATGTACCGTGGTGGCGCCGGAGCCGATCATAAATATTTTGCCCTCGCGCATACAATGGACGGCGTCCCGGGCGATGCGCTCGCGCTCTTCGGTAAACAGCTGGTGGCGCTCCGTGACCGTCGGTTCACTGTTCATGGCCCGCACCGCACCGCCGTAAGTTCGGTTCAGTACGCCCCGGCGGGTCAGTTCGTCGAGATCGCGACGGATGGTTTCGGTAGAGACACCGTGGGTGCGCGCCATATCCCCAATCCGCAGGGTCGGGGTCTCAGCCAGTTCGCGCAGGATCTGTTGCTGACGGTCTTCTTTTCTCTTCGACATGAACGCTGGTTACTCTCCCTGAAGTCGCTGATGCCGTTAATATACCTGCACGCCGAGGGCAAACAAACTGGATGTTTGCCCTGTCGGTTAGACTATCCGTTCAGGCGGCCCATGACTTTCGCCAGCCGTTCGAGGAAGAAATCTGCATCATCGCGACTGAAGCACAGCGGCGGACGGATCTTCAGGCTGTTGCCAAAGCGACCGGCCGCGCCAATCAGCACGCCCTCAAGCTTCAGGTGATAGATAACGCGACTCGTCAGCTGCGGATCCGGCTCTCCGCTGTCTGGCCGGGCAAACTCGATGGCGTTGAACAGTCCGGCGCCGCGAATGTCGGCGATGGCCGGGAAATCCTGGGCCAGCTGGCGCAGTCCGGCACGCAGATAGTCCCCGTTGCGCTGGGCGTTGGTCATCAGGGCCTCCTGTTCAATCACCTCCAGTACCGCGAGGCCCACGGCGGCAGCCACCGGGTTACCGCCAAAGGTGTTGAAGTACTCGGTCTTTTCGCTGAACGCCTGCAGAATAGCCGGGCGCGTGATGACCGCGGCCATGGGAAAACCGTTCCCCATTGGCTTGCCGAGCGTGACGATATCCGGTTGCACACTGTGACGCTGGAAGCCCCAGAAATGAGAGCCTGTCCGACCAAAGCCCGGCTGGACTTCATCGGCGATAAACAGTCCGCCCCGGGCCTGTACGCGGGCTACCGCCTGAGCCAGAAATCCCGGCGGATCGGCGAAAACGCCGTCGCTGGAAAAAATGGTATCCACCAGTAGCGCCGCGCAGCCGTAGCCCCGCTCATCCAGCTCGTCCATGGCGCGCTCAACGTCGGCGGCGAAGAGGTCAGACAGCGTCTGGCCCGCTGACAGCCTGCGCAGGTCAGGGGCGGGAATGGTATGCACCCACGGGGGCAGGAGGGCCTCTTTGTGCCCGGAGGGAGAGACTTCCATCACCGCCGTTGTATTGCCGTGATAGGCACTCTCGGTGACGATGATCCCCTGCCGACCACTGATAAAGCGGGCCATCCGCAGGGCGATGTCGTTGCTCTCGCTGCCGGTGCAGGTAAATATCACATTCGACAGCCCGGCGGGGAACGTCGCCAGCAGGCTGTCCGCGTATTGCTCCAGTACCGGGAACAGATAGCGGGTGTTGGTGTTCAGTAACCCGGCCTGGCGCACCATCGCCTGGGTAATATGCGGATGACAATGCCCCACGCCCGGCACGTTGTTATACATATCCAGATAACTGTTGCCGGCGGAGTCCTCCATCCAGGCTCCGGAGGCCGACGCCATGACGATCGGTTGTGGATAAAACAGCACCGAACCGGTCCCCTGGGTGGCGTGGCGACGGGCAATTTGTCGGCTCAGGTTTTCGTCGGCCACGCCGGTCAGCGCGTCAAAACGGTTCAGTTGAAGAATGGGGGTTTTATTGTTCATCAGCAGGTTCCTTGCAGTTAACGGTAGCGCTAAGCGGTGACGCCTGGAGGAGAAACGCCTGGGCCAGGCGTACGGTGATGGCGCCCCATTGCGGGCTGTAGCGACGGGCGGTGGCTGTCTCACTATGGCTGGCCAGCCAGGCCGTCAGCTGTAAGCGGCGCAGCATCACCAGCACCGGAAGCATCACTTCGTCCTTCTGACTGAAGGGACGGACGCTACGGTAGCCCGCAAGCCACGCAGCGCGGTAGTCCGCAAGGGCCGGGTCGTCTTCAATAAAACTGACGGCGGTGGCAAAATCCCAGCCAAACCAGCAGATGCCGCAGTCGTCAAAATCAATCACCGTCAGCGAATTCTCATTCACCAGCAGGTTGGCCAGCCGCATGTCGCAGTGCACCAGCCCATAGCGGTCGGCGCCCTGTCCGTACGCTTCCAGTCTGGCGACCACTGTGGCCTCCACCGCCTCCAGCAGCGTAATATCGTCGGCGCTCAGTTGCGTCATCTTCCGCCAGTCGCCCCACCAGGCATGACGTCCGATAATCGTCTCGGTGTTCCACACCTTGCGATGAAAACCCTCGGGTTTTACCCAGCCTTCGCTGTGCCTGTGCAGTTCTCCCGCAACCCGTCCCAGGGCATGGTACCAGCCGGTGAGATGGCTACCGGTATCAGGTTCGCTGCCCGCAACAAAGGTGAATCCCACGACGTGGGTGACCGTTTCGCCGTCGATGAGGCTGGCGATACAGGTCCCATCATCCAGTACAAGCGGTACGGCGATGTTGATATCTCCCCGGGCATGCAGGGCGTTTAGCCACATCAGCTCAGAATGGATCTCCACCGCTGAGCTGTAGTTTGGGCGATGCACTCGCAGCACGATCTTTCTCTGCGTCATCTTATCGCTGACCAGAAACGTGGCATTTTCTGAAACCGTCAGCAGGCCAATCTCTGCGCCTTCGCTGAGGCCCCAGCGGGGCAGGAGCGGCCGCAGCTTCAGGGTAAGTGTTGTTAAATACTCGTCGTTAAACATGCTGTCCTCAATTTGAAATGACACGCTTAACACATTTTTATGTTGTGGTTGCGGGATTTGCAAGATGTGTGAGGTTTTTTTTGTTTTCTGTTGCGCTTTAATTATGCTTTTTATTTATTAATTATTTTATTAACAGTAAGTTAGTGTGATTTAGTTGGCTGGATTCAGCCGGTTGCACCATAACGGAACGTATAATGTGTGTTTTTCTCATTCAGGCGTAATCAAAGCGTGAAGTTTGTTATTAATTCCTTGATATATATAGATAAATTAATCTGTCTATTGCACCAGTCTTGTGCCCAATCATAGCGCATTATTTTTATGCTGAAATCTCACATTAAAATGTTGAACATTCAACATTTACGTGATTATTCTTTTCCTGCCAGCGACGGAGATCGCTGCACGGCCAGGCCAAACGGATGGGATCGCAGAACTTTCACAGACGGGGAAAAATGATGTCAGATTTTATGAACAAACATGTGCTGGTGACCGGCGGGAGTAGTGGGATCGGTCTTGGCATTGCACTCGGCTTTGCCCGCGCCGGGGCGAAGGTGACCATTACCGCCCGCACACCATCGCGTATCGATAGCGCGATCGGCCAGGCGGCGGAGCAGGGATTAACGCTACGCGGTCTGACCTGCAACGTCAGTCATGCCGAAGAGGTAAAAGCCTGTGTGGCAGAAGCCGCACAGCAGTGGGGTGGTCTGGATATTGTCTGCTGCAACGCGGGGATTTTTCCTTCGGCGCCGCTGGCAGACATGAGCGAACAGCAGTGGGATGAGGTGCAGGCGATCAACAGTAAAGGGACTTTTTTAACTGTCCAGGCGGCGCTGCCATGGCTGAAACGGGCAGAGTATGGTCGCATCATCCTCACCTCTTCGATTACCGGGCCGGTAACGGGCTATCCGGGCTGGACTCACTATGCCGCCAGCAAAGCGGCCCAGCTGGGTTTTATGCGTAGCGCGGCGTTGGAACTGGCCGGCGACAACATTACCGTCAATGCCGTCCTGCCGGGGAATATCGTCACGGAAGGGCTGAGGGATATGGGCGAGGACTATATCGCCGGGATGGCCAGCGCCGTGCCGCTCAAACGCCTCGGAACGGTGGAAGATATTGCTGCGGCAGCGCTGTTCTTCGCCTCCCGTCAGGCTGGCTACATCACCGGCCAGTCGCTAATTGTTGACGGTGGGCAGATCCTGCCTGAATCCGCCGCGTGCCTGAACTGAACGGAGCGTTCATCATGAGCAATGAAATTCTTGCCAATCCCGCGCCAGCGGCGGAAAAACATGTTGTGCAGCGGCTGCGGCCAAATGCGGTAGGCCTTGGCGGGGTGCTGTTTATGACTATCGCCACGGCAGCGCCGATCACTGCGATGCTGGGCAATGTGCCGATCGCGGTGGGTAGTGGTAATGGTCAGTTTGCGCCCGCGGGGTTTATGGTCGCCACCCTTATCCTTGCCCTGTTTGCCATCGGCTATGCGCAGATGGCCAGGTTTATTACCGCTACCGGCGCATTTTATGGCTTTATTTCACACGGCCTTGGGCGGATCGTTGGCATGGCGTCAGGAGTGACGGTGACCATGACCTACATTGTCTTTGAGGCTGCGCTGGTCGGGATCTTCGCCTTTTTCTGTGAGGATTTAATCAATACGGTCTTCAGCGTACATATCCCCTGGCTCATCTTCGCCTTCGCCATGCTAATGACTACCGGAGTGCTGAGCTATTTCGATATTTCGCTCACTTCCCGGGTGCTCGGCCTGTGCCTGGTACTGGAAATATTGATCCTCACCGCCGTCGCGGTGGCGGTGCTGATCCATGGCGGAGGGCCACAGGGTTTTGTCCCCGAGTCGATCAACCCGCTGAACGCCTTTACCCCGGCGAAAGGGGTGGTCGGCGCCAGTGCCGGAATTGGATTATTCTTCGCCTTCTGGTCATGGGTGGGCTTTGAGTCATCGGCAATGTACGGTGAAGAGTCGAAGAACCCGAAAAAGATCATTCCCCTGGCTACCCTGCTGGGCGTGATTGGTATCGGCGTGTTCTACGTGTTCATTTCGTGGATGGCGATTGCCGGAACGGGACCGGAGCAGGCTATTGCCCTTGCGCAGGATCCTAACCGCGCAGGAGAGATTTTCTACGGTCCGGCTCGCCAGTATCTGGGGGAGTGGGCGGTCGGGGTGTTTAAGCTGCTGGTGATCACTGGCTCTTTTGCCTGCGGGATGGCGTTTCATAACTGCGCGGCGCGCTATCTCTACGCGCTCGGGCGGGAAAATCTGTTTCCGTTTGCCGGGCGCACGTTGGGTCGTTCACACTCGCGCCACGGCTCCCCCCATGTTGCCTCTACGGTGCAGACCGTTATCGCCACGCTGATTGTGTTGCTATTCTTTATCACCGGTAAAGATCCTTACGCGGATATTTACACCCTGCTGGCGCTGTTGGGTACGATGGGCATTATGATTGTCCAGGCGCTTTGCGCCTTTGCGGTGATCGTTTACTTCCACGGCAATAAAGAAAATATTGGCAAAGGACACTGGTTTAAAACAGGCGTTGCGCCGTTGCTTGGGGGGATGGGGATGATCTATATCGTCTACCTGTTATTCAAAAATATGGCGTTTGCCGCGGGCGCTGCCGCCAGCTCCTCCTTTTATCATGCCATTCCGTGGATCGTGTTGGCCTGCTTCTGCTTTGGCGCCGCCATCGCGGTCTGGTTTTACCTCTTTGATGCGCAAAAGTACCGGGTTATAGGACGCATTGTACTGACGGATGATTGATGATGCGCACCTGCCGCCGGCTTTCGCTGGCCGGGCGGCAGGATATCCGGTGCAGGGCTTTTCAGAGGGAAGGGGGCGCCGATGCGGGTGACAAGGGTATCTCTGCCGCAGCCATAAAATCGATAAAACAGCGTATTCTCGGTGACAGGTAGCGGCTGGCGGGCCACAGGACCGAGAAATGCCCATCCTTGACGCAACAGCCGGGCAACACCTCCTGCAGTTGTCCCTCATCCATGGCCTCGCGCACGACAAAATCAGGCACATAAGCGATGCCCATCCCCGCCGCGCTTAAGCGAATGGCGGCCTCAATGTTATTGACCGTCATCACGGCCGTGGCCCTGAAATCTCCCGTCAGCCGCATATCGCGCAGTTCCCAGGGCTGGATCAGCCCCGTCGAGGGGAAGCGGAAAAAAATGCACTTGTGCGCCGCCAATTCCTTTGGCGAGTCGGGGGGCCCGTATTCCGCCAGATAGGCCGGGCTGGTGCAGAGCACAAAACGAAAGCCCCCCAGCTTTCTGGCGATCAACCGGGAGTCAGCTAATTCACCGCTACGGATAGCAACATCAAATCCTTCATCGATCAGATTGACCAGCCGGTCACTAAAGTCGAGATCCAGTTCAACCTGCGGATAAAGACGGGTAAAGGCGGTGAGGGCGGGGAGCAACAGGCGGTAGCCAATGACGGGCAGTGAAATCCTCAGTTTGCCGGTGGGCTGTGAGAGACTGCTGGTCAGCTCTGACTCGGCCTCCTGGATCTGCTCCAGGATACTCTGGCAGCGCGTCAGAAATGCGGCCCCCTCCGCCGTCAGGCTGACGTTTCTGGTGCTGCGGTTGAACAGCCGGACCCCCAGTTTATGCTCAAGCCGGGCGACATTCTTACCCACCGCCGAGGCAGATATGCCCAGCAGCCTGGCGGCCTGAACAAAGCTTAGCGTTTCGGCGGTGCGGACAAAGGACGTCAGCGAGGTGAGGCTGTCCATCGATTATAAACCTTATGTCTCTTAAGAAGATATTTTCAGTCTATTTATCGGCATTAACATCCGCAATAGGATGGCGACAGTTTATTCATTCCTTGCCGACTGATGAGGGCCGCCCGATGTTACTCACCGCCAGAACACCTTTCCGATACGCCAGCGCCCTGGCCGCGCTTTCTGTCTTTATGGCGGCCTTGCTGCTGCCGTTAAGTTTTACCGGCGGCGTCATGACCACCCCCGCGATACAGCAGTCGCTGGGCGGCTCTCCCGCTGCGCTGTCGTGGCTGACCAATGGCTTTATGCTGACTTTCGGCAGCTTTTTGCTGGCCGCAGGGGTGACGGCGGATGCCATCGACAGAAAACGTATTTTTATCGCCGGCGCCGCGCTGTTTTGCCTGAGCAGCCTGCTGTTTTGCCTGACGCACAATCTCTTCCTGTCAGGCGTGTTGAGGGCTCTGCAGGGCCTGGCCGCGGCGATGATTTTAGCCAGCGGCAGTGCGGCGCTGGCCCAGCTGTATGATGGCGCTCAGCGGACGCGGGCATTCAGCATCCTGGGCACGGTGTTCGGCGTTGGCCTGGCGTTCGGTCCGCTGCTGATCGGCTTCATGACCGACGCGGTGGGTTGGCGCGGCGTATACGCCCTGTTTGCGCTGCTTTCGGCAGGGGTGCTGCTTATCGGACTGGCGTATCTGCCCGCGGCAGAAAAAAGCGAGCCGCGGACACCCGACAACCTCGGCTTACTCCTGTTTACGCTGGCCCTGATGCTGTTTACTGCATCGCTCATGGTCATTCCGGCCCGCGGTTTTTTATCCCTGACCACGCTGGCCTTGCTCATCGCGTCGGGGGGGCTGTTCGTGGCGTTTGTCGTACGCTGCCGGAGGGTGAACAACCCGGTGCTGGACATCTCCCTGCTGCGTCATCCGCGTTTTGTCGGCGTACTGTTGCTGCCTGTCGCCACCTGCTGTTGCTACGTTGTCCTGCTGATTATTGTTCCCCTGCATTTTATGGGCGGAGAGGGGATGAGTGAGTCGCAGAGCGCACTGTATCTGATGGCGCTGACCACGCCGATGCTGGTTTTCCCATCCGTTGCGGCCCTGCTCACCCGCTGGTTTTCACCGGGGCACGTGTCCACGGCGGGACTGATGATGGCCTCCATCGGGTTGCTGTTGCTGGGGAACGCTTTTCACAGCCACCATCTCCCGCAGCTGGTGCTGGCGCTGATCCTCTGTGGAGCAGGGGCGGCGTTTCCCTGGGGGCTGATGGACGGCCTGGCGATTTCCGCTGTGCCGATGGCGAAAGCCGGTATGGCGGCAGGCCTGTTCAATACCGTTCGCGTTGCCGGCGAGGGGATCGCCCTGGCGGTCGTTTCGGCGGTATTAACGGCAAGCAATAACCTGACCCTGCAAAGTCGCGTTCACGGGTATGCGCCTGAGGTGATTGACCGCGCCGCAGGCTGGCTGGGGGCTGGCAATATGCCGCAGGCGGCTGCGCTTTTGCCTGACTTTTCCCTCCGGGCGCTGCGCGAGAGCTATGACTCTGCTTATACGCTACTGTTTAGCGGGCTGGCGGTCGTCACCCTGGTGTGCGCCCTGATGGTCTGGCGGACGCTATGCCGGAAGGCGGGCGCTATCCAAACCCGCGACAGTGGATCCTGAACCCCTTGATAGCGCGGTGGCGTCACGCTTCCCGGTCCGCTTAGCGAACCGGGACTGTCATTGTTTCACTGGCGGAACTATGCTGATTAGGGCGGCCACATGCGCCGCCCCGGCAGCGGAAACAGTGACTCACAGGTGGCGGTATGGCGATTGATCCGGAACTGATTTACATCGAGATCCTGGAAACGGTGCTGATGGCCACCCTGGATCCCGATTTGTGGAAATCGGCGTTGCAGAAACTGGCGTTCCTGACCGGCCATCAGTACGCGGCATTTCTGTTTTACGATAAAGGCAACGCCCATCTGTTGACTGATTCACTCCTGCTCGAGGAGAAGGTCTTTACCGCCTATCGCGATGTATTTCTGGCTATCGATCCCGCCGAAAAAATATTGACCGCGTTACCGGTCGGGCAAATATATCGGGACCGGGAATATTTAGGCGATAAGTTTATTGCCGGCAGCGTCTATTACAATGAATTTCATCACCCCAACGACCTGAATCATCTCACCAGCGTCAAGCTGTGCACCATCAATGGCTATGCCACCTATCTGTCACTGATGACGGCCAATACGGCGGCTTATCCGCAGCCGGTGCAGTTTGAACTGTTCAGGCGCCTGATCCCGGCGTTAAAAACCGCCTGCCAGCTTCACGCCCGCTTTGAACAGCTGCGGGGCACCATAAAATACCAGAGCGCGGTGATGGACAACGGGATCTACCCGGTATGGCTGGTGGATCATGGCGGTAAAATTCTCTACGCCAGCGCGCATGCCGAACGCTACCTGCGCGCCAACGCCCGCCTCTCCTGGTATAGCGGGGGCGATACGCTGTGCCTCGATACCGACAGTAAAAAGCTGAAACGCGCCATCGAGCAGGCCACCCGGACGGCAGAGCCGCCGAAGGCAGGGCTGTGCTATACCGCCGGGCGTCAGCCGAAACCGATCCTCGTGATCCCGGCAGCCCGTCTTGCCGGGGTCGCCTGCGTGATTATTCCCGAGCCGTTTCTCACCGGCAGCGCCTTGATGGAGCTGTTTAACGTCAAGCCCGCCGAGAATGCGGTGGCGGAGCTGCTGGTGCGGGGCATGACCCCGGATGAATGCGCCTTACATCTGGGCGTATCCATCGCCACCATCAGAACCCACCTCAGCGCCCTGTACCGGAAAACCCATACTCGTCATCAGGCAGAACTTCTGCTGATCCTCCGCGCGATTCACGGCTGATGGTTTCGCATCCTCAGGAATGATGGTCGCGCAGGAAAACCGTCAGCACCTCTTTCGGCGGCACACCGCCGCATTCGCCAATCATCCAGCCCACCGCCCCACGGTGATAGGCGCCGTGAAAGAGCATGTGGTTCAGCATCTCCATCGCGGTCATATTGCCGTCACCGCCGTCGACAAATTTGAAGGCGATACGTTCGTGGAAATCGGCGGGGGTCATGGCGCTGACGTACTGAATGTATTCGTCCGTACAAGCGGTCATGGCCGTTTCCAGCGCATCAACGGTTGGCGTCTCGGGGGTATTCAGCGCGGTGTAACCGTGCGGCCTGCCGCGCAGGTTCGCCCGGAAAATCATGTCAACGACATGGATATGGTTCATCAGCCTGATGGTCAGGTGACGTTTTTCGCCATATACCGTACCGTCAATTGCGCGGATCGCCTGTAAGGTGGCAAGGTCAATCCAGCGCTTGTATTTCAACAGCGTCACTACTGTGTCTTTGTCCATAGTCTGTCCCGGGTTGGTTGAGCCATTATCTTAGCGATTATGCCAGTGAGTTGTCATTCTCCAGCGCCAGGCACAAAAAAGCCTCGCCGGGGCGAGGCTTTTCAATAAGCTGGTGATTTAGTCAAACACACCGTTAATCACGGCGGTCACGATGGCAGTGCTCAGGGCGACCAGCACCAGGTCATCGCCGACCGCGCGCCATTCATAGCCTGGATAATAGGGCAGGTCGTTAATCATGGAAGCCGGCAGGGTCTTTTTCGCGATACCCGGAGGGAGCGGTTTGCCGCGGGCAACATTTTTGGCGATACCCGGAGGCAGCGCCTGATAGCCGACCAGACCGTAGTTCACGGCAAGGGAGCGCGCCCGTGAGAAGCTAATATCGCTGTCGACGTGGTCGGGTTTACCGTAGTTTTTGCGGTTGCCATGCTCGTCAGCAGACTGACCTTTATTCTGGCCTTTATTACCATGGTCGCCATTATTGCCATGATTGCCGCTATTGCCATGGTTACCACTGTTCCCGTGATTACCACCGCCATTACCGTTGCCATTACCCGGGTTGGCATACGCCGGCGCGGCCATGACGGCAAGAGAAATAACCGCCGCCAGTGCTGTTTTGAGAGTGCGACGCTTAAGCATGATGTTGTTTCCTTAATGGGGAGTACACGCTTAAAACATAAGAGAAAGCTATACCCCTGGCAATCTCATCATTTCTTATTTTTTGCCGGTTTTTAATCACCGGCGGGAAAGATAAAGGGAAAGGGATAGCGGGGCGCGGACAGGCAATTCCATTGCTGCGTTTTGACAGACGGGCGACCGCGCCCCGCTAAATGTGTTGCCGACAGGATCGCTCCCGGGCGTAGAGAAAAAAATGCCCGAAGCCATCGGGCAAAAATGAACAAAAATATTACGCTTCATTCATAACGCGTCTCACAAGACGGGGCGGATAGTAAATCCTGGCGCTGCCGTGCACAATCGGACGGTTGTTTAGAAATAAATAACCCCATCGACTGTGCTCAGGACGCGACCCCATGGCAGGCGACCCGATGGCCCGGGGCCACCTCGCGCAGCGCCGGAGCTTCTCTCCTGCACCGCTCGCTGACCTGCGGGCAGCGGGATGAAAAGCGGCAGCCGGGGGGCGGATTGGCCGGATCCGGGATCTCACCTTGCATCAGCGCCTGCGGTTCACTGTGCGGATCGAGGGTTGGCACCGCGGCCAGCAGGGCGCGGGTATAGGGATGGAGGGGGCGGCTGAACAGCGCATCGCGGCTGGCGCTTTCCACCAGCTGTCCCAGATACATCACCGCCACATCATCACATAAATGTTCCACCACCCCGAGGTCGTGGGAGATAAACAGGAACGTGACGCCGCGCTCGTCGCGCAGGTCGGAAAACAAATTGATGATCTGCGCCTGAATCGACACATCAAGGGCCGAGATGGGCTCATCGGCGACGATAAAATCCGGATTGAGGATCAGCGCCCGGGCAATACCGATCCGCTGGCGCTGGCCGCCGGAGAACTGATGCGGGAAGCGGGCATAGTGCTCCGGTGCCAGGCCACAGATCTTCATCACGGCGATCACCCGGTCATACAGCTCATCGCGGGTGCACAGCTTGTGCTGCAGCATGGCTTCGCCAATCGCGTCGCCAATACGCAGCCGCGGGTTCAGCGAGCTGTAGGGGTCCTGAAACACCAGCTGCATTCTGGGCCGGATGGCGCGCAGGGCAGGCGCGGTCAGGTCGGCCAGCTCCTGACCGTGAAATTTCACGCTGCCAGCACTCTTCTCATACAGGCCAAGCAGGGTCCGGCCGACGGTGGTTTTACCACTGCCGGACTCGCCCACCAGGCCAAAAATGGTGCCCGGACGGATGTTAAAGCTGACGCCGTCCACCGCGCGAAGCTCGCCGGTCTGCTGGCCAAACAGGCCGTCGCGCAGCGGAAAATATTTTTTCAATCCATCCACTTCAATAACATAGCGTTCGCTCATGCTGTCGCCTCCGCAAATTCGCTGTAAAAGCAGGCGGCCCGCTGGCGCTCACCGAGCAGCGGCGGAATCGCCTCCCGACAGCGCGCCGTCGCCCGCTCGCAGCGCCCGGCAAAGGCGCAGCCCGCCGGCATAGCGGCCAGATCCGGCACCTGGCCGGGAATAGAGTACAGCCGCCGACGCCGCTCACCCGGCACCGGGCGGGAGGCGATCAGCCCACGCGTGTAAGGATGTTGCGGATGCCGTAGCACCTCTGCGGTGGCGCCCTGTTCCACGATCCGTCCGGCATACATCACCACTACCTGCTCGGCCATCTGCGCGATCACTCCAAGATCGTGGGTAATCAGCATCATCGCCATCTGGCTGGCCCGCGCCCGGTCGCGCAGCAGGCGCAGGATTTGCGCCTGCACGGTGACGTCCAGCGCGGTGGTCGGTTCGTCGGCAATCAGCAGTTTGGGCTGACAGCTTAGCGCCATGGCGATCATTACCCGCTGCAGCATGCCGCCGGAAAGCTGGTGAGGATAGCGGGTCATCAGGCTGTCGCCGCGCGCCAGGCCGACCTCGCTTAACAGCTGGATGGCCTGCTGCCAGGCGGCTTTCGGCGTGGCGCCGAGGTGGCGGATCAGCGGTTCGCACAGCTGCTCCCCGATGGTCAACACCGGGTTCAGGGCCGACATCGGTTCCTGAAAGATCATGGCCAGTTGGTGGCCGCGCAGGTCGGCCATCTGTCTGGCTTTCAGCCGCAGCAGATCGCGGTCCGCGAAGCGGATCTCGCCGCCGTCGATGCGCGCCGCCTGCGGTGGCAGGAGACCCATCAGCGCCATGGCGGTGACGCTTTTGCCGCAGCCGGATTCGCCCACCACGCCAACGGTTTGTCCGGCCTGAATGGTGAAAGAGACCTCCTGCACCGCGCGCACGCGGGTGCGTTCGCCGGCGAAAGAGACGGAGAGATGATTAAAGGAGACTAACGGCGTGGTCATTTCAGCCTCGGTTTCATATTGGGATCCATGGCGTCGCGCAGGCCGTCGCCCAGCACGTTGATGGCGATCACGGTGATAAAGATGGCGATGCCCGGCGGCATCCACAGCCAGGGGCGGCGCTGGAAATCGATCAGGCTATTGGCAGCATCCATCATATTGCCCCATGACGGCGTCGGCGGTACCACGCCGAGGCCGAGATAGCTCAGCGCGGATTCACTGAGAATGGCGTTGGCGACGGCCATGGTCGCCATCACCACCAGAATCGGAATGGTATTCGGCAGCAGGTGGCCAAACAGCCGGCGACGCGCCGACAGGCCCAGCACCTGGGTGGCCAGCATAAAATCGCGTTCGCGCAGGGAGAGACATTGTCCGCGCACCAGCCGCGCCAGTCGGGGCCACTCCAGCAGGCTGAGCATCACCACCACCATATAAATGCGCGAGTCCGGGGAAAAATCGAGCTCAGAAAGCATCGCCCCGGCGACGATCAACAGCGGTAACCCGGGGATAGTCATCACCAGGTCGGCCACCCGCATGATCAGTTTGTCGGTTAACCCGCCGACATAACCCGAGAGGGCGCCGAGCAGGTAGCCGAGGCACACCGACATCACCATGGTCAGCAGGCCGATAATCAGCGAGATGCGCCCGGCCAGCAGCAGGCGGGTGTAGACATCGCGACCAAGAAAATCGGTCCCGAGCCAGTGTTCCGCCCCGGGCGGCTGGTTGATGCTCAGGGCATCGGTGGCATCATCTCTCCATGGCGACCAGACGGGCCCCAGCACGCACCATACCGCCATCACCGCCAGCAGGATCAGGCAGAACATGGCCAGCCGGTTACGGCGCAGCTGTCGCCACCCCTGGCGCCAGGGAGAGGGGGGAATATGCGCCAGCGCCGGGATAGCCGCCTGCCGCTGGCGGCGACGGGAAGCAAAGTAAGACAGGATCATCATGACCTCACCCGAATACGCGGATCGGCCCAGGCGTACAGCACGTCGGCGAGCAAATTCCCGACGATCGTCAGCACCGCCAGAAACAGGGTAAACCCCATCAGCACCGGATAGTCGCGGGCGGCCAGCGAGTCGATATGGATGTGGCCTGCCCCTGGCCAGTTGAACACCTTTTCGGTAATGATCGCCCCGGAGAACAGCCCCGGCAGCTCGAAGCCCAGCAGGGTGATAATCGGCAGCAGGGCGTTGCGCAGGGCATGCTTGAGGATCACCGTGCGCTCCTGCAATCCCTTGGCGCGGGCGGTACGGATAAAATCCATTTTCACCACGTCGAGCATACTGGCGCGCACATAGCGCGTCAGGCTGCCCGCCTGCAGCATCACCAGCGCCAGCACCGGCAGCGCCAGGTGGGCGGCCACTTGCAGCACATACTGCCAGCCGCTCTCGTCGCTGCCGGTATTGGTCATCCCGCCTACCGGTAGCCAGTGGAGATCGACGGCGAACCATTTAATCAGCAGCAGGCAGAGGAAAAAGGTGGGGAACGACATGGCGGCAAACACCGCGACGCTCACCAGATGATCAAACCAGGAGCCGGGTCGCAGGGCAGAAACCACGCCGACCGCCAGGCCAATGCCCCAGTAAAAGACCAGCGCGACGCTGGCCAGCAGAAAAGAGTTCCAGATGTACTGGTTGAGCAACTGGCTGACCGGGATCTGATACTGCAGTGAAAAGCCTAAATCACCGCGCAGCAGCTGTCCCAGCCAGTGGAGGTAGCGGGTGAACAGCGGCTGGTCGAGGCCGTAGATCGCCTTCAGCTCTGCGGCGCGGGCGGCGGTCAGGGTGATATTGCCATCGATAAAGTCGCCGGGGGTTTTGGCAAACAGCATAAAAATAATGAAGGAGGCCAGCAGCAGCATCGGCAGCGTTTGCAGCAAGCGCCTCAGGATGAAATTTTTCATGACGGTCTCACATCAGCCGCCGGTTAACCCGGCGGCCAGGGGGATTTACTTGACGATTTTTACATCCGGCAGGCTGCCGGTCAGGCCGTTGTAGATATCCGGTTTAAAGCCGCTGACGCGGGCGCTGCTGGCGGAAAGAATGTTGCGATAGCCAAGCAGGATCACCGGCGGATCGTCGGCCAGCACTTTATACAGCTGGTGGTAGATCGGCTTGCGCTGTTCAATGTCGAGCACCGCGTTGCCGGCGTTAATCAGCTTATCGACTTCCGCGTTATGGTAGCCGGACTCTTTAGCTTCGCTGCTGTAAAAATCCCATACCCCATCGTGCGGGTCGTTGAGGGGGCTGGTGCTAAAGGAGGCCAGATCGTAATTTCCGGCTTTACGCTGCGCCATCAGGGCATTGAAATCCACCACCTGCGGCTTCAGCAGTACGCCAATCTGCCGCCAGTTCTCCTTGGCGATGGGGATCAGAGCGTCGTTGAGCACCTTCTTGCTCACCAGCAGGGTCAGCTCCAGGCGCTGGCCGTCTTTGGCGCGGATACCGTCGGCGCCAGGTTTCCAGCCGGCCTCATCCAGCAGCTTTTTGGCCTGTGCCGGATCGTAAGGGTAAGGGTTGACGCCTTCAGCGTTAAAGGCCCAGGAGATCGGGGCGATCGGCTCGATGGCGACTTTGCCGTACCCCTGATAGACCACGTCGATCAGCTTCTGCCGATCCAGACCGTAAATCAGCGCCTGGCGCACGCGCTTATCCTGCAGCGCCGGGCGATGCACGTTGAACTCCACCTGGCTGTAGTCGCTGGAGCCGTAAAGATTAATGTTGGCGAAGCCGAGCATTTTCAGCTGCTCAATATCGTCGGGGCGTGAGGTAAAGGCGTCATAGTCGGTCTCCCCGGTCTGGAACAGCTGGAAGTTGGTCGACGGATTGGTCACGCGGTAGATAAAGCGCGGTGTTGGCGGCGTTCCGCGGTAAAAATGGCTATTGGCATGGAAGCGTATTTCCTGACCGGGAATGTATTTGTCGTACACGTAAGGGCCGTTGCCCAGCGGCTTGCCGTGCAGTGAACGCAGATAGTCGAGATTTCCCCGCTGATATCCTTTGCCGTACCAGGCTTTCGACAGCACCGGCCCGCCAATTTTGGCCAGCGTGGTGGCGCCTGGCTGCGTGGTGGTCACCTGCAGGGTAAGCGGGTCGATGACCTTCAGGCCGCTGACGCTGTCAGCTTTGCCGGCTTTGTAGTCCGCGCCGCCGGCGATATTGGCCAGGGTGATGTCGGTATCGCCATCATATTTGGGGTCGAGCAGGACCGTCAGGGTAAAGGCGACATCTTCCGCCGTCAGCGGTGAACCGTCGCTGAAGGTCAGGCCAGGGCGCAATTTGATGGTATAGACTTTACTGTCCGGGCTGACCGTCCAGCTCTCCGCCAGTCCCGGGACCAGTTTACCCTGACTGTCCCAGTCAATCAGGCGTGAAAAAATGACGTTAGTCACGTTCTCATCCCAGCCGTTGACGAAAAAGTAGGGGTTAAAGATCCCCTGCGGCTCGGAGATCCCGGCCACCACCGTGTCTTTCCGCAGTTTGGCGCTGGCCGGGATCTGGCTGGCGTCGGTGGCCGGGGTGATGCCTTCTTTCAGGATCCCTTCCGCATGGGCAACAGAAGAAAATGCTACCACGCCGCCGAGCAGGGCCACTTTTAGCGCCAGGGCGAAGCGGGTTTTTCGGGTTTTTAATCCTTGTTGTAATCTGGACAAAAGTGCTACCTCATCAAATAATTGCGTGGTTATTTACAATTCATGACGAAAGATAAGAGGCGCACTTCGCCCTGTCTAACACTGAAACGCTATGATTTATAACTAATTATCCTTAGCAAAGGATCGGGAATATAATCCCATTCGATGGCTAAGAAGCAGTGGTTTCCGCTGTCTGATGATGGTGGGTCAGAATGCTGTCTGCGACCCAGCCATCCTGCGCCAGCGCGCTGGCGACCAGCGGCCCGCTCAGCCGGACCTGCAGCTGGCCGATCACCCGGCCCTGAATGCGCTCGCAGTTGCTGTACAGCAGTCGGGCGTCGCCTCCCAGCAGGCTGGCGATATGCTGCAGATTGGGTTCGCGACCGCTGCTGCCGTCAAAACGTAAGGTCACGATTTGCTCGCCGTCGCGCAGCGGTGGCCCGGCCTCCGGGCGATCGGGGTGCTGCAGGCCGAGCATGGCGCGCGTCACCGGGTGCTGCGGGTTGCCAAACACGCGCCAGACATCGCCCTGTTCGACAATGCGCCCGCCCTCAAGCACGCTGACCCGATCGCAGAGGGTGCGAATGACCTCCATTTCGTGGGTGATCAGCACGATTGTCAGGCCCAGGCGCTGGTTAATCTCCTTGAGCAGGGTTAGCACCGACAGGGTGTTTTCCGGATCCAGCGCCGAGGTTGCCTCATCGCACAGCAGAATTTCCGGCTGAGTGACCAGCGCCCGGGCGATGCCGGTCCGCTGTTTCTGGCCACCGGAGAGGCGGGCCGGGTAGCTGTCGCGCAGCGCGCTGAGGCCCACCAGCTCAAGCATCTCGCTGACCCGACGCTGGCGTTCGCCGGCCGGGACGCCAGCCATCTTCAGCGGCAAGGCGATGTTCTGCGCCACGGTTTTGGTGGCCATCAGGTTAAAGTGCTGAAAAATCATCGCCACCCGCCGACGCAGATCGCGCAGCTGGCGCGTGGAGTAGCGCACGGTTGACTCGCCGTGGATGAACATCTCGCCGCTGTCGGCATTTTCCAGACGATTAAACAGGCGCAGCAGGGTGGATTTTCCGGCGCCGCTGCGGCCGATGATGCCGAAAATTTCGCCCTGACGGATGGTCAGGTCAATGTCCTGTAGCGCCTGCACGCCGTTAGGATAGGCTTTGCTGATACCAGCAAACTCAATGTGGGTCGGTGGGGCGGGGATATGCGTCACGATGATGCGCTCCGTTAGCCCGGGCAGCGGCTGACGCCGCTGCCCGCGGTGATTAGAATCCAGGTAAAATTTTGCCCTGATAACGCGTCAGAATGAACTGACGAACTGCGTCCGAATGCAGCGCTTGCGCCAGCTTCTGAATGCCCGGGTCCTGAATATTGTCCGGGCGCGCCACCAGATATTCGACGTACAGATCGCTGCCTTTTTCCACCAGCAACGCTTTATCGGTGTCGATACCGGCCTCCAGCGCATAGTTGGCAAAGATAAAGGCCAGGTCGACCTGCTTCACCGCGCGCGCCAGCATGGCGCCCTCCAGTTCGCGGATCTTAAAGTGATGCGGGTTGCTGGTAATGTCCTTGGTTGCCGATTGCGGGTTGTGCGGATCCTTGAGGGTAATCAGCCCGGCGTTGCTTAACATCACCAGCGCGCGGCCGGTGTTCACCGGATCGTTAGGGATGGCGATCGTGGCGCCGTCAGGCACCGCGGCGAGGGTCGTGTATTTGCTGGAGTAGGCGCCGAAGGGCTCGATATGCACTCCCACCACCGGTACAAGGTTGGTGTGGCGGGTCTGGTTGTAGTTATCGAGGAATGGCCGGTACTGGTAGTAGTTGGCGTCGAGGTGTTTCTCCGCCAGCTGCTGGTTAGGCTGAATAAAATCGTTAAACACCTTGACCTGTAAATCGACGCCTTCCTTTGCCAGCACCGGCTTCACAAATTCAAGGATTTCCGCATGCGGCACCGGCGTGGCGCCGACGATCAGCGTCTCGTTAGCCAGCGCTGCGGTGGAGAAGAGGGCCAGCAGTCCGGCGGCAATAATGGATTTTTTCATGATAAGGGTTTCCTGAGCAGAGAAGGGTAAGTTATTTGCGGCTGACGTAGCGCACCAGGCGGTCGCCGCTCATTTGCAGAAGCTGTACCAGCGCAATCAGCATCAGGACGGTGACCACCATCACGTCAGTCTGAAAGCGCTGATAACCAAAACGAATGGCCAGATCGCCCAGCCCGCCGCCGCCGATCACCCCCGCCATCGAGGTGTAGTCGACCAGCAAAATGGCCGTCACGGTCACGGCGGCGATCAGCCCGGCCCGCGACTCCGGCAGCAGCGTGTGCCAGATAAGCTGCCAGGTGCTGCCGCCCATCGACCAGCTGGCCTCCACCAGGCCGTGCTCCACTTCGCGCAGGGCGGTTTCCACCAGCCGGGCGAAGAACGGGGCGCAGCCGGCGACCAGCGGCGGAATGGTTCCTTCCACCCCCAGCGAGGTGCCGGTCAGCAACGTGGTCACCGGGATCATCACGATGAGCAAAATGATGAACGGCAGGGATCGCAGTACGTTGACGCACAATGACAGCAGGCGGTAAAGGCGCGGGGCGTACAGCAAACGCGGCTCACCGGTGAGATAGAGCACAATCCCCAGCGGAAGCCCCAGCAGTACGGTCCATCCCAGCGACCAGGCCAGCATGGTAAGGGTATCGAGGGCGGCCTGGGCCACATCGTTCCAGTCGATTTCCGCGAAAAACGCCAGCAGACTCGTCATATCAGTTCCAGTCATGTCGTTGCGGGCGAATGCCGTTCAGCACCCAGTTGCCAAGCAGCTGATACTTCCAGCGAACCGGGTCGTGCAGGGTGTGCACCCGGGCATTGCGCCAGTGGCGGTCGAGGTTGAGCGACTCACCGGTGGCGCGAGTGCCCCCCAGCTCGAACAGGCGGCTGGCGGCCTCCAGCGCCACTTCGGTGGTCCAGATTTTGGCGCGGGCGACGGCCAGCGACGCCTCGGCGACATGCTCCTCGCTGAGGTCATTTTTATAGCGGTCGAGCACCCGTCCCGCCCGCTCCAGCAGCGCGTCGGCTGCCGCAAGGCGGCTGTCCAGTTGACCGATATGGTAGATAGTCAGCGGATCGTCGCTCGCCCGCGCCACACCGGCGTCGATCCACGGCCGGGCGCTGTGGCGCACAAACGCCACGGTATCGTCCAGCGCCGCGCGGGCGATCCCGGCATCTATTGCCGCGGTGGTCAACTGGGCGAAGGGGCCGGCAAGAGTCGGGCTGGCGTAGGACTTCCAGGTTGGGAAAAGGTGGAAAGGATTGACCGGAAGATTATCGGCCAGCACGGTGCCGCTGGCGGTGGTGCGCTGACCGAGGCACGCCCAGTCATTGACCACCGTCAGCCCCGGGCTGTTCTGGGGGACGAAAGCGAGCTGGGCGCGATCGTCGGCGTCCAGCGCCAGAATGCCAATCCAGTGGGCGTACAGCGAGCCGGTGCAGTAGCCTTTACGACCATTGATCCGCAGACCGTCTGCGCCTTCCTCGATACGGGTACGAATGTCAAGGACCGTTTTCCCCCCGGTTTCCGACAGGGCATTGGCGAAGCGATAGCCCTGTAATACCTGGGCGAAAAAGAACGCCTGCTGGTCGTCGCTGCCCTGCAGACGAATATCCTCCAGCAGGCAGTAGTGGTTCTGGGGGATCTGGCCTAACGACGGATCCGCCGCAGAGAGAATGGCGATAACCTGCGCGAGGGTCGCGGCCGAGACCTCGGCGCCGCCAAAGCGGCGCGGCACCGTGATGCCCCACAGTCCGCTGTTGGAATAGGTGTTGACGATCTCCGCCGGGACAATGCCCGTGCGGTCGCGCTCGGCGGCGCCGGGTTTGAGCACGGCGGCGATCTCATGGGCGATGGCGAGGGCTTCCGCATCGCTGGCAATAATATGCGCCTGCGGCGTGGACTGGGTGTAAGGCTGTGCGGGTGAACTGGCTGACATCATCTTCTCTCTTATTCAGTGAATAGCTTATGCACAAATTAGATAAATAAATAATTCATAATGCCTGTGGGTTATATGTGTGGGTAAGCAAAACACGTGCCAGTGAGAGAGGAAGGCGCAGTCGTGACAGGAAGCGGGTTGGCTATGTCAGCTGATGGAGCGGACTGCTGCAAATGCAGCGCCGTTTTGCGCCGGCTGTTGCAAAAGCAACAGGAGAGGAAAGCGACCGCCGGACCGAAGGAAGGAAGTCAGGCGGTGAGCGTGGCGAGGGCCTCAGCGTTTCTTTGCCGCAGGGGCGAGCAGTGAGGGTGCGGTCTCGGTTAACGGTTGCCAGAGCCGCTCGGGGTCGCTAAATCCCTCTTCCACGAGAGCAAAAAAGCGGCTGGCGTGGAGACCGTCGACGAAGGCATGGTTAAACCGCCCGGCCACCGGGATCACGCCGTTCTGTAGTTTCCCCCAGGTAAGCGCGGGCACCGCCGCGCCTACGGCATATTCCGCATGGGTCATCGAGGTGAAGTGGAGCCACGGCAGACAACTGGCGCAGATAAAATGCTCGCCATCGACGATGAGCGGCGCCGGCGTTGTCTCTCTTGCCGCGACGATCTTCGGCGTTGCCGCATCGCTGAAGGTGGTGAACTCGGGGGCGTTGTCGCACCATACCTGGCGGAATCCTTCCTCGACGGTCATCACCGGCGTCATTACCGCCAGGCTGTCATATTCAATCACCTCATCATTGCGCACGCGCTGCCGTAGCTGCGGTACTCCGTTTGCCGCGCGCAGTAGCGCATAGAGCGCGAGCTGAAAAAACGAGACCCGACGGTCCTTCGCACATTCGTACAGGCGCTGCGCCGCTATCGGGACACAGAGGTTAAAGCTGGGGTTGGCAAATTGTCGGTAAAAGGTGAAATGGTCCCGGCGGGGCCAGGTCGCGGTGTCGATAATTCGGTAACGTGCCATGAATGCCTCCTGAATACTGGCGGTCTGCTGACTATGCGACGATTTCAATCAGGTTGCCATCGGGATCGGCGATCACCGCCTCATAATAGCCGTCGCCGGTGGTACGCGGCGGCGAAACCAGTATCCCCGCATCCTCGGCGCGTTGGGCGAGGGCATCGACCTGTTCCGCCCCGCCTACCGAGAGGGCCAGATGCGCCCAGCCGGTATGGTTATTATCCGCGCTGGCCGGCTGCAGGCCAGGCCTGGTCATCAGCTCGATCACCACCTCGTCGTCGATGGTGACAAAATAGGAGGCAAAGCCGGGGTTGGTCTGGCTGAGGTATTTTTCATTGATGCTGGCGGCAAAGAACTCCACCCAGAAGCGGGCCTGGACGTCGAGCTGTTGGGTCCACAGGGCGAAATGGGCAATTTTCATGGTAAACCTCCGGGCAGGAACATTGACAATCAAAGCAGCGCAGACGATCATGCTTGCTGTTGCTCGTTTTTGATAATTTAAGGAGTTTTCGTGCTCGATTATGCTGCTTTTCCCCAACAGCGACAAGCGTTGATTTGCCAGATCCTGCAGGAAAATGGCAGAGTGGTGTGCGCGGAGCTGGCGGCGCGGCTTCAGGTGTCGGAGCACACCATCCGCCGCGATCTGCATGAGCTCAGTCGCGAAGGGTTCTGTAAAAAGGTGTATGGCGGGGCGGTGCTGAGCCTGCCGGAAGCCGGGGACTACAGTGAACGGAAAGATAAAAATCGAGCAACAAAACTCAGGATCGCGCAACAGTGTGCCAGGCTGGTGAAGCCCGGCGGCACGATTTTCGTCGATACCGGGACCACCAATCTGGCGATGGCCGAGGCGCTACCCGCTGAGCTGGCGCTGACGGTGGTAACGAACTCCCCGGAGATCGCCGCGGTACTGGTGAAAAAACCGTTGTATGACGTGGTGATCCTCGGCGGCCAGGTGCAGCGGGCGAGCGGCGGCTGCGTCGGCGCCGCGGCGGTGGCTCAGGTGCAGGGCATGTTATTCGACCAGGGTTTTATCGGCGGCTGCGCCATGGCGCCAGAGTCGGGCCTGACCGGTTTTGACTACGCCGACTGCGAGTTCAAGAAAGCGGTGATTAAGCAGTGCAGCGAAATAATCATCGGCCTGACCTCGGATAAAATTCCGGCAGTGGCACGGTTTGTGGTGGCCACGAGCAGCGATATCGATGTGCTGGTGGTGGAAGAGAACATCAGTCGCGAATATCGCGTTGCCTTTCAGCAGCACGATATTCGCATCCATACCGTGTAACCCGTTAGCGGGTGAGGGAGGTGGCGATAAGCCGCAGGCCCAGCGCCCCCAGCACCGTCGCGGTGGCGATGTCGATCCGCCGCTTCAGCCGCAGGTAGACGCGCCGCGGGCGATCGGCAGACAGCACCAGCGCCACCAGCGAATACCAGCTGACGTCAATCAGAAAGCTCATCAGCGGCACGATGTAGTAAAACGCGGTGGGGATCTGCGCTGGCAGCAGGGCGGTAAAAATTGAGGCGAACACCAGCGCGGTTTTGGGATTGCTCAACTGGGTATACAGCCCATCGCGGAAGGTCTTCAGCAGTGAATGGTTGCCAGCCATGCCGCTGGCGGAAAAGTCCATCGGCTGCGCCGACCCGCGGAAAATTTTATAACCAAGCCACAGCAGATAGATCCCGCCCGCCACCTTCAGCCCAATAAACAGCTCCGGCACCGCGGCAATGGCCATCAGGCTGGATAAGAACATAGCGACTCCTGTGATGTCCGCCGCCGGCAGGCGGTCGGTAACCTGTGAACGGTTGGGGTAGACAGAGTAGCAAACTGGTTCAGGAAATCACGTCAAAAAGGTGTGGATAAGGCAGGGCGGCGCGGGCGGTGGCGGCGCGCGTTTTCTGCGCAACTGTTTGAATAACGATTCCCATTCTTGTCATCAATGGTAAACTGAATAACTGTGATCTTTGTCATACCGTAATAACTACAGAGAAGAGACACTGCTATGCAACATATCATTGAGGGCTTCCTCAACTTCCAGAAAGAGATCTTCCCCCAGCGTAAAGAGCTCTTCCGTAGCCTGGCCTCCAGCCAGAATCCCAAAGCGCTTTTCATCTCCTGTTCAGACAGCCGTCTGGTGCCTGAACTGGTAACCCAGCAGGAGCCGGGACAGCTCTTTGTCATTCGTAACGCCGGGAATATCGTGCCGTCTTTCGGGCCGGAGCCAGGTGGCGTTTCTGCTACCATCGAATATGCCGTCGTTGCGCTGGGCGTGACGGATATCGTGATCTGCGGCCACTCCAACTGCGGCGCGATGAAAGCGATCGCCACTTGCCAGTGCCTTGAGCCGATGCCGGCGGTGTCCCACTGGCTGCGCTATGCTGATGCCGCGAAAGCAGTGGTGGAAAAGAAAACCTGGGCCAGCGAAACCGATAAGGTCAACGGCATGGTGCAGGAAAACGTCATCGCTCAGTTGAACAACATCAAAACCCATCCGTCGGTGGCGGTCGGTCTGCGCGACCATACCCTGCGCCTGCACGGCTGGTTCTACGACATTGAAAGCGGCGACATTCAGGCGCTGGATAAAAACACGAAATCCTTTGTTTCGCTGTCGGAAAATCCGGACGTCTTCTTCGAATAAAGCCGTTCTCAGGGCACGGAGGCCCTGTTCATCCCCTCACCACTCCACGCAAATTTTGCCAAAATGGGCGCCGCTTTGCAGATAGCGAAAGGCATCCGGTAAGGCTGTAAAATCAAACACTTTATCGATAACCGGCCGCGACGCCTGCAGTTTCAGGGCGTTGACGTAGTCCTGTTGTTGCCGTCTATTACCTACCACCAGCCCCTGCAGTCGGGCCTGTTTACTCATCAGCAAATGGGTGGGGACATGGCCCTCGAAGCCGGTCAGGACGCCGATCAGGGCGATGTGTCCGCCAACACTGACCGCCTCGAACGACTGGCCCAGGGTGCCCGGACCGCCCAGCTCCAGAATGAGTTCGGCCCCGCGATGGCCGGTGATATCCTGCACCGCGGCGCCCCATGCCGGGGTGGTGCGGTAATTGATGAGATGATCGGCCCCCAGGGCGCGAGCGCGGGCGAGTTTTTCATCTGACGACGAGGTGACGATCACCTGCGCGCCCATACTTTTCGCCAGCTGCAGGGCGGTTATCGACACGCCGCCGGTACCAAGCGTCAGCACCGTATCGCCTGCTTTTAACCGTCCTTCGACGACCAGCGCGCGCCAGGCGGTAAGACCGGAGGTGGTGATGGTTGCCGCCTCCCTGAAACTCCACCCCTCAGGCGCATGGGTAAAATGGCTGGCCGGCCTGACGACATACTGGCAGGCGAACCCCTCCGCGCCATCGCCCGGGGTCTGACTGAAGTCGCTCACCAGCGGACCGGGGCGGCCATCCAGCCACTGCGGGAAAAAGCCAGCGACCACCCGGTCACCCGGCTGAAATTCGTTCACTCCGGCGCCAACCGCTTCCACCACGCCGGCGCCATCCGCCATCAGGATCCGCCGATCGGCGGTGGGAATTCCCCCCGTTGCGACCAGCAAATCATGGTAGTTCAGCGAGGTGGCGTGCAGCGCCACCCGGATCTCTCCTGCAGCGGGCGCCCCGGGGTCAGCAAGATCGACAAGCTGCAGGTTCTCAAGCGAACCGGGTTTTTTGACTGTCCAGGCTTTCATCATCAGGCTCTCTTTTCTGGCGGATACAGTCAGTATTGGTCGGGAATGGAGCGAGCGCCACAGCATGCCTGTCGGCAAAACAAAGAAAGGGGAAGGGGTAAAAAAAGCGCCGTTTTTAACGGCGCTTTTTCATTGCTAACGGCAAAAGGGATTATTTGCTCAGTTCAGCCGTCATATGGACGCGGTTATTAAACTGGGCGCTGGTGATTTTATAGGATGCACCCTGTTCCGCGGCCTGGGCGGCGATTTTTGCTTCAGCACGGTCTAGTGTGGAAGCGGTGGCGCTGACGCTCTGGGCGAAGCTGACAGAAGAGAACAGAGACAGTGCCGCAACTGCAACGAAAGTTTTGATGGATTTCATGGTCGTATTCCTTAATCTGGTGTCTGATAAAGGGCTTGTCGCCCTGATGTGGTAAAGAATACGCTTGAATGTTGCAGGCTAAAATCAAAACAATTTGCGAATCTTATTCAAATAATATGAATGATTCTTCGCCGCGTGCAACGCAGCCTGCCGCTGTCGGGCAGGCTTTGCCCCTGGCGTATAACTGGCAAGGTCGGGTGAGAGCGGGTTAAACGTTGGCCCGGAGGTCATAAAATGATGAAAATGAGCATGGCTGACCAGGTGAAAATTAACCTTAATCCGTTCCAGTCCGTTATAGACTCGCTTGCGATTGATCCCCAACGTGGCCGCCAGTTGATTCACCGACTGTCCTTTCATGGTGGCGGCGATTATCCGCCTTTCCAGAAGGTTGAGGGGCGCTCGCTGACGGGAAGAGGTACTCTGACGCTGATGACGTGGCACCAGAGGCCAGCGACGATCGGCCAGCCTGCGCAAAAGGCGGCCAACCTCCGGAACGCTTTCCCGCTGGCTAACCCACAGGAGGGTATCCGCGAAAAAGGCGCGTCCGCGCCTCACGTTGCCGGCCGAGGTAAAGCCGACCACCAGACTCTGATAACGCAGGGCTAATTCAGCGGCGGCCTGATAATCGTGAAAGTTTTCCAGCGATAAAATAATCACATCCAGCCCAGCCGGATCGGGAAAATGGCTGAGTGGCAGCGAATGAATAATGTTCAGCCCGGGCAGGGTCTCCTGAATATCTCTGAAACACTGGGCGAGGCCGATATTAAAAAAAAGATTATTGCTGTGAATTAAAATATTCAACGGATAAACCCTGTTACAAGCGATGTAAACGGCGCGGAGAGGGGATTAGCTGCGTACCAGAAGTTTATTCATATCAGCAGGCGAGGCATTAATATAATTCATCATGCCCGGTGGTTTGAATGAGTAAATTTCGGCTACGACAGCATTGTTAATATAATACCCGGCGCACTTGACCCGAATAATTAATGCGCTTTCAACGCCTGCCTGGCTAAGACGGGATTTTAACGTCTGAATAACCTGCCATAATCGCTGCGCAGACGGGCGAAGGTTATTTTTTTCCCAGACGTTAATCATCAACTCTTCATCGCTGACCACCCGTTCTCTGCCATGCGCCAACAGATATTCCAGTAAACAGGCCATGGTACTGCGTAGCTGAACTTGCGTTCGCGTCCCTCGCAGCGCGATAATTTCCCGATGATGCAGGCAGTAGAAAATATTATCTGCTAACTTATAGCCAAGCAGTTTATAGCCCTTAGTCATCCACCACTCCCTGACAAATCCAGTTATTGCCGGTGCAGAGTACCTGCCTGCCGCTGACTGACCAAGTGAATTTTATTTGTTAGAATAATCAAAACAAATAACCATGTTTGTATACATAAATAGAATAAAAATCTGATAAATGATTATTGCTCTGCAGGATTGTATGGTATAGGAAAAGTCTTAAACAAACGTCAGCCGCTGGTAAGCGGTTGAATATATAGGTGTCAGGAAAAACTAAATGCACTTATATTGATCTAGATCAATTTTGCTCATTTCGGGAGGCTTTCACCATTTACATAGTAAAACAAAGATTGAAATAACTTCCGTTACGCGATGATAAGCTGATTCTGAACTTATGGAACTACCCAGGGAATTGTTCATTACTTTTCAGGAGCGTTTTTATGGTCATTGCAACTCGTAAGCCTCTGTGTAACAAACGCTGGTCGGCCAGCCCGGCCTCCCAGGATCTTCAGTTGACTCAGCTACGTCACCCGTGGGTCGCCACCAAAGCCAGCTGCAAAAGTAAAAAAGCCTGGAAAAGCCGCAGTTAGCGGCCTGCCCAGCCCCCTGACATAAAGCCCTGCTTGTTCCTGCGGACAAACAGGGCTTACCTCTGTGATCTTTACACCGACTGCAACAGATAACCAGAAGGCGTCTCCACCACCCTGGCAAAGCCGGGCAGACCAAGATGCATGCCGGCGATCAGCCATTGTTCGCTGGCGGCCTGGCGCAGCAGAAATTCCCGGGTTTGTCGGGCCTGTTCAGGATCGACGTCGAAGGCGACCGACACCGACGGCCGGGTGGTCTGAATGGTCGGGAAATGGACAATATCCCCCCAGATGAGCAGCGAGGTATCGCCCGCCTCGAGACGATACCCGGTATGGCCGGGCGTATGGCCGGGCAGAGGGCACGGGTGGATCCCGGCGACCGTCTCTTCACCATCAACTTCGCGAATTTGCGCCGCGCAGATCGCCAGTACGCGGTGGACGAGCAGCACGTTGCGTCGGGCGCGATCGCTGGCGTTGTCCAGTGTGGATGCCGCCAGCCAGTAAGCGCGTTCCCGCGAAGGCAGGAACACCGTGGCGTTGGGATACGCCGGGGCGCCGGTTGCCGTCAGCAACCCGCCGATGTGGTCCGGGTGCGCGTGGGTGAGGAGGATGGTGTCAATCTCCTCAGGGCGTACGCCGAGTAGCGCCAGATTGGCGATAAGCGCACCGCCGACGCCATTGACTCCACCGGTGCCGGTATCCACCAGTACGGTGTGCCCGCGTCCGCGGATAAGGTAGGCGCCAATCGCAATGACCTCCGGTGAGGCTAACCCGGCGTTCCGCTGCAGGTGTTCCGCCTCCTCAGGCGTGATACCCGAGAGTAAGGACAGTGGCGCCGACATCTGACCATCACTGACGGCGGTCACCGTCAGGTCGCCTGCGGTCAACGTATAAAAGGGAGCTGGTGTCATGGTGACCTCATGCGCGTTGCGCCGGGTTACGTAACCGGGCGGTGATGGGCTGATAGATAAAGACGGCGGCAGCCGTGGCCAGGTGATGCAGATCGTCACGCGGGACAATGGCGGCATACCGGGTTTGTTGCGTCGCCAGGCCGCCAGGCAGCAGGACGATTGCCGGGGAGATGGGTAGCGTCTGAGGCGTATCGCTCAGCAGGAGCACCTCATCAGACCGGACCTCCCGCACGCCGCTATCTGCAACATAGAGGTGGCGGTGCCAGTCGGTGATCGCCGATTGCCAGCGGGCAAAATGGCCGCCACCGTTGCGGCGGTAGGCGTCGCTGTCGATGACGGTAGCATCGTGGATATCGTGCAGCGCCAGGTAGCGGGGGCACTCCTCGCTGAGGGCGCGGAAGCGCTGAGAGGCGTAAAAACCGGGCACAGAGACCAGCGCCGGCAGTTTTTCCTGATTGTAAAAGGTATTCCACGCTGTTTCGCTTTGGGGATCGGTGTAGGCGCATTCGACGACATAGAGCATAGTGACCTCGATGGACAGATGATTGAGCGCGCAAAGCGCTTTAGTGACTTTTCATCATCCTATCGGCTAAAAATGGCGCTGAAAAACGATGTTAATTCAATGGTCAGTGATATTCTGTCACTGACTTTCGGTGAGACTGCACAAGGAGCATTGGCTATGCGTCGTAAAATCCCCAGCAGCGCTGCGCTACTGGCTTTTGAGGCCGCTGCCCGTCACGGCAACTTTGCCCGCGCAGCGGCGGAACTCGCGTTAACGGAAGGGGCCATCAGCCGGCAGATTGCCCGTCTGGAAGCGCTCCTCGACAGTAAACTCTTCGACAGGACGGGGAGCCGGGTGCGGCTCAATCCGGCTGGCGCCCGCTATGCCCACCAGGTCCGCGAGATCCTTGCCCGTCTGGAGCGGGATACCCACGATGTCAGCGGGATGCCCTCCGATGGGCATAGTCTGGAGATCGCCGTTCTCCCCACCTTTGCCAGCCGCTGGTTAATTCCCCGGCTTGGACGCTTTGCAGCGCAGCATCCGCATATCGTGGTCAATATTGCCGCCCGCAGCGATCCCTTCATCCTCCCGGGCAGCGGTTTTGATGCCGCCATCCATTTTGATCACCCGGCGTGGACTGGCATGGATGTGACCTTTTTGTTCGAGGAGTATCTGCTGCCGGTCTGTCATGCGGCGCTGCTGACGAATGACGATCTCCCCGGGCAACTGAACCGATTGCCGCGCATTCACCGGCGGCAGAACCCTGACGCCTGGCTGCTCTATGCCCGGGAATGCGGGCTGGCGCTGGATAATCCGGCGCAGGGGCCGCGCTACGATCTGCATGAGATGGCCATCGCCGCGGTACTGAGTCAGCAGGGGGTGGCGCTGGTGCCGAAGATGTATGTGGAAAGCGAGCTGCGCGCCGGGACGCTGGTCGCTCCGTGGCCGGGCTCCCCGACGCTGGCCAAGCGCTTTTGTCTGATCAAACCCGGTGGCGGGGAGGGAGAGCTGGCGCTGCAGGTGTTTGAGCGCTGGCTGCAGACGGAGATTGCAGCCGGTTAAGTCAGGGCTGGCCCGGGGGGAGGCTGCGTCGCCCGCTGGCGGGCATATTTCCCCGGCGATATCCCGGTATAACGGGTAAAAGCTACGCTGAACGCGCTGGCCGAGCCATAGCCGATGCGCTCGGCGATATCCGCAATGCTGATGCCCGTCTCGCTCAGCCACTGCATGGCCAGGGTCATTCGCCAGCCTAACAGATAGCCCATCGGGGTCATCCCGGTCAGGTCGGTAAAGCGTTCAAATAACGTCGAGCGAGACAGCGCGCAGTCGGCGGCCAGGGCGTTGACCGTCCAGCGTCTGGCGGGGGCCTGATGCAGCAGGCGGATTGCCTGGGCGACCCGCGGGTCGCTCAGCCCGCGCATCAGACCGGGGGTCGCGAGCGTTCCGCAGCAACGGATGGCCTCGATAAAAAGTAGCTCAACCATCCGCGCCAGAACGAAAGATTTGCCCGCGCGATCCGCCTGCGCTTCCTCTTTCAGCAGCCCGACAAAGGTGGCCAGCCGCGGTTGATTGCGGACCACCACAAAGGCTGGCAACAGCGAGGCCAGCAGGCTGGCGTTCGTTGAACCGGAAGCGCAGTGGCCAATCAGCGCCTGCATCTGCGCAGGCTTGTCGAGGGCTCCCAGCCGAAAGTGTCCCCCCGCCAGTTGCATCGGGATGGTCTCCAGCGCCGGTGAAGGGGGCGGGGTCAGGCTGGTTAGCGCGAAGCGGTACGCCGCCGGGATCAGAATAAAATCCCCGGCGCGCAGGATCTGCGGCTCATGCTGGTCTATTTCCAGCCGACAGCCGCCTTCCAGCACGACGCCATAAAATGACAACCCCTGGTCCGAGCGTATCACTCGCCAGTCTCCCGCCCCCTCAACGGTTTTGGTCAGCACCGCTCTGAGATTTAGCATGGCAATAACCTCCGCCAACGGATCGCTCATTTCCGGACTCCTGCTAAAGAATGATGGATTATTGACCCTATATCGTCCGACACGGCCTGTCTATGATCAAAAGGAAGAAGCCATTCGGAGACAGAGATATGCAAACGATAATGATCACCGGCTGTTCATCGGGTTTTGGCCTGGAGACGGCGCGTTATTTTCTCGAGCAAGGCTGGAAGGTTATTGCCACGATGCGCGCTCCGCAGGAAGGTGTGTTGCCCGCCAGTGACCGTCTGCGGCTGGTGCGTCTTGACGTCACTTCGGCGCAGAGTATCGCAGAGGCCATTGCCGAAGCCGGAGAGATTGATGTGCTGGTTAACAACGCCGGGGTGGGGATGCTTAATGCCCTGGAGGGGGCGTCGCGCGAGGCGATAGCAGACCTGTTTGCCACCAATACCCTGGGAACGATTGCCATGACCCAGGCGGTGATCCCCCGGTTCAGAGCGCGCCGAAGCGGGACGATCGTTAATATTACCTCGGCGGTCACCCTGCAACCGATGCCCCTGCTGGCGGTATACACCGCGAGTAAGGCGGCGGTGAATGCCTTCACGGAGTCGCTGGCGCTGGAGCTTCGTGCTTTTAATATTCGCGTCGGGTTGATCCTGCCGGGACGCGCTCCCCAGACCCGCTTCGGGGAAAACGCTCGTCGAACGATGGGCCAGCTCCCGGAGAGCTATGCGACGCTCGGCCAGCAGATCTTCGACAGCATGCAGGATAACGCCAGCGTGACGCTGACGACGGATGTCGCTCAGGCCGTCTGGCGGATGGTGAACGATCCTCAGGCCCCTTCGCGGCTGCCGGCAGGGGAAGATGCCCTGGCGATGGCGCAGGCCAGTCTTCGCCGTGTCTGAAGACAATATGCGGGTTTTGTCTGTCAGACGGTAGGTGCGCAAGCTGCCGCTGCGCTTTATGGCCAGGGGAATATTATCCCTGTCAGTATCGACTGGATAATATTAGCGGGTTATACGACATAACGGTCAGGCGGCGCTTACTGATGTAAATCAGGATAGAAATGTATTTCATGGTGCGTTTTTGTCGCTTATTCTGGATATGTGCGAACCGCCCGCCATATTACGACATGATCAATGGCTCTGGTCTTTTATATGTAATTTCTCAATGTGATTCGGGCGTTAATCTTAAAAAGTTAGTCTGGCCCGGTCGGGGCTGGACTTTCTTTATTCTACTGTGGCATGGTTTCCTCCCTGTTGTACCGCGCGCTCGCTTTTTTACGCCAGGGAATAGTTTTCAGTATGGAATATTGTTGTTGCGAAGCCACCGCTTCCGCCCTGCGTCCAGACGGCTTCATTCTCTCGTCTGACAAAATATTGGCAGTTTATTTGTTTTATTCTGCTTATCGTCTTTTTCAGCATTACGCAGTCACTCCCGATCTGAACCGAGATGCCGCTGAATTCAAACTGAACGTACTCCGGCAGTACGCGGATACGAACGGGATTTTCTTGCACATTTATTGCTGAGTGACTGCTATTCCGGGCGTTAAATAAAAGAACACCGTTCTGCATTACTCAGTGCGCTTTGGGTTCTTTTAGGAGGACAGCGAGGGCGGTAGCGTGCGTAAAACCGGCGGGGGGACAGGGCTGCTACGGTGCGGGACGGCGGAGGGTAACGAATGAAGGACCTTGTGATGGATGTTAATGCCAGAAAAGATGGAGTGAAGCGATGAGGAATAGGCTGATAAACGATGCAACCAGTTTGGTAAAGCAACTGCCGGGGCAGTCACGCTACTGGATGGACGTTCATGGCTGTACTGAGTTTCTTGATGTGCTGAACTTCCGTTCGATGGAATCCCTCAGTCAGCCCTGGCGGTATGACGTGGCGGTCACCTGCTCCTCTGCGGATATTGCCTGCGACGCATTACTGCTGAAACCAGCTTCATTCACTTTTCTGACCCCGCTATTTGACGGCACCCCGGCGCTGCCGGTCCGGACGGTATTTGGCGTGGTGAAGTCGTTTCGCCGGATATCCACGTCAAATGACGATACCCGTTACGCGCTAACGATCGTTCCCCGCATCGCCCTTCTGGACTATACGAAAGGGAGCGAAATCTATCTCAATCAGTCAGTCACTGAAGTTGTGGAAAAGATACTGCGTAAACACGGTCTGGAAGGGCCTGATTTCGAGTTCCGGCTCTCCCGTAATTATCCCTCCCGGGAGCTCATCACCCAGTGGCGGGAGACTGACCTTGAGTTTATCCAGCGCCTGCTGGCGGAGGTGGGTATTTACTGGCGCTATGAAATGGACAGCCGTCTTGAACAGGACGTGGTGATTTTTCAGGACAGCCAGCAGCAGTATGAATTTGGCGTCACGCTGCCACTGCGCAACCAGGCCGGGATGAGCGACAGCGGGCAGGAGAGCATCTGGGATATTCAGACCGCATATAACGTGGTGAGCGGAAGGGTGGCCACCCGGGACTACAACTACCGGGAAGCGCTGACGCCGCAGGACAGCACGGAAAGTATCAGCAGCCAGGAAGGGATCACCGCCGGTGAAACGTACCATTACGCGGAGCCGTTCCTGACAGCAGGTGACGCGGAAAGTACCGAGAGCGGTGCGTTCTTTGCCCGTCTGCGTCACGAACGCATTCTGAACGCGCAATATCACGTCACCGGGCATTCCTCCAGCCCTCATCTGGCGCCGGGCCAGGTTCTGGAAACGGACGGCTCGTTACCCGATGCCGTTAAGGAAGGTATCGTCATCACCACGGTACGCACCAGCGGTTCACGCAAAAGTAGCTTTACGCTGACGTTTGAGGGTATCCCCTACAGCGAAACCGTCTGTTACCGTCCGGCGCTGCTCAGTCGCCCGGTGATAGCTGGTTCACTGCCTGCCCGGGTGGAAAGCACACAGAAAGGCGACACCTGTTCCTGGCTCGACCAGGAAGGCCGCTATCAAGTGAAACTGGACTTTGACCGCAACAGTACCGAACAGGGCTATGCGTATCTGTGGCTGCGGCTGGCGAAACCGTATGCCGGTGATACTTACGGCTTGCACTCACCGCTTCTCGACGGAACGGAAGTGGCCGTGGTATTTGACGGTGGAGACCCGGATCGTCCCTACATCGCTTATGCCCTGCATGATTCAGAGCATCCGGACCATGTTACCAGCGAGAATCATACGCGGAACGTGTGGCGCACGCCGGCGAACAATAAGCTGCGGATGGAGGATAAACGCCAGGAAGAGCATATCAAGCTCGCCACCGAGTACGGCAAAAGCCAGCTCAATATGGGCCATCTGGTTAACGCACAGCGTGAGCAGCGCGGCGCTGGTTTTGAGCTGCGAACGGATGAGTTTGGCGCGGTCCGCGCAGCCAAAGGCCTCTACCTGACGGCGGATGAACAGGCAAAAGCGCAGGGGCCTGTGCTTGAAATGGCCCCTGCCATCAACCAGATTAACCAGGCAAACAGCCAGATGCAGGCCCTGAACAGCGCCGCCGACGCGGCCGGGGCCCTGATCTGCGACATCAATACCCAGATAAATTTTGTGACCGACAAAATCAGGGACCTCCGGTCGGCGGTGCTGCTGGCGAGCGCGCCGCAGGGAGTGGCACTGACCTCAGGTGAACACCTTCAGCTCAGCAGCACCCGCAACACCATGATCAATGCCGGTCAGCATCTTGATCTCGGTGCGATGAAAAATCTGTCGGTAACGGTGGAAAAAGCCCTCGGTCTGTTTGTGCATAAAGAGGGGGCGAAGCTGGTGGCTAATCAGGGAGATATTGATATTCAGGCGCAGCACAACACGATGGGGCTTCTGGCAAAGCAGCAGGTGACGATAACCAGCTGCGAGGACGGGATTTCCATCAGCACGCCGGAGATACTGACGCTGAATGGCGGCGGATCGTATCTGAAGCTGAGTAAAAACGGGATCGAGCATGGTTCTGAGGGAATGATGGTGCTGAAAGTGGCGAATTATCTGATCCCCGGTACCGGGGTGTCACTGAAAGGTGTCACGGAGACCTTCAGGAAAACCACACTGGAACTGGTCCCACCCCGACGGCGCGGAAGGATTTCAAGGTAAGGAACGCATATGAAAATCAGTTACCCGCTGAGGGACACCAACGGTAAAGAACTTTGCGCACTGGACGATGTCATGCGGCTTATCGACGGGGAAGCGCACGGGACATGGCTGCTGGGCGCGAATGGCCTGTGGCACGGCGGGATCCATATCAGCGATGTCTCTAATCCTTTCTCGGCGCTAAAACCAGACGCCGTTAATACTGAAGAACCGCTACCTCTCCAGTTTATGGCAGACGGTACGGTAGTGGCGTACCGGATAAACAATGAATACCTGACAGCGCCATACTGCGGACAACAACTGCGCTACAGCAGCAGCTTTGTGCTGGTGAAATCACAGTGCAAGCCTGACCCGCAAAAGGAAAAGAGCTGGCTGGAGTTTTACAGCCTGTATATGCATCTGGCTCCGGTCGCTGATTACCCGAAATCTCCCTGCTATAAAGTCAGGGATGGTCACAGTGGCATACTGTTACGCCAGTATAAAAACGGACAATACGGGTTACCGGAGGGGGAGCCAGACAACGGTGAGGCCGGGACATATCCTGCTCCGGCAAAAACGAAAAAGAGTCTGAGCGCAGGCGACCGTTTTGTCTCTTCCCGGACGGGGCGTTTTTATGTCACGA